>NZ_LOWC01000156.1:0-2257 GCF_001522845.1 Burkholderia sp. BDU5 | reverse complement strand
AAGCGTCAGGCATCCGCAGCGTCGCTACCCCGCAAACATCATCTTCCAAGCACGGCCACTTCAAACGCTCAATTCCAGAACGCCGTCGTTTAGTGTCGGATTTGGACCGGCGTTCACACCAGCCGCGGGACGGATTGACTGCCGAGAAATCTCTGCACGTTTGTCTCCATTGATATATTCGTTCTTCAGTCACCGGACGTCCGGCGGAACTTAAATCCGATAGATGCGCTCCGCGTTGCCACCGAACAGCAGGCGTTGCTCGGCGTCGCTCATCCCCGCGACAATCGCGGCATAGGCGCGCCACAATGCGTCGTAAGTCGCGAACAGCCGGTCGACCGGAAAATTCGATGCGAACATCGCACGCTCGACGCCGAATGCATCGATCGTCTCGAGCACATAAGGCCGCAGGCTTTCCACCGTCCGGCAATGGTCGAACATCGCGAGCCCGCTGATCTTCACGGCGACGTTCGGGCAGGCTGCCAGTTCCCGAAGGCCGTTCCGCCAGGCGCGATAGCCTGCCGGGCTGTGGCGGCCGACGAACATGCCCGCATGGTTGAGCACGATCTGGACGTCCGGATGCGCGCGCGATCTCGGCCGCTTCGGGCATCTGCGACGGATAGAGCTGCAAATCGAACGACAGTCCATGGCGTGCGAGCCGCGCGAAGTTTTCGACCCACGCCGGATCGCGCAAGTAATGGCGCTGGACATATCCGTACAACGGATCGTCGTGCACGTTAAGGATTTGCCGGATCCCGCGCACATTCGCGAACGACGCATGCACGGCAAGCGTGGCCTCGGCATCGGGCGCGCTCAGGTCCGCGGCGGCGACGATCCCGTTCGGCCAGCCCGCCGCGCCTCCCTGCGCACTCCGGACAGCATGGCCTTCTACGCACGCAAGCGCAAAGAAGGCAAGTGGCATCACCAAGCCGTCATCGCCCTGGCCAGACGACGCGTAAACCGTCCTTTGGGCTATGCTCCGTTCCCGATCGCCGCTCACACCCGGACAACCTGCTATGGCTTGACAACGACATTAGGCTGCCTCACTTGCACTCGTCAACCGGCTGAAATTCAAACACCTGACGCTCCTCGTCGCACTCGACGATGCCCGCAACCTGCATCAGGCGGCCGACGAAATCAACGTCGCACAGCCGAGCGCGAGCCGCATGCTGGGCGACATCGAGAATGCATTCGGTTTCAAGCTGTTCGAGCGAAATGCGCGCGGCATGGAGCCGACCACGCTCGGCGGCACGGTGCTCGCGTACGCGCGCCGGGCATTGTCAGACCTGACCCGCTTCGCCGAGGATCTCGAGGTGAAACGCCGCGGCGGTCATGGCCAATTGACTGTCGGCGCGATCATGGGCGCAGCGCCCGACGTGCTCGCGCTGGCGGTCGCCGCGCTCAAGACCGAGCGGCCCCTCCTCAACATGCGCATCCTCGGCGAGACGAGCGACCAGATCGTCCAACTGTTGTACCGCCGCGAGGTGGACCTCGCGCTCGGGCGGCTTACCACGTCGCTGCAGCACAACGATTTCCGGTTCGAACCGCTCGCGTGCGAAACGCTTACGCTCGTGGTGCGCGAGCGCCATCCGCTCGCGACACGCAAACGGGTGTCGCTCGACGAACTCGTCGCGTGGCCGTGGGTGGTCCAGCCGGTTACGAGCCCGGCGCGCGTGATATTCGAGGAAGAACTTGCTCGAGCGGGACTGTCGACGCCATCCAATCTGACCTGGGGATACCCACCGTGACCGACCGTCTGATTCAGCAGGCACTGTTGCAGGTGCTGCAGCCGCTGATCGATCCTACCTTTAGTGAGCACAGCCACGGGTTCCGTCCCGGCCGCCGCGCACGTATTGCTGTGCTTGCAGCACAGCAATACGTGCAGGAAGGCTACCGCATCGTGGTCGACGTCGACCTGTCGAAGTTCTTTGATCGGGTCAACCACGACATTCTGATTGACCGTCTCAGGAAACGCGTGAACGACGCCGGGGACATCCGGCTGGTTCGAGCCTACCTGAGCGCGGGCATCATGGATGGCGGTGTGGTGGTCGAGCGCGTGGAGGGGACGCCGCAAGGCGGACCGCTCTCGCCGCTACTGGCCAATGTGCTTCTGGACGAGGTGGATCGTGAACTTGAACGACGGGGCCACCGCTTTGCCCGCTACGCTGACGACTGCAACGTCTACGTGCGCAGCCGGAAGGCTGGCGAGCGGGTGATGGCACGACTCAAGCGCTGTTATGACAAGCTGCACCTGAAGATC
>NZ_LOWC01000155.1:0-2994 GCF_001522845.1 Burkholderia sp. BDU5 | reverse complement strand
CCTCAAACTCGGTTGCTGCCTGATCTGCTGGAATACCCTTCGGCGGGCCGACCAGTCTTTATGAAACCGTCTCTTATTTTCACTCTCAACCAAACAGATCTTCCGCTCACCTGTATTCGAATAAATGTATCTATTCGCATCGCCACTCTGAACGTGTGACAAAACGGTATCGTATTGATGGATATATTGTCGAAATTGTGAAATATTTAATTTTGGCATGAGACGTTATATGGAAATTCCTGGATTTGTGCCGACTACGATCTATCTTGTCACTGAGAGGCAGAGATTTTGGCGAGTCTGGATGGTAAAGGAGCTTTGCTCGGGATCGAGCAAGCGTGCTTCGGCAGTAGTCGCGTTGAGATTTTCGCTATTTGAAGAATTTCTCATTATTTACGATGGAATCAATCAGGAACGGGCATATGCGAAGGGATCGAGCAGCGCGGACCTCCGGCGTTGACAGGCCGATATCCGCTGGTTTGGCTGGGCGGTAGCGACCGGCGAATTCATCACTGTGCCGTAAATTCAGGGCGTGATTCGACTGAAGTTTTTGCACCAACGGTTTTCTTCGTGGCCTGTCGATTTTTCAACGACGTACCGGACATGTGCAGGCCCGGACGACGTTGGTTTCGCGCATCGAGGCTTACGCGGCCGCCTCGACAGCAAGTGCAAAGAGCAATCGTTTACGAGCCGCGTATTTCGGAGCATTCGATATTACATCTTTCATTTGGAGGCCATGCAATGAGCGCAACGTTTTCGAAACGTCGTTTAGGTCGCGGCACATCGGTGGCATTGGCGCTCGGAGTCTCGCTGGTTCCGGCTCTTGCCTCCGCGGACGCGGGAGCCGAACTCGGAATTCGGAATTTGTCCAGCGTGATCGCGACCCCCGCATCGCCGAACGCCGTCGGCCCCACATGCACGCAAAATGTGACCATTACGTCTCTTGCCAACCACGACCTCGTCTCGACGGAACTGGGATACGCCGGGAACGAATATGCGATGTTGCGCGCCCGAGCGACCGTGGCGGGTCCCTGGGAGCAATACAGTATCTGCAACTTCCCCAGCGACGGATATTGGACGATTCAATCGGAGGCCGACGGGCTGTTCGTCTCCGCGGAGCTCGGCTACACGGGTGACCAGTATGCGATGTTGCGCGCGCGTGCTTCCGTCGTAGGCCCTTGGGAGAAGTTCACCCTCGTGCCCTGCGGCTTGAGCTGCACGTCGATTCAATCGCTCGCCAACGGATTGTTCGTCTCCGCGGAACTCGGCTACACGGGTGGCCAATACGGGATGCTGCGCGCACGCGCTTCTGTCGCAGGTCCATGGGAACAATTCCGATAGCGCGATTCGGTGCATGAGGGGCACGCGCGCGGCATGACGAGCTGAACGCGAACGCGGGACATCCAAGAAGATTCACGGTTCAATTCCTGGCTGTCCCCATCGGCCCATTCGATCCCGGCAAGGTGACGCCGCGCTGTGGTTGATGGAGCTGATCCGCTTTCATGGACACCGGCTCTTCCAAAGGGCATGGAGCCGTAACAAGCGGACATTCAAAACTGCGACGCCGATTGTCTGTTTCGGATCGGCTTCGGAACACTAGAAATCGCACGGCGCAGCTGACAGCGTAGGTAATCTGTCAGAGCCTTGTCGGACGAGATGCAGGTACTGCTGCATCACTGGCGTGTGGCCTGCGAGGACGTCGGTCGACGGAGTTTTCATGGGTCCGGCGGAAAGTTACTTTGGACGCGCGAGTTTACCAGTGACCCTTGTGCGCCGGTGCGATCTTAGCCATTCGATTAGTTCTTGTTCCTTGTATGGAGTGTTGGAAGTGCGCAATCCCGCTTGCCTTGATGTGACCGTAAGCGTCACATGGCCGTGTGAATTAACGTGGCCATGTTATTTAACATGGCCAACTGAAATACATGGGTAAGTGATATGAGCGACCTACACTTCGTAACCAGAGCCGCCGACCGCCTCGCGCGCCACTCCGTGCATTCGCTTTTCCAAAGCCATGGCTGGGACGTCGTTGAGAAGGGCGAGGACGGCAGGGGTGGGGATTTCATTCTAACGAGCCCCCGTGGCCAGACGTATCACGTCGTATTGAAGGCGCTGACCGAAGGCCGTGCCGATCGCGCGATCCCGCTATTCTCGCAGGCTCTGCTGGAGTCGCGCGCACGCGCGAACGCACGGCAAGACCGATCACGCCCGGCTGTCGTCCTCTGGGTGGGAATCGCATCGCCCGCGCTTATCAAAAAGCTGGTGAGCTTCCATAGGGAGTACGGGAACGGTGAGCCGCTTGCCATCCTCTCCGACGTGCCCCTGTACGCAGATTTTCCGGAGCTGCAGGCCGATGAGCAGCCGGTGACCGTGCGGCGCAGCAGTCATTCGGCACCGCCGACGCTCGTATTCTCCGACCTCGCCCAATGGATGCTCAAGCTCCTGCTCGCGGTCGACATCAAGCGCGAGAACCTGATAAGTGCCCCGGAGAAGATATACATGACGGCGAGCGAGCTTGCGCGCGAAGCTGGCGTTGCGGTCATGACCGCTACTCGGCTCATCAATGCCCTGAAAGAAGAGGGCCTGGTCGAGTTCGCGCCCCATCTGCGGATCGTGCAGCGACGCAAGCTTGCGCATCGTTGGAAGGCAGCGTACGTGAAACCGGCCGCCAGCGTGCCGATGAAATTCCTGGCGGGAGGCCTTCCCGAGGAGCAGCAGTTACGAAAGATGCTCAAGCGCGAAAACGGGGCGACGCTCGGGCAGTTTGCGGCGGCCAACGCTCTGCGCGTAGGGCACGTTCACGGCGCCATAACGACCGTGTGGGTGCCCGATCTCGCAGCAGCTGAAGGCTGGCGGGGCTTGAAGCGTGCGCGCGAGGGCGAACGGCCGGATGTGATCCTGAAGCAGCACCAGTACCCTCAATCGTAAGCGATCGATGAACCACGCACTGTTCGTGTGAAGCTAGAGCGGCGACGATTGTGTCCACTTGAACGAGGAGGT
>NZ_LOWC01000154.1:0-14778 GCF_001522845.1 Burkholderia sp. BDU5 | reverse complement strand
CTACCGGCAACTGGCGCACGCACGAAGGCAAGAGGCAGTTCGAATGCCGC
The DNA here is from genome assembly GCF_001522845.1 of Burkholderia sp. BDU5. Lineage (NCBI taxonomy): Bacteria > Pseudomonadati > Pseudomonadota > Betaproteobacteria > Burkholderiales > Burkholderiaceae > Burkholderia > Burkholderia sp. BDU5. The sequence continues at coordinate 14,728 of NZ_LOWC01000154.1, read as the reverse complement.
CGTCCGGACGATGGCGGCCTGCACTGGGTGATCGTCGGCGGCGAAAGCGGCGCCGACGCGCGGCCGATGCACCCCGACTGGGCTCGCGACCTGCGCGATCAGTGCGCGGCCGCCGGCGTGCCGTTCCTGTTCAAGCAATGGGGTGAGTGGGCGCCCGGCGAAAACTGCGGTGGCCGGCCCACGCGCACCGAGCGTGTCGCCGACTGGTTCGGCGACGAATGGTCGTTCAGCACGATGACGCCCGGTGAGCATGACGGCCTGAGCTACGACGACGAGCCGACTGTATATCGCGTCGGCAAGAAGACCGCCGGCCGCCACCTCGACGGCCGCACTCACGACGAATTCCCGGAGCCACGATGAAATCCGAATTCAAGATCCAGCGGCCCGACGACGTGCCGATGCCGCTCACCATGACGATGACCCTCGGCGAATGGAAGAAGCTGCAGGCGCAGCTCGCAACGACCTATCCGTCTTGGAAGCTGTCGACCAACATCGGCGAGATGGTGCGCCTCGCGACGACGACGTTCGGCGATACGAAGGAGCTCGACCTGTGACCGAACACCCCATCCTCTTCAACGAGCCGATGTCGGCCGCCGCGCGCGCCGGCCGGAAGTCGCAGACGCGCCGCGTGGTGAACTGGCGCACCGTGCGGCCCGGACTGAATCTCCAGTTCTCCGGCCTGACGGCCAGTGCTGTCGGAAACGCGTGGGTTCTGGACGCGCCTACTCGCGGATCCTACGAATGGCGGTGCGCGCCGACGCGGTGCCCGTACGGCGTGCCTGGAGACCAGCTTTGGGTGCGCGAGTCGTACATCGCATACGGCCGGTGGGAGACTCGCTACAGCGCGAAGAAGGAGCGCGACGAGTGGCACTTCGTCGACATGACGCTCGAGACTGGCCGCGAATACCGCTTCGATGGCGCCGTGCCGAACGCCGCGCGCGGTGGCGTGCTGCCGGCGTGGTGGCGCCGGCCGTCTATTTTCATGCCGCGCGCCGCCGCGCGCACGCTGCTCGAAGTGACCGGCGTGCGCGTCGAGCGGCTGCGGTCGATCAGCGAGGCCGATGCGGGCGCCGAAGGCGTGACGATCGAGGACCATCACATGCGCGGGTACTGCGCCGGTGCCTTCCGGCCGCCGAGCATTCGCGCATTTCACGATCTGTGGGACAGCCTCAACGCCGCGCGCGGCTACGGGTGGGACACGAACCCGTGGGTATGGGTTGTCGATTTCAGGAGGATCGATCAGTGAACGAACACGACGAAACCGCCCTCACCCTCCAGCAAGTCGCTGAGCGCATGCAGCTGTCGTACAGCACCGTGTTCGCGATGCGCAAGCAAATTGGATTTCGCCTACCGGGCTCCCGGGTTTGGCGGGTCTGGCCGTCGCGGCTTGCCGGACTATCAGAAAAACGCAACAATCTGACCCGGCTATCGCTGCGGGTCGGTGGAGAAAATGGATGTCAATCCGCAGACGTAAAGGCTCCGGGGTCTGGTTTATCGACCTCCGCACGCCAAGCGGCGAAAGAATTCGCCGCTCTGCTGAAACAACGGACAGGCGGGCAGCGCAGGAATACCACGACCGGCTGAAAGCTGATCTGTGGCGGCAAGACAAGCTGGGAGAGGTTCCCGATCGTATTTTCGAAGAAGCGGCGATGCGGTTTCTGAAGCTGTGCGAGGGGCAGCGTGACTATGCCGGGAAACTGCGGCACGTCACGTACTGGGGAGAGCAATTTGTCGGACGCTCGATTCGGACTATCACGGCCGACGAGATCTTCGATGCGCTCCCAACGCATCGGCTGATCAAGGGCAAGCCGGCGCGGCCGCTGGAGCCCGGCACGCGAAACCGCTACGTCAATACCATACGGCGTATGCTGAACTTGTGCGTTGAGTGGGAGTGGCTGGACCGCGTGCCGAAGCTTCAGCGGTTCGAAGAGCCTGATGTACGTGTACGGTGGGAGCCGCCCGAAGTGATCATGAAGATGATCAACGCGTTGCGCCTGCCGTGGATGCGCGACGCCGCGATCGTCGCCGTGGCGACAGGCATGCGCGAATCCGAGCTATTCGGCTTGAGAATTTCGCAGGTTGATCTCGCGCAGCGCAATGCATGGATCACACACGCCGGAGCGAAGTCGAAGCGAGCGCGATCGGTGCCCCTCAACCAGGACGCGATGAGCGTGCTCGAGCGGCGCATGCAGACGGCGACGGATCTCGTTTTCACGCGGGAGTACACGCGCGGAGACGGGCCGCCGAAGCTGATCGGACAGATCGACAAGCGAGATTTCGCGCGCGCATGTCAAGCTGCTGGGATGGAGGATTTCAACTGGCACGACCTCCGGCACACCTGGGCGAGCTGGCACGTACAGCGCGGCACGCCGCTGATGGTGCTGAAGGAGTTGGGCGGCTGGGAGACCATCGCGATGGTGCAGAAGTACGCACACCTTGCGCCCAGCCATCTGGCGCAGCACGCCGGGACGGTCACATTTTGGGCGCAGTCGGTAGGGCAGGAAGAAAAAACGCCGCTGTCGGAAGCGGCGCAATCCCTTGCTGCATAAGGCTTTTAGCTGGCCCGCCCTACACGATTCGAACGTGTGACCTACGGCTTAGAAGGCCGTTGCTCTATCCGACTGAGCTAAGGGCGGTCGAGGAGGAGGAAAGTGGCGGCAAGCGCCGCACATTTCAGCGCTGCGGGAGGCTGCCGAAATGTTCCGACGGCCATGACAAGCATCCCACGGCAAGCCCGGCAAAAACCGAGCCGGCAATTATACCCGATCGCCTCCTGGAAGCGATCGGAAACGCCAATCGCATCAAACCGGCTGCGTGTGGAATATGAACCAGCCGAGGCAGAAAAGGCCCGCGAGCACGCAGTACAAGCCGAACGACGCAAGCCGCCCGCGCCCTTCGAAATAACGCATCAGGAACCGCACGCTCAGATACGCAGCGATCGCGGTCAACACGCCGCCCAGCAACGCGTCGGCAAGTTGATCCGGCGCGTGGAAAAGCTTCGGCAATTCGAGCAGCCCCGCCGCGAAGATGATCGGCGTGCCAAGCAGAAACGAGAACTCCGCCGCCTTCTCCGCCGTGAGCCCCGCCGCGTTGCCGGCGATCATCGTCAGACCGCTGCGCGAAAAGCCTGGAATTAGCGCACCGATCTGTGCGAGGCCGACGAAAAACGCCTGCTTGAACGTCAGCTTCTCGGGGGGACGATGTGCGCGCGCACGCTGGATGCGGTCGCCGAGCCACAGCAGGATGCCGTTGACGATCAGCGCGATCGCGACGATACGCAAATCGTGGAACACCCGCTCAATGCGCTTTTCGAGCAGCAGCCCGACGAGCCCAGCCGGAATCGTGCCGACGATGAGCGCCCACATAAGATGGCCCTCGTCATTCTTGCGTCCGTTCAGCGACGCGAAAAAGCCGGCGATCAGCGCGACCCAGCGCTCGCGGAAATACCACAGCAGCGCGAACGCGGTGCCGAGGTGCAGTGCAACGAGGAAGGGCAGCAATTGCGGCGCATGCTTGTCGATGTGCATGCCGACAAGCGCGGGCACGAGGAGCGTGTGCCCCAAGCTGCTGACAGGAAAGAGTTCGGTGACGCCCTGCAGGACGCTCAGAAATACCAGAAACCAGAGGCTCACGCGTCGGTCCTTTTATCGGAGAGGGTTAAGCGAGGAGAACTGACGGGAACGGCGTCGTGCAGATCGCTGCGCCGCCCGAAAAAACCGCGCCCCGATTATGCCGAGCGAGAATGACCGCGCCAAGGCGTTTGGCGCGAATCGGGCATCTGGCTAACAGCCAGATACACTTTTAATGCGATTGAAAGCTTGGACGAGAGCGCATCGCCGCAGATTGCAACAATGCTCTGGGAGCGAAAAGCGGCGAATCAGCGGCCGACTTTGTAGAAGAACAGCACGGTGCTGCCGGTGAACATGCCGAACAGCGTGAGGGCCATTGCAGTTGCCAGATCCATGTTCGCTCCTTATTAGGTACAGATCCGGCGCTTTAAGAATGACCGGTTTGCGTCATTGTCCTTACAGATTGCCACTTTTGACATTCTCGATTTCCCGCATGCGCGATTTCCCTTAGCTGTCCGCGCGTGACCCGCTGCACCGCCCCGCGCACCCAAGCCCGCGGCGATTCCGCTATCCTTGGCGGCCCTACCCTAGCGAACGCCGACGCCTGCCATCATGCCTTCTTTCCAGAATCAGGACATCCTCGAACTCATCGACGGCGCGTCGCTCGCGCGCATCGCGCCCCAAGTGGGCGGACGACTCCTGTCGTGGAGCATCGACGGCGCGAGCGTCGTCTTCTGGCCGGAATCCGCCGACCGTTCCCTCCCCGCGAAGATCCGCGGCGGCAATCCGCTGCTGTTCCCGTTTCTCGGCCGCCACCGCGTCGATGGGCGGATCGGCTTCTGGCGCGACGGTGCAGGCATCGTCCGCGAATTGCCGATGCATGGCTTTGCGCGCGACCTGCCGTTCGACGCGCAAGTCGACGCCGATGGCCGCGGTGTCGCGCTGACGCTCGAAAGCAGCGACCGGACGCGCGCCGGCTTTCCGTTCGAATTCCGCTTCACCGCGCGCTATCGGCTCGTCGACGCGCGCACGCTCGACGTCGAGTTGACCACGACCAATCTCGGCGACACGCCGCTGCCGCACTATGCGGGCCATCATTTCTATTTCGCGTTGCCGCATGCCGAACGCGCGTCGACGGTGCTCGAATTGCCGCCGACGCAGCGACGCCGTCAACTGGACGACGGCTCGATCAGCGCGCCCGAGGCCGGCCTGCCGCGCTACACGCTCGATGATCCGAGCATCCTCGACCGCTTCCACTGCCTCGACGGCGTGCCCGCCGAGCCGGTGCGCGTACTGATGCCCGGCCGCCGCCACGCAATCGAGATCGACCTGAACCGCCCAGGCTCGGTGCCGTGGTACGCGGTGACGACGTGGACCGAAGCGCCGGGATCGGATTTCTATTGCGTCGAGCCGTGGCTTGGCCTGCCGGACGCGATCCACAACGGCCTCGGCCTACGTCACGTCGCGCCGGGCGCAACCGAAACCGCAGCGCTGCGCATCCGCGTGACGCCGATCGCGTAACGCCGCGCACCACGCTCGACCGGGCGCGGCAGCCTGCTCGAACGGCTGCCGCGCGGGCCCGCTCCGCCCGCGTGCCAACCCTTCCGAACACCCGCCACCGACGTCCAAACACCCCAAAACGACGAGCCCGCCGCCGAACCCGTTAAAATCAGATGTTTTTGTATCCGCCGCCGCGCACCGTCGCGGCGGTGCTTTGCGAGGTTCAATGTTGCTGAAAACCACGAGACGGCTCGTCGTCGCATCGCTTGCCGCGCTGCTCGCCGCGTGCGGCTCGGCGCCCGTCGGCCCCGGTTTCTACCGGGTCGAGCGCGGCGACACGCTCTCCCAGATCGCGCGCGCGAATCGCCAGTCGATCGCGAACATCATCCGCTGGAACCAGATCACGAATCCCGACGCAATCGAAGTCGGCCAGGTGCTGCGCATCGCGCCGCCGCCGGGCTCCGCTTCGACATCGGGCACGACGAGCGCCTCGCGCAGCCCGAGCCGCCCGGCGCCGTCGTCGCCCACTGCCTCGCCGCCGCCCTCCGTGAAGCCCGCGTCGAGCATATCGCTCGTGTGGCCCGCCGCCGGCAACGTGATCCGCTCATTCGACGGCTCGAAGTCGAAGGGCATCGACATCGCGAACACGGCGGGCACGCCCATCGTCGCGGCAGCAGCCGGTACGGTCGTCTATGCGGGCAACGGTCTGCGCGGCTACGGCAATCTGCTGATCGTCAAGCACAACGCCGATTTCCTGACGACGTACGCACATAACCGCACGCTGCTCGCGAAGGAAGGCCAGACGGTTGCGCAGGGACAGAAAATCGCGGAGATGGGTGACACCGACAACGACCGTGTCGCGCTGCATTTCGAGCTGCGCTACGGCGGCCGCTCGATCGATCCGTCGCGCTACCTGCCGTCGCGCTGACGCAGCGCGAAGCGGCGCGCACGGCACGGCGCGTCATACGCGTTCCGGCGCGAGCCGGGCGATCGGATCAAGAGAACGATCAGCGTTTGCGCAACCGGCCGTGCAGACGGCCGGAAAGCGGATCGACATGGCGCGCGAACACCACCAGCGCGCCGATCCCTATCACGCTGAGCCCCGTAGCTATCAGAAACAGGTCCATGGTCGTATCTATCGTTGGTGAAACGATCATACGCGGCATTTGTGGTTTGCGCATGATGCGCATGAACGCGCCCTCTAGGATCGCCCCTAACGGCCACGCGTACGCCCGGCGATTCGGTGTACTGTGCGTCGAAACGCCGCACAAAAAACAACCGGAGACGCCCGATGCTGCCCCACGCCGCCAGTTACGCCGAACGCGTCGACCGCTTTGAATGGCGCGTTCCGGCGCGCTACAACATCGGTGTCGATGCATGCGACAAATGGGCTGACGGCAGCGGCCGCGTCGCACTGATTCACGAGCATGCGGACGGCGTCATCGCGCGCTACACGTTCGACCAGTTGAGAAGCGCCTCTAATCGACTCGCGAACAGCTTCGCGCGCGCAGGCGTGAAGCGCGGCGACCGGATCGGCATTCTGCTCGCGCAAGGCCCGGAAACGGCGATCGCGCATCTGGCCGCATACAAGCTCGGCGCGGTCGCGGTGCCTCTTTTCACGCTGTTCGGCGAGGACGCGCTCGAATTCCGCCTCGGCGACAGCGGCGCGGTCGCGCTCGTCACCGATCGCGCCGGCTACGAGAAGATCGCGCGGTTACACGCGTCGCTGCCGTCGCTCGCGACGATCTACTGCATCGACGGCGCGCCCGATCTCGCCGAGCCCGGCGTGCTCGCGTTCGATGCGGCGCTCGCGGCCGAGTCGGACAAGCTCGAACCCGCTGACACGTCGGCCGACGATCCGGCGCTCATCATCTACACGTCCGGCACGACGGGCAAGCCGAAGGGCGCGCTGCACGCGCACCGGGTGCTGCTCGGCCATCTTCCCGGCGTCGAGATGTCGCAAAACCTCTTTCCGGCGCGCGCGCACCTCGCCTGGACGCCCGCCGACTGGGCGTGGATCGGCGGCCTTCTCGACCTGCTGCTGCCGTCGCTGCATCACGGCGTGCCGGTGCTCGCGCGCCGCTTCGAGAAGTTCGACGGCGTGGCCGCGTTCGAGCTGCTCGCGCGGCACCGCGTGACGCACACGTTCTTGCCGCCGACCGCGCTGAAGCTGATGCGCGCGGCCGTCACCCAGCCGCGCGAACGCTACACGCTCGCAATCGAGTCGGTCGCGAGCGGCGGCGAGTCGCTCGGCGCCGAACTGGTCGCATGGGGGCGTGACGCGTTCGGCGTGACGATCAACGAGTTCTACGGACAGACTGAATGCAACGTCGTGCTATCGTCGTGCAGCGCGTTGTTCGAGCCGCGAGCGGGCACGATCGGCAAGGCGGCGCCCGGACATCGCATCGTGATCGTCGACGATGCAGGCAATGCGCTGCCGCCTGGCGTCGAGGGCAACATCGGCGTGCGCGCGCCCGATCCGGTGATGTTCATCGGGTATTGGCGCAAGCCCGATGCAACGCGCGAGAAGTTCGCCGGCGACTATCTGCTGACGGGCGACGTCGGCGTCGCCGATGCCGACGGCTTCGTCCGCTTCGTCGGCCGCAACGACGACGTGATCACGAGCGCCGGCTACAGGATCGGTCCGGGCCCGATCGAGGACTGCCTGCTCAAGCACCCGGCGGTGCGGATGGCCGCCGTCGTCGGCGTGCCGGACGCGACCCGCACCGAAATCGTCAAGGCGTTCGTCGTGCTGAACACCGGCTATGAAGCAAACGACGCGCTTGCACACGAGCTGCAGGCGCACGTGAAGACCCGGCTCGCCGCACACGAATATCCGCGAGCGGTCGCATTCGTCGACAGCCTGCCGATGACCGCAACGGGCAAGATCATCCGCCGTGCACTGCGTGACACGTAATGCGTGATGCATCCGATGTTCGAAACGCGTGCGGTGCAAGCGAGCGACGCGCATCGAACCGGCCGCAAAAGCGACGCGATTACGCCCACGCACACCGCTCAAGCAGATCCATCGGCACGCGTACGCCCTTATCGTCCCATGCCGCCGCGCGTTGCAAAACTCGTCCGAACGGCCGAGTCTCGCCGGCCGCGCGAATGGTTTATAGTGGCGCTCACCGTAGTTCAATTGCCTCACTCCATGCCTCCGAATACCCCCTCCTCCCTCGACGCGCAACACAGCCCGCTCTACCTAAAGCTTCTCGGCGAAACCGCCAAGATCGACTGGTGCGATCTCGAGCGCTTCTTCGCGCAAGGCAAACTGTTGTCGGTCGCGCGCGATCTCGATCTCGTGAGCGTCGCCGAAGCGATCGCCGGCGACGACAAGGATCAGGTCACACGCTGGCTGTCCGCGGGCCACGTCGAACGGATGCAGGCCGGAACCGCGCACGATTACGCGACGCGCAATCCGGAGCTGTGGGCGGTCGTCGTGTCGCCGTGGGTGTGCGTGCAGGAACGCACGTAACGCCGCGATGTCCGCCCCCTCCGCGTCCGCGCACCCCGACGAAGACCCCGAGCCGCGCTCCGCCGCGAGCTGGCACCGCCGCGTGCTCGGCCTCGCGCTGCCGATCATCGCCGCGAATCTCACGCAGCCGATTCTCGGCGCGGTCGACACGGCCGTCGCCGGCCACCTCGACGGCCCGCAGTATCTCGGCGGCGTCGCGCTCGGCGGCCTCTTCTTCAACTTCGTGTACTGGGGCTTCGGCTTCCTGCGGATGGGTACGACAGGGCTCGTCGCACAGGCGTTCGGCGCGAACGATCTCGCCGGCATCCGCATCAACGTGCTGCGCGCGCTGCTGCTCGCGTTCGCACTCGGTGCGGCGGTGCTCGCGCTGCAAACACCGCTCATAGGCCTTGCGTTCGCCGCGCTCGGCGGCAGCGACGCGGTGCGCTCGACCGCGCTCGACTACGCGCATGCGCGCATCTGGGCCGCGCCGTTCGCGCTCGCGAACTACGTCGTGCTCGGCTATCTGCTCGGCATGCAGCGCGTGCGCGTCGCACTCGCGATCCAGGTGTTCATCAACATCGTCAACATCGGCGCAGTGCTGCTCTACGTATATCGCTTCGATTGGGGCGTCGCGGGCATCGGCGCCGCGACCGCGACGGCGGATATCGCGGGCTTCGCGCTCAGCGCACTGTTGCTTCGCTGGTTGAATCCGCGCGGCCTGCCGAAGATCAGGCGCGTCGAGCTCTTCGATCGCGCGGCGCTCGCGCGCCTCGTTGCGCTTAATCGCGACATCTTCCTGCGCACGCTGTGCCTGCTGTCGGCGTTCGGCTGGTTCGCGCATCTCGGCGCGCGACAAGGCGACGCGACGCTCGCCGCGAACGCGCTCCTCCTCAATTTCCAGACCTTCATGGCGTACGCGCTCGACGGCTTCGCGCACGCCGCCGAGGCACTCGTCGGCGCGGCGGCGGGCGCGCGCAACCGCGACGCGTTCCGGCAAGCGCTGCGCGTGACGTTCTTCTGGGCAGGTATCGGCGCGCTGGGCTTCGCACTCGTCTATTGGGGCGCGGGCAGCTGGATCGTCGCGCAACTCACCGATCAGCCGTCGATTCGCAGCGTCGCCGAACGCTACCTGCCCTGGGCCGCGCTGTCGCCGGTGATCTCAGTCTGGGGTTTCATGCTCGACGGCGTGTTCATCGGCGCGACGCATACACGAGCGCTGATGCGCGCGATGGCGGCATCGTTCGCGCTGTTTGTGGCAGCGACGTTCGCGCTTGTCGGTCCGTTCGGCAATCACGGGCTCTGGGTCGGGCTGCTCGTGTTCATGGCGGCGCGCGGCGCAACGCTCGCGCGCCATCTGCCCGGGCTCGAGCGAGCTGTCGCGGGCCGCGCGCCGTCGATCGCGCACATCGCAGGCTAACGCGTTTTTCGCGTCGCCCGCGGCGCAGGGCTTGCCGATCCCGTCAATCGCCGATGGCGGCCTTGTCGACGTGAATGCGCCGTCAAACGGCCTGGGTCGTGCGACTCGACGCTGCCGATCGGCGAGCCGCACCGTCGCCCGCATCGCAAGCGCGTAGGACGCTGCGTGAGCGCCGCCAAGTCGCCGTGCCCGGCGCTTATTGCGGCTGCTTCGCGGACGCCGCGGCCTCCCCGCCTGCGCCGGGTTCGCCGAGCATCGACGGCGGCGTCATGTCGGTCGGCACGCCTTGATAATCGGGAGGATCTTGCGGCGGCGTGCCGCGGCGGCCCTGCCGGGGATCGCTTGCGCAGCCGGCGAGCACGGCCGCCACGAGCGCGGCGATGACGATGCGGGTCATGAATTTCCTCGGAGTCAATGAACGATCGCGCCCCCGTTTCTGCCGGATCGCGCCCGGCGAGTCTACTGGAAATTGGCGTGCGATGACGCCGACGCGCGACTTCGCGTCCGCGCCGGCATGTCCTACTATGTAGACGTGGCGCTATGCCGGTGTGAAAGGAGGGCTGCCATGGATGCCGAATCGATTGCGGGCCTGATCGGCCTGGGTATCGGGTTGCTGGTGCTCGTCAGCTTGTCGGTGTACGAGTCGCGTGAATACAAGCGCTCGCACAACGGCGAAGGCATGATCCATCATTGGATGGCTGAGCATCATCTGCTCGACTGGCGGCGCAAGCACTGACACCCTGCCGCCTCTCTTCCACCGTCTAATGCACGACGAACGCGACGCCGCCCGCGGATGCGCGCGGCGCGCCAACATAGCGCGCGGACGGTGCCAGTTTGAAATCACCTGATGCCCGCTCATGGCGGGCGCGAGAGGCGTTGTTTGCGCGCTGGAATGCGCGCGGTCGCAGCGCGTCGCACGTCAATTGAATGCACGGCGACACCGCGACACGACTCACTCCATCGTTTCGCTTCCTTGATAACCGCCAATAGAGCAACGGCACGGCGATGCATTCGCCGTGCCGTCGTTCGCATCGAGCCGGGCAGCTTCAGCGCAGCAGCGGTTCGTTCAGGAAGTGACGCGCATAGCGGGCATTGATGTCCGACAGGCGGAACAGCGTCAGGAAGTCCGCGCAATTGAAGTCCGGATCCCATGCGGGTGCGCCGCAGATCTTCGCGCCGAGCCGCAGATAACCCTTGATGAGCGGCGGCGACGCGACCTTCACGCCGGTCTGCAGTTCGTCGACGGGCAGCGGCGTGTGCGGGAACGCGCGATACTCAGGCGCCGTCAGCGCGTCGCCAAGCGACTGATAGAGATTCGCCGCATAGTGGCCGCCGTCGGCCATCGACACGCTCGCACAACCGAGCATCGTCTCGTAGCCGTTTTGCTGCATGTAGGTGCCCAGGCCGCCCCAGAGCGCCATGATGACGGCGCCGCTGCGATAGTCGCGATGCACACACGAGCGGCCGACTTCGACCATCTTCGAGCGCAGGTGCGTGAGACGCGACAGATCGAACTCGCCCTCCGCGTACAGGCGGCCGACACGCGCGGCCTGATGCGGCGGCAGCACGCGATAGGTGCCGACGACTTTCAGCGTGTCGAGATCACGCACGAGCAGGTGGTCGCAGTACGAGTCGAACGAATCGACGTCGAGGCCCGCCGGGCCACTCACGTGCGCGCCCATTTCCTCGGCGAACACGCTGTGGCGCAGACGCTGCGCTTCGCGCAACTCGTCTTCGGTACGCGCCCAGGCGGCGCGCAGGCGGAACTCAGCAGTAACCGTTTCGGACGCGCGCGGCAGACGGCGGCGCGGCAGGTCAAGAGGTAGCGAGGCAAATGGGAGCGTGGGCGTCGGCAGTTCTCGCATTAGGCTTTCCTGGTCGTAAGGAAGGAGACGACATGCCCGCCAATGTAGTAACCGGCCGTGACGCTTGCGTGGCAAAACGGTGTCCATTCGGTGACGTGTCGCCGATTTGACTTTAGCAGAAAGGATGAAATAGCGTTTGATTGCGGCCAATCAGACTAGATCGGGCGAGATGGCCGCGCGCAGCACAGTCTGCCCATTGCCCTCGCGCGCGCGACTCGAAAGCCACAGCAGACCGCCTTTCTTGAGGCTCCAGCTCTCGTCCGAGCCGGCGAGCAGATACGCGGCGACGCAGCCGAGCGTCGGCTGATGTCCGACGACGACGACCGTCGATGCAATTCCATCCGGCCAGCCGGCCGCGGCCAGCACGTCGCCGACGTCGCAGCCGGGCGCGAGTTCGTCGGCGGTTCGATAGTGGTCGGTCAGCGCCTCGGCCGTCTGCACTGTGCGTGCGGCCGGGCTCGCGAGCACTGTCGCGTGGCGCTCGATGCGCGCGCGCAGCCATTTCGCGACGGCCTGCGCTTCCTTGCGGCCGCGCGCGGTCAACTGGCGCGCGAGATCGGTGCTCGCGTAGTCTTCGGCTTCGGCATGCCGCCAGAGAATCAGGTTCATCACAAGGACGTCTCCAGAATGGGTTGAAGCCGCATGCCGCAGCGTCGCGGCACGGCGAGCGCTTTGCCGCGGCGCCCCGCCATTCTTGCGCAGTCTGCATGCATGCGTCCGCCATTGCACGCGGAGATTGACCCGGCTTGGATAGGGGCGATACAATCCATGATTCTTCGGAGCGTAGCGCAGCCTGGTAGCGCATCTGATTTGGGATCAGAGGGTCGTAGGTTCGAATCCTATCGCTCCGACCACCATATGCAAGGGTTTCGCGGCACCACCGCGACACCTGTCTAATAAGAAGTCTAATAGCCGTCTAATAACTTTGGCGGCCGGACCTGTGAAGCCCGCCTTTCCTGCGGGCTTTTTGCTCTATGATTCACCCGCTTCGAAAACAGAGGGGGCTATGAATCGATACGCTCGAACGCCTCGAAACCGCCATCAGCCTATACAAAGCAAACGACGCAACGCCTGCGCATCTTTCGATCGATGACCTTCAGGTCCTGCTTCAGATGGGGCGGCACCTTCTCATGTACGAAACGTCTGGCGGCGAAACGTCTGGCGGCGACGGCGTCTTCCGTAAAGTAGTCCCGCCGCCTTTGAAACCTTAACTCTCCGATTTGGCGGACTTGGGCGCTGTCACAGCAACGAGTTCGTCCGCGGGATAAAGTTGCAACATCGCGCAAGCGGCCTCGATGTTTTTCGTGTGCAGCCACTCGTCGTAGTCGGCCGGCCGCAGGATCACCACCGACCGCTTCTCATCGCCCGGTTTGTGCATGTGCTTCATGACCGGGTGCTCGTCGGCGTTCACCGTCAGCATTGCCATTGCCAGGATTTCACCGCCGTCCGCCCCCTTCCACGCCCGCCATATACCCGCGACGCAAAGCGGCTGCCAGCCCATGAGACCTATGCGATAACGCACGTGCTTGCCGGTCTCCCAGTTCGGCTCATAGATCCAGCGCGCAGGAATTAATGCACGCTGCCCCGCGCGCCACGCGTTCCGGTAGGCCGGCTTCTCCCCCACCGTCTCAGCGCGCGCGTTGACCGTCAGGTATTTCTTTCCCGGCGGCTGATGAGCTTTCGGGATCATCCCGAAGTTCGCGATCACGGCCTCTGCGCCGTCGCTGGCCGCGCGCACGATCGGTGCCGCATAGTCCGGCCAGATCTCCGGCTCCCACGGCGCACGCTTCCATAGATCGATCAAGCCGAGCCGCAGTTCGCTGATGCCCGGATCTTCGTCCGGCGCGCGGTAGTTCGTGCACATTGCCGATCCCCTTTTTCGGCGCTTGACTGCTGCATATTACTCCGCAATATACTGTGCATTCATACAGTGTATATCGTATTATGAAACCGAACTGGGCGTACGTCTGGGAGTACACGTATCCAGACACCGAAGACCGCACAAGCACTTTTTTTCCGCTGACGGTCAGCGAGTTCGTGAGCTACATCGGCTTCGCACCAGAGGAGGTCGACGCGCGAGCGCTCGAAGAAACGAAGGTCGATCGGAACGTGGTGCCGCTCAAGGATCCGTTCGTCAAACACGCACCCACGATGCCCTCTTTCGTCGCGCCAAGCGACACTGAACTGCGTGAGATGTGGCGCGCACACCGCGATCCCGAGGTTCGTCGCCTGATCCTGGAGATCGTCATGCTCCGGAAATCGCTCGTGAAAATCATGGACTGGTGGGAAACCTGGGATCGAAACGCCAAGGATAAGGGCGAACTGGGCGGCCCCCTTGGGCCGTTCCACCGGCTGCTGCACCTGCTGAGAGACGAGATGCGGCGTGCCGGAATGTACTGACGGTGACGTCCGACTACGGACGGCCGGCCGGAGCAGGTCGAACTGCGAGGCTTTTTCGCCAATCCCCATCGAACCCGAACTGCGGCGCGGGAACCGGATCCGAGAACCAGAAATCCGTGAATGGCGCGACGTTCGGCTCAAGGAACCAGTGCGCCTCGCCATTGGCATCGACGGCCCACCACCTGGCCCGCTTCGGGGCATGCTTCCAATCGATTTCCATGTGACCTCCCGGAGGTTGTCCGGAAAGTCTAGGCGATTCTCAGCAGCCGGGCGTCGCCGGCCGCACGGCGCACACCCACCCCTGCACGGCCTTCAGTTTGTCGATCTCGCGCTGGTCGTCGCCGGCGACAGCGAAAACGCGCTCCGCAACCGCTGGGTCGAGGTCTGCGACGGCGGCGGCACCATCGCCCACGCCGGCGGCGCCGGCAGCTCCGGGCAGACCGTCGGCACCGGCTGCAGTGCAGTTCCGGACGGCGACGCGCAGCCGGTCAGTGCCAGCAGCGAGAGCAGCGCGCAG
>NZ_LOWC01000153.1:0-11930 GCF_001522845.1 Burkholderia sp. BDU5 | reverse complement strand
TTCGATCTGTTTGAATTGGGCTTCGGAGATTTCCATCCCCGAAGCATAACCTTAAATCAATGTAGTGTGAACACGCCCTAGCCCGGCGAGGTGCGCAGTCGGATCGGGGACGAAGTGGCCGGACGGGCCGGAGCGGGCTCGACGCCGGGGAAGCTGGGGATGCCGGAATGGCTGGCGAGCTACGGCGAGGCTTTCGATCGCCGAGATCGGTGACGTGGATTACGGTGGCGTAGAGGCTTGCTCCGACGGCTGCCGCCACGTATCGCCTCGCTATCGACATGCAAAGCCGCGAGTCACCGGCGGCCGCGCGCGATGCGGTGATTACGGTGATGCGTTGACGCCCGAGCGAACTCGAACGATCCGGACAACCCAGGATGATTCGAGCGGGCCGACGATCCGGACAGCGCGGACGATTCAAGCCGCTGACGATTCGTGCGACTCGCTCGACGAATCGCCGCGAAACAGATCTCCGCTAGAACGCGCCGCCTCCCGCGCGCCGCCACGCGACGCACGCGGCGTAGCCGGCTGGCGCGTCGAGCCAGGCGGCATCGAACGCCGCCGCGCCGCTCGCCGGCGCCGTCGGCTCGACGATGCCGACGGCGGGCGCGGCCGTCTCGATCGACGGCGCCCCGCCGTCGAGCACCGAAAACGCGGTCAAGCCGCCGCCGATCCCCGTGCCGAGCGCTTTCAGGAACGCCTCCTTCGCCGCCCACACGCGATAGAACGCCGCTTCGCGCTCGCCGACGGGCAGCCTGTCGATCGCCGCTGCGTCGGCGGGCGCGAACACCGCGCGGCCGAGCGACTGCCAGTCGACGCCCGCGCGCCGCTCCTCGATGTCGACGCCGACGCGCGCCGCGCGGCTCCAAGCGATCAGCGCGTGCGCGCCGGAATGCGACACGTTGAAGTCGAGCGTCGGCGCAAGCGCCGCGTGCTCGGGCGCGAGCTGCGGCCGGCCGGATGCGTCGGCGGCAATCCGCAGCTCGGCGGGCGGCAGGCCGAGCGCCGCGCCGATCAGGCTGCGCAACACGGCGCGCGTCGCCGCGCTGCGCAGCGTGTCCTCCGCGCGAACGAAACGGCGGGCGCGCTCGCGCTCGGCGTCGTTCAACTGTTCCAGCGCGCGCGTGCCGCGCGCCGCAGCGAGATCGAAATCGAGCCGCACGAGCCGCACGCCGGCGCGCTGCGCCGCTGCGGGCGGCGACAGCTCGACGACGCGGTAGGCGTCGTCGTACGTGAGCGGCAAAGCGGCGTCGGTCGGCTGGCGCATCGGCGGCGGTGCACGTCGTGCATGGAATGGAAAGCGCTCGATGGTAACGGATCTTCGCGCGCCGAGTCGCGCCGAGTCGAGCCGACCGCGACCGACGCACGCCGCTCAACCGGTCGCCGCCCGGCCGCCCTCCTCCGCGCGCACCACGCGGCCGCGCTCGTGCGCGGACGGCTGCCGATGGACGTCGCCCGGCGCATCGGGCGCGAGCTCGCCCGTCTTCAGCCAGCCGAGCGCGATCGGCCAGAGCGTCTGCTCGAAACGGCTGTGAAAAAACGCGAAATGCCCGACGGACGCCGCACCGATCTGCTCGGGCGCGATCCGCAGATGCGTGATCGCGCTGCGTGTGTAATAGCCGAGCAGACGTTCGACTGCCTCGACGGTGCCGAATTCGTCGTCTGACAGCCCGACGGCGAGCACCGGCGCGCTCAGGCGCGCGAAGCGCTCGACGAGATCGCGCCGCGCGTCGGCCGTCTCCGCGATCGGCGCGCGCACGTACGCGTCTTCGAAGCGCGGCCGGCTGCGGCACCACGACAGCGCGACGCCGCGCGGCGTGTCCTCCATCCAGCCGAGCCGCTTGGCGGGAACGTAGCCGAACAGGCGCGCGATGACGGGCATCAGCAGATGCCATTTGATCAGCATCCGCAGTCGATGCGAGCCCTTGTAATCGCGCCAGTATGCATATTGCGCGCCGACCGTGAACGCGCGCCGCACGAGCGCGTTCGACGCGGCGAGCCCGAGCGTGACCCCGCCGACGCTGTGCGCGACGACGTCGACCGGCTGGCCCGGAAACGTGCGTGACGCGTATTGCAGAACCGCGTCGCAATCGAGACGTCCCCAGTCGAGCCAGCTCGCGCGAAAGCCGGCGAGCGCGTCGGGCCGCGATTCGCCGATGCCGCGATAGTCGTAGACGAGCACGTCGCTGCCGTGGCTGAACAGATAGGCGGCGAAACGGAAGTAGTAGCGGCAGCGCACGGATGTCGCGCAATTGACGACCGTCACCGGCCTGCCGGCCGCCGGGCCGCGATGCCGCCACGCGAAGCCGCGCACGGGAAAGCCGTCGGCCGCCGGCGCGACGAAAGGCTCGGGCGGAATGGCGTCGGGCTGCTGATCCGGCATGTCGTCTCCTGTGACGGTCGTATCGAGACGGCGCGCCGCGCGGCCGCACGAAGCGCCGGCCGGCGGCAGCCGTCGTTGTTTCGGTTTTCGACGGATCGGCAGGCGAACGTCCAGTGTTCGCTCGCCGAAATCGGGTGGCTTCGCGGCGCGGCGCCGGCGCGCGAGATCGGCGCGCGAAAACAAGCGCGCGTATTCGTGTGTACGCCGCGCGTGCGCCGCCATCTGCTCAGCTTCTGCGTTTCGCCGCCTCGCACTCGGCCGGGAGAACATCGCGCAGCCGCGCGCTTCCGGAATCGCCTATCGCACAGGTAATGCCCGCAGCCGGACGGTTCGGGAAGCCGCAACGATACGTTACTCGATTTGCAGAAAAGCAGCAGTGCGGTGCCGGAATCGTGCGATATGCCGGCGAGGAACACGGGACGCACACGACACGCGACGCGCGACGCGCGCGGCAGAATATATGCGCCCTTCTCCAAAGCAAGCGGTAGCAACGCCGTGCGAACGCCGATTCGCGCTAAACGAGCGCCGCGTCGAAGATCAGTGGGATCGCCGTCCGATGCGGCGTTGCGGCGGCGCGCCGATGCGTCGAAATTCGGCTGTTCGGGAACCGATGATCGGACACCGCGCAAAGACACGGGAAACGACATCATCGCGCATGAATCCATCAGCAGAGCGCGATAACGGATGCCATGACGCGCGGACGCTGAAGATGCGGAAGCGCCGTCGTTAATCGCGGAATTCGAAGTTGGGCATTCGGAGACGGGCGTTCAAGCTTCGATGCCGAGACGCGCGCATCGCACCAGTAGCCGCCACGCACGTATTCGCTACAAGAACAATCGGCCGCCGATCCGGCAGCCTCGCCCTCTCACGTCCATCAACGATACCGCGCGCGACTCGCCAATCCGGCCCCGCCCGCGCACGCGCGATGCGACGCCGCTCAACTCAGCAACCCGAGCATCGCCGCGCGCACGACGGCAGCCGTCTTGTTCGCGGTCCTGAGCTTGAGGATTGCGTTCTTCACGTGGAAGTTCACCGTATCGACGGAGATCGCGAGAATCTTCGAGATCTCGCCAGACGTCTTGCCGTCCGCTGCCCACTTGAGCACCTCGACCTCGCGCTCGGTCAGACCGCGCTCCGGATCCGCCATCAGCTTCGGCAGCATCATGCGGCCGAGCGCGGCGTGCGCGGTACGCACGAGCCAGCGCATCCGGTACTCCTTCGCGTCGAGCTCCGCTTCCGTCATCGGCTCGCTCGAGCGGACGAGCGCGAGCATGCCCATGCCGCCGTATGCGTCGAAGTTCGACTGCGCCCAGCCGAACCGCAGTCCGAACGATTGCGCCTCGACCCACATCTGATGCGCGGACGCGAACAGCGCCTCGGTCAGGACGATCGGCTGCTGCGACCGGCGGCCATGCGCGAGGATCGGATCGACGTCGAGAAAGCCCGCCTCTCCGTAGCGCCGCTTCCATTGCTCGGGAAAATTGCTGCGCGTCTCGATTCGCGGCCTCGACAGCGGCCACGGCACGCGCAGCGCATACGCGCAGTATTCGAAGTCGAGAGCCGTAGTGGCGGCTTCGATGCTCCGAAACGCTTCTTCCTCGGATCGGGCGCCGTCCAGCCCCGCCAGCAGGTCCTCTGCCCAATTCCCCATCGCCGCCCTCATCGGATCTCCATGTCCGGGCAAGCCGAAGTCTCGCGCGTCGGCGGCGCGAAGCGCCGCGTCCAATGTATCGATGCGAGGCAAATCAGCCGGCCCGAATGATCAGCGTGATTTTTATGATTGTGCTTTTTCAGCTCGTGTTTTCGTGTAATTCGATTCGAATTACACATGCGCGATCTCATTCGGGCAAATGAGATTTTTTCATTCGGTAAAACGGGCCCATACGCGGCTCGAATAGGCGACGGGATCGCTCAATGCTTCTATTGATTATTCACGTGCGTCACTGCGGATATCTCGAAAAACACCGTTGCGGATGCGCCGGCGGAACGAGCAACGCGTCTCGCTCGGACTCGTCGGCACGCGCGCAGCGCGAAGCTCGCGCGATGTCTCTTTTTTAACCGCAGAGTGAAACCAGGTGAATTTCGCGATAGGCGCAATCGCATGGCTTAAAAGAAAAACAACGCGCGCTCGCCGCACCGCAATATGCGTTCGGCCATGTCGACCGGCCCTGTGATGCGAGCCGCGCGGGTCGCGGCAGACGATGGATGACCGCGTTGGATGACCGCATGCAGTCGGCTGCCTGCGCGAGTTGCGCAGGCGCCTTTGCACGGCGTCGATATCGTCATCGGTGGGCGACGTGACCTGGCGCGGAGCGAACGCTCGGGAAGCGAAGCAGCGCGCCGGCACGCTCGTCAATGAATTGGAAAACAGAAAGGAAGCGCGGCGACAGAACCCTGCATGCCATGCACACTGGGTGTTGCCTGCTGCGCGGCGGCAGGCCGGATGCTTCGTCAGCCGAACAATCGTCAGCCGGCGGGAAGCGCAGCCGGGAATGGCACGGACACGGTCGCAGCGAGCCGCGCCGGCAGCACGGCCACCTGGTCGAGCTGCGCCATGACTTCGCCGAGCGAAAACGCGACGCTGCAGTTCGTCGTGTCGATCGAGATGTCGGGTGCGACAGGCGGCTCGTAGGCACTCGACACGCCCGTGAACTGCATCAAACGCCCTTGCTCGGCGCGCGCGTACATCCCCTTCGGATCGCGCGCGCGGCACACTTCGAGCGGCGTCGACACATAGGCCTCGAAAAAACCGTTCCCGACGATCGAGCGTGCGAGATCACGATGCGCCCTCAGCGGCGAGATCGTCGCAACGACGACGACGTAGCCTTCGCGCTGGAACAGCTTCGCGACGTGCGCGAAGCGGCGAATGTTCTCCATCCTGTCGGCGTCCGAAAAGCCGAGATCCGAGCACAGACCGGTGCGCAGCGTATCACCGTCGAGCACGATCGCCTTCGCGCCGCTCTCGAGCAGCCGGCTCAGCAGAGCATTCGCAGTCGTCGTCTTGCCGGCCCCCGACAACCCCGTCATCCACACGACCGGAGCGATCGCCTCCGGCGGAAAACCGTCCTTCATGTCCATGCATTCGCCTCTATCAAGCTCCTCCTAGCACGAAGCGAGAGTTTAACAACTGAAAGAGATCAAAAATGCGGTCTTTTCGAAATATTTCGGCCATATTAATTACAAAAAATTAAATGCACCAGATCAGGATTCATTTTACGGTCACCAATGCATCGAGCGCCCGCTTGCGCGCGGCGTCGTGAGCGATGATCGGCAGCGGATAGGTATCGCCGAGCCGCACGCCCGCTGCGGCGAGTTGCGCGGACGGCGCGACCCACGGCTCGTGGATCGCGTTCGCCGGCAGGCCGGCCAGTTCGGCACCCAGCGCCGCACGTACGCGCCGTCCGGGTCGGACTTCTTCCCCTGCGCAATCGGATTGAAGATCCGGAAATATGGCGCGGCGTCCGCGCCGCAACCCGCGACCCGCTGCCAGTTCGCCGCGTTCGACGCGGCGTCCGCGTCGACGAGCGTATCGCAGAACCACGCGTCGCCTTCGCGTCAGTCGATCAGCAAATGTTTGACGAGGAACGGTGCGCATACCATCCGCGCACGGTTGTGCATCCAGCCCGTCGCCCATAGCTCGCGCATACCGGCGTCGACGAACGGATAGCCGGTTGCGCGGCGCCGCCATGCGGCGAGCGCCGCGTCGAGCGCGCGCAGCGATCCGTGCAGCCGCCAGCGCGCCGCGCCACCCAGCGGACGCGCACCGGCGCGCTCGTCGAACACGTACGCGCCGATCACGGGACGTCCCGACTCGGCGGCACGCACGAGCGCGGGATGATCGGACACGCGCAGATCGTCGCGAAACCGGACGACGGCGTGAGCGATCGAGAAAGCGGCGGACAAGGGGGCAGACCTCCGCGAAAGAAAAACGAAAAATCGTGATTGCGGACTGTATCGAGGCGAGTGCGGCGCGGGAACGGCGAATAAGCTCGCCATGCGGGAAAAACCCGCTCAGTAGCGATCTTTCATGCTTCTTGCGCCGCCCCCAAATATACGGAATTACCCTCGGTTTTATACGCCATTCGTTCCGCAATCATGGATTACACGGATGTTTGAATCGTCGCTCGACGCAAGCGACATGGCGGCGCCCCCGGAAGCTTCGCTGTTTGGAGGCTGCGCCCTAATCCGAATGTTTGGCTGAACGATCATTGTGCACGTATAAATCAGCGCAACGGGCATGAACTCGTCGGCGCGAGCGACAATCGCTTGCGTACGCAATAAACCGGAGCACAACACAATCGGTACCCAACATGGAGGGTGACAATGGCAATTCAGCAACCGGCATCAACGGCCTGGACCGACACGAAGCGCTATTGGTGGCTGCTCGGCGCGCTGACGATCACGCTGCCGCTCCTGGCCGCGTTCCTCGCACTGTCGACCGGCTGGCACATCTTCTGGTGGTTCGGGCCGCTCTTCGCGTTCGGCGTCATTCCGGTTCTCGACATGCTGATCGGCGTCGACAGCGAGAATCCGCCTGACGCCGTCGTGCCTCGGCTCGAAAGCGACCGCTACTACCGCTACGTCGTCTATCTCGCGACCTTCATCGTCTACGTCGCATTCGCGGGCGCGATGTGGATCGTGAGCACGCAGTCGCTCGCGTGGTACGACTATCTCGGCTTCGCGCTGTCGCTCGGCGCGGCGACCGGCATCTCGATCAACACTGCGCACGAGCTCGGCCACAAGACGAGCCCGTTCGAGCGCTGGCTCGCGAAGATCACGCTCGCGCCCGTTGCGTACGGCCATTTCTTCGTCGAGCACAATCGCGGCCATCACGTGCGCGTCGCGACGCCGAACGATCCCGCGAGCGCGCGCTACGGAGAATCGTTCTGGGCATTCTTGCCGCGCACCGTGGCCGGCAGCGTCGCGTCCGCGTGGCGGCTCGAACGGGAGCGGCTCGCGCGCAGCGGCCGCTCGGCCTTGTCGTGGCGCAACGAAGTGTTGCAGGCGTGGGCGATGACGGTCGCGCTGTGGGGCGCCGCGATCGCGTTCGGCGGCACGAAGGTGATCCCGTTCCTGCTGATCCAGGCGGCGTACGGCGCATCGCTGCTCGAAGTCGTGAACTACGTCGAGCACTACGGACTCGGCCGCAAGCAGTTGCCGACCGGGCGCTACGAGCGCTGCACGCCGCAGCATTCGTGGAACAGCAACCATGTGGTGACCAATCTGTTCCTCTATCAGTTGCAGCGCCACGCCGACCATCACGCGAATCCGACGCGCTCGTATCAGGCGCTGCGGCACTTCGACGATTCGCCTCAATTGCCCGCCGGCTATGCGGCGATGATCCTGCTCGCATACGTGCCGCCGCTATGGTTCAGGGTGATGAATCCGCGCGTCGTCGCGCACTACGGCGCGAACATGGCGCAATCGAACATCAAGCCTTCGATCCGGCGGAAGGTGCTCGCGGATCTGGCCGTCGCGAACACGTGACGATGCGGGCCGTCGCGCTGACGGTTCTCCGCATGAGGCGCCGCGTGTGCGCCCTGTCGACGCGCGCCACGGCTTTTTTTGTCGTTCAGAACGGGCACGGCGCGGCATCCGGCCACGGGTTGCCTTGCTTCTCTTCATCATCTTCCGCACTTTCTCGTCTTCACGCCCTCGCGCTTAAAGCCCGCTCCTGGTCGTTGGTTCAGGTCAGCCGCCGCTTCGTGTCCGTCGCCTCGCGCTGAACGTCACCCCGCCTCATCGCGCTCGCATCCATTGCGGCTTCTCTTTCCGACCACGAGACGCTCGGCTCGTCGGCTCCGCGCTTCGCCCGCACTGCGTGCGATCGCGTCCGCCACGGCAACCCGCCTCGCGGCGTCGTACCCGCCCGCGGCCAATTGACACGCCGTCTTTGCCGTGACGCCCTGCGACCCAATATCGGCACGCCTTCACGGTCGATCGCATGCGCGGCGCAACCGCGTCGCGTCACCCTGGCGCCGCATCGAGCCTTTACAAGCGCATACCCGTCTCATACCATCCACACAAACATACATTTGTTGTGCATGTTAAAACGACGGCCCGTCATACCGCCGTCGCATTGAACGTTTTCTCCACATCCCACCCTCTTGAAGGAGAGAGGTCATGCGCTCCACACGTCGTCTATGGACATGGCTCGGGCTCGTCTGCCTCGCGTCATTCGCCGTCCTGCTATGGCTCGGCAGAGACATCTATCTCACCGCACCGCCGATTCCGAACGCGGTCGTCAGCGAAAATGGGCGCGTCATTTTCACTGGCGAGCAGATCAGGCGCGGTCAGCAAGTGTGGCTCGCGTCGGGCGACCAGCAACTCGGCACCGTCTGGGGCCACGGCAGCTACGTCGCGCCGGACTGGTCGGCGGACTGGCTGCATCGCGAAGCGCTCGAACTGCGCGAAGCGTGGGCGCGCCAGCAATTCGGCGCGCCGTACGCGAAGCTGCCGGTCGATCAGCAAGGCATGCTCGATGCGCGTCTGAAGCATGAAATGCGCACGAACCGCTACGACGCCGCAAGCAATCGCCTCACGCTGTCGGACGCGCGTGCCACCGCGACGCTACGCGTCGCCGAGCACTACGAAGCATTGTTCGGCACCGATTCGTCGCTCGACACGCTGCGCGATCAATACGCGATGACGGCGGGCTCGGTGCCGGGCGCGGCCGATCGCACGGCACTCGCGTCGTTCTTCTTCTGGTCCGCATGGTCGGCCACGACTGACCGCCCGGGCGAAATGGGCATCACGTACACGAACAACTGGCCGCACGAGCCGCTCGTCGGCAACACGCCGACGGCCGCGAACGGCATGTGGTCGATCGCGAGCGTGATCATCCTGCTCGGCGCGATCGCCGGGATGATCTGGTATCACACCGCGCACGGCGAGCACGACACGCCGCTCGCCGTGCCGACGAACGATCCGCTCGTCAACGTGAAGCCGACGCCGTCGATGCGCGCGACGAAGAAGTACTTCTACGTCGTGATCGGCCTGTTGCTCACGCAGGTTCTGATGGGCGCGATCACCGCACACTATGCGGTCGAAGGCCACAGCTTCTTCGGCATTCCGCTCGCGGACGTCTTGCCGTGGATCGTGAGCCGCACGATCCACACACAGTTCGGCGTGCTTTGGATCGCGACCGCGTGGCTCGCAACGGGTCTCTACATCTCGCCGCTCCTGTCGGGCCGCGAACCGCGCCTGCAGAAGCTCGGCGTCGATGCGCTGTTCTGGGCGCTGATCTTCATCGTCGTCGGCTCGACCGTCACCGGCTGGCTCGGCTCGCTCAAGCATCTCGGCACGAACTACGCGTTCTGGATCGGCAACCAGGGCCTCGCCTATACGAGCATGGGCCGCGTCTGGCAGATCCTGCTCTTCGTCGGCCTGCTGTTCTGGCTGTTCCTGATGGGACGCGCGCTGATGCCCGCGCTGAAGAACAAGGCGACCGAAGGCCGCGGCCTCATCGGCATGGTGTTCCTGTCCGCCGCATGCATCGGGCTCTTCTATGCATCGTCGCTCGCGTGGGGGCAAAACACGCACTACTCGATGATCGAGTACTGGAGATGGTGGCTCGTGCACCTGTGGGTCGAAGGCTTCTTCGAAGTGTTCGCGACCGCGGTGATCGCCCTCATCTTCGCGCGCCTCGGCCTCATCCGATTCGAAAGCGCGAATCGCGCGATCGTGATGGAAACGATCGTGTTCCTGTTCGGCGGCATTCTCGGCACGCTGCACCATCTGTACTTCACCGGCACGACGACGTCGATCATCGCGGTGGGCGCCGTGTTCTCCGCGTGCGAAGTGGTGCCGCTCGCGCTCGTCGGCATCGAAGGCTGGCAGACGTATCGCAAGTCGCACGCCGCGCCCTGGATCCAGTCGTACAAGTGGGCGATCCTCTGCTTCGTCGCGGTCGGCGTGTGGAATACCGTCGGCGCGGGCCTGCTCGGCTTCTCGATCAATCCGCCGATCTCGCTCTACTACGTGCAAGGCCTCAACATGACGCCCGCACACGGCCATGCCGCGCTGTTCGGCGTGTACGGGATGCTCGGCATCGGCCTCATGCTGTTCTGCCTGCGCGGCATGACCGTTCGCAGCGCGTGGAGCGACAGCCTGCTCAAGCCCGCGTTCTGGCTGCTCAACGTCGGCCTCTTCATGATGGTGTTCCTGTCGATCCTGCCGTCGGGCATCTATGAAGCCTATGCGAGCGTGACGAAAGGTCTCTGGTATGCGCGCTCGCCGGAGATCGTGCATGCGCCGATCATGAACGCACTCGTGTGGCTGCGCGTGCCGGGCGACGTCGTGTTCGCGTTCGGCGTGCTGTATCTCGGATGGTTCGCGCTGCGCCTGCTGCGCCGGCCCGCGCCGTCGCGACCCGACGAATGCGCCGTCGGACAGACCGTGCAACGCACGTAAGCATCGTCACCTGAACTTGCCGGCCGCGCGACGCGCGGCCGGTCTTCTCCCTCTCCTTCCGTTCGGGGCCAATCATGTGCAATTCATCAAGAATCCGAAGCGAAACGCCGGACGAGCGCGCGCTGCCGCGCTGCTCATCGGTGCAGCGAGCGTCGCGCTCGTCGTCGGCGCCGCGGTGCTGCGGCGGCAAACGGCGCTGTTTCTGTGGATGCTCGCAGCAAGCGTCGCGTGCTGGCGGGCGGGCAACGTCGTCTGGCTGCTGACGGGCGATCCGTCCTCGGCCGTGCCATGGTGGCTCGCGTTCCTGATCCTGACGATCGCCGCCGAGCGGCTCGAACTCACGCGCGTGCGCCCACTGCCGCGCAGCGCGAGCGCCCTCTTCCGCGGCATCGCGGCGCTGCTGCCCGTCGCCGCGGCGCTCGCGCCGTGGCAGCCGCTGCCCGCGCTGCGGCTATTCGGTGCGGGCGAGTTGCTGCTCGCGCTATGGCTGATTCGCTACGACATCGCGCGCCGCACGGTGCGCCAGCGCGGCCTCACGCGCTTCGTCGCCGTCTGCCTGCTGTCCGGCTATGGCCGGCTCGCCGTGAGCGGCGCGCTCAGTCTCGACGGCGCGCTCGCGCCCGGCCATCCGGCGCACGACGCCGCCCTGCACGCGCTCACGCTCGGCTTCGTGTTCTCGATGATCCTCGGGCACACACCGATCATCGTGCCGGCCGTCGCACAGTTGCGCGTGGCATATCGGCCATTCTTCTACGCGCCGCTCGCGCTACTGCATGCGACCGTCGCGCTGCGCGTCGCGGGTGGCCTCCTCGATGTGTTCACGCTGCGGCGCGCGGGCGGTGAAGCCGCCGCCGTCGCGATCGCGAGCTTCGCCGTGACGCTCGCGATCGGCATTGGGCTCGCGCGTCAAGCGAAGACGCGCCGAAACATCGGCAAACATCCCCTTTGGATCACCACCTCCGTGGTGTCAACGGTCCGACACGGCGGTCTTGCGCTCGAGCAAGGCCGCAGCCGTGCAATCTTGTCGCAGGGCTTGCGCGCGTTTCTTCCATATGATGCATTAAGAGACGGTTTCAAAAAGGCCCGGTGGGGCTGTTAACTTTCGCGGCGAGCTGTTAACCTCAGGCATCGGAACAAC
>NZ_LOWC01000152.1:0-35467 GCF_001522845.1 Burkholderia sp. BDU5 | reverse complement strand
TCCTCAAACTCGGTTGCTGCCTGATCTGCTGGAATACCCTTCGGCGGGCCGACCAGTCTTTATGAAACCGTCTCTTAGTTCGGGCCGATTCGATGTCATTTCCTCGCCGATTTTCGCCTCTATGCCGCTTTCGCAGCGAGCGTTCGCATGCGCGTGAGGTTGTAGGCGGCTTGCGTCAGCAGGAACAACTGCTCGACTCGCTCCCGCCCGCGACACATGACCTGCCGAATCCGGCCAACCGTCTTGCCCCAGCCAAACACCTGCTCGATACATTTGCGCTTGCGCTGACTGATGGCGTAGCCCGCCCAGCGTGTCGTGCGTCCGTCGATGGCAGAGCCGCCTGTGCGCGCGTCGTTTTGTGCAACGTGCGGCGTCACACGATTGCGTCGGCACGTAGCGACGAATCCGGCCGTGTCGTAATTCTTGTCGGCACCCACCGTAATCGGTACCTCGGCAAGTCGGGCCGCATCGGCCAGCATGTCGCCCGCCGCATCGCGTTCGGCCGTACCGTTGGCCTGCGTCACTTGCGCGTTGACCACCAGGCCATGCCGGTTGTCCGTAAGCACATGCCCCATATAGCAGAGTATCGCGCCGGTGTTGCGACTCTTGCGGAACAACTTCGCCTGACTGTCGCTGCTCGATTCATGCGTTTCGTTGCTGCGCTTCTCGCCGTGCCAATCCTCGCGCTGGCGAACACCGTTTCCAGGCGGCGTATCGTCGTCGGACGTGTTCTTGCGCACGAAGCTTTTATGGCCCGCCCACGCCTGAATCAACGTGCCGTCGACGCTGAAGTGCTCGCCCGAGAGATGACCGCGTGCGTGCGCCGTCTCCACCGTCTCGTTGAACAAACCCACGATGACATCGTGCGCCAGCAACCGGTCTCGGTTCTTGCTGAACGTCGAGTGGTCCCACACCGCATCGTCCATCGCCAAGCCCACAAACCAACGAAACAACATGTTGTAGGAGATTTGCTCCATCAGCATGCGCTCGCTGCGAATCGAATACAGCACTTGCAGCAACAACGCACGAATCAGCTTCTCGGGCGCGATGCTCGGCCTGCCGCCTTTCGCATCGCTCTCGTACATGCGCGCGAACACGCCGTCCATGCGCTTGAGAGCGTCGTTCAGCCACAGGCGAATCGGTCGCAGCGGGTGATTGGCCGGCACGAAGTCATCGAGCTTCGCCATCGTGAACATCGTCTCGGTGTAGCCGTCCGCTCCGCGCATCACTTCGCTCTCAGTGTTGGTCGATTCCTCGTTTCAACGTTTACCCCTCCCGCTCGGATGACGTCTGCGGGAGGTATTTCAACAGCCTGCTAGAAGGCACGATCCGTTCCGCGTAGGATGCCTTAGGAAGGACTGAAGCTCGTCCGCTCTGTGCGAGCAGTGTCGATCGATCCAGCAAGGCTGCCAGTCGCATCGCTCAGTAGGATAACGAACTGTTTTTAAGGAGATCGTACGCCGCCGGTTTCCCGGTGAGACCGAGGACATCCTCTGGAACCCGCGCGCCTGGCCGAATATCGCGCTGCGCCCATCGCACTGATATATAAGCACCTCGAACAGTGCAAACGCGTCGTGCAGGCAATGTCGCATCCGGTCGCCCTGCCGGAACGCCGAACCGACCGAATCGGAGATCTCGATGACGATTCGCTCGCGCGTCGACGCGGCAGACGATGCGAGCGATGCAATCCACCGCACCGAACCGGCGTGCGTGTTCGACCAGCGCTCGCTCGTCTGCCCGCAACTTGGCACAGCAACCGCACCGCAACGCCGACCTTCGCCAAACCTCCACATACGACGCCGCCAAAACAAAACAGCGCGGTCACCTTCCGGTGCCGCGCCGTTTCACCGGTCGGCCAAGCGGAAGCCGCCGCCCGCCCGAACCGCCGGAAGCCCGATCGTCAGACCTTCATCGATCCGGTTCTCACATAGCGCTCGTGCCACGACAGCGCTTCGCCGAGCAGATGCGGCGTCTGCTTGCCGAAGCTCTCGCAACTCGCTCGTTCGAAGTAATCTTCGAGCATCGGGCGGTAGTCGGGATGCGCGCAGTTCGCGATGACTTTGCGTGCGCGCTGCTTCGGCGACAACCCGCGCAGATCCGCGAGCCCCTGCTCGGTCACGACAACCGCGACGTCGTGCTCAGTATGGTCGACGTGGCTCGCCATCGGCACGATCCGCGAGATCGCGCCGCCTTTCGCGGTGCTCGCCGACATGAAGCACGACAGATAGCCGTTGCGCGCGAAGTCGCCGGAGCCGCCGATCCCGTTCTGGATCTTCGTGCCCATTACGTGCGTCGAGTTGACGTTGCCATAGATGTCGGCTTCGATCATCCCGTTCATCGCGACGATGCCGAGACGCCGCACGAGTTCCGGATGGTTGCTGATCTCCTGCGGACGCAGCACGATCTTCGTGCGGAACGTGTCGATCTCGTCGGCGAAGCGCTTCACCGCATCCGGGCTCAGCGACAGCGCGGTCGCCGATGCGAAGCTCAGCGTGCCGTTCGCGAGCAGGTCGAGCATGCCGTCCTGAATCACTTCGGTATACGCGGTCAGGTTCGAGAAGCCGCCTTCTCCGAGACCGGCGAGCACCGCGTTCGTGATGTTGCCGACACCCGACTGCAGCGGCAGCAGGTTTTCGGGCAGGCGGCCGCGCTTGATCTCGTGGCGCAGGAAATCGATCAGGAGCCCGGCGATCTGCTTCGACGTCTTGTCCGGCGCCGCGAACGCGTTGCTGCGGTCGGGCGCGTCGGTCTCGACGATCGCGACGATCTTCTCGGCCGGGCAGTGCAAATACGGCTCGCCGATCCGGTCGTCGCTCTTCACGAGCGGAATCGGCTTGCGGTTCGGCGGCAGCGCGGTGCCGTAATAGATGTCGTGCATCCCGTCGAGGCCGAGCGGCTGGCGCGAATTCACTTCGAGGATCACGCGCTTCGCCTGGTCGAGCCAGGTCTTGTTGTTGCCGATCGACGCCGACGGAATCAGGCGCCCGTCCTCGCGGATGCCCGCGACTTCGACGATCGCGACGTCCAGCTCGCCGAACAGGCCGAACCACGCGTACTGCGCGACGTGGCTCAGGTGAATGTCCTGATAGTCGAGCTCGCCCGCGTTGATCTTGTCGCGCAGCGTCGGATCGGACTGATACGGCAGACGCATCGAGATGCCGTTCGCCTTCGCGAGCGCGCCGTCGAGCTCGGGCGCGGTCGACGCGCCCGTCAGCACGTTGATGCGGAAGTCTTCGCCGCGCCCATGCGCGGCGGCGATCCGCGCGGCGAGTGCGGCCGGCACCGCTTTCGGATACCCGGAGCCGGTGAAGCCGCTCATCGCGACGGTCATGTTCGGGCCGATCAGCGCGGCGGCCTCGTCGGCGGTGCGGACGAGGGAGCGCAGACTAGGTGCGAGGATACGAGAGGTTGGCATGGCTGAATGTCGAACGGTTGTATTAGATCTGGCGACGCGGCGCCGCAGGGGGTGTCTCCGGAGTGGCGCGCGCTTCCGGCGCGGACGGCGATTGCGGGCCGGCAGTGGAAGCACGGCCGGAGTATCGCAGACCGCACCACAGCACAGTGTCCATCCGATGCAAAAGTAACTTGCCGGATTTGCTGGATATTTGCCCGAAATCAAATCCGGGCGACATGCGCGCCGCGACGCCGGAGACGATCGCAACAACCCGGAGACCCGCTCCCGGCAAGGGCCAAACCTTACACTGACCGCTCCCGAGCGCGCAATGGAGCGCCGCAGTCATGAAAAAGCAATAAATTACAATTCCGTATATATTTCGCCGATGGACCAAAGAAAATCCACCGCCAACCGTGTTGCGAGCCCGCCGCCCCGCACCTGGGATGCACGGCTCGCACGCCGGCTCGTTACGCCGCTCGTCGGCACACCGGTCACGCCCAACCACCTGACCACGCTGCGTCTTTTGATCGGCCTCGCCGGCGCTTGGTGCCTCGCGCAACCCGGCTTCGGCTGGATCAACGCGGGGGCGTTCCTGATCGTGCTGTCCAATTTCGTCGATCACACCGACGGCGAACTCGCCCGAATCAGCGGCCAGTCGAGCAAGCTCGGCCACTTCTACGACCTCGCGAGCGACGCGCTCGTCACGGTCGCCCTCTTCGTCAGCATGGGCGTCGGCGTCGTCGCGGCGGGCGGCCAGATGGCCGCGTCGCCCGTGCTGCTCGGTGCCGTCGCGGGCGCGGCCGTCGCGCTGATCTTCTTCCTGCGGATGCGGATCGAGTCGTTCGCCGGCAAGGCAGGCACGAAGCAGGCGTTCGCCGGCGGCTTCGAGACCGAGGACGTCCTGTATCTGCTGCCCGTCGTCACGCTGCTCGACGGCGTCGAGCCGTTCCTCCTCGCGGCGGCGATCGGCGCGCCGCTCTTCGCGGCGTGGGTCGTGATCGACTACTGGCGCATCGCGCGCCGCGGCAACGCGTCCCGCGCGCTCAATTCAACCGAAATCCAACCAACCAAATGATCACGGACATCGAAGCTCGCGCGGTGCACGGCACGCTCGACGAAGCCGTCGCCGCGCGCATCGGCGCGCTCGACGCCGCACGCCTGCGCGGCGAGTTCGCGCGCCAGGACGCGTTTCTCTATCTGGACGACTTCCTGCCGAAGGATCTCGCCGGTCGGCTCGCCGACTGCGCCCGCGCGCTCCTGCCCGACATCAACCGCAACTATCTGCCGGGCCACAAGCAAGGCGGCAGCGTGAGCCGCCACACGATCGATGCGAAAGCGCCGCTCATCGCCGAGCTGTACCGCTCGAAGGCGCTCGTCGGCCTCCTCGAGACACTGACGGGCGACAAGCTGCTGCCGTCGCCGGACGACGATCCGCACGCGTACGCGCTCTATTACTACACGAAGCCGGGCGACCACATCGGCTGGCACTACGACACGTCGTACTACGACGGTCGCCGCTACACGCTGCTCTTCGGCGTGATCGACGATTCGTCGTCCCGTCTCGATTACGAGCTGCACACGCGCAACCCGGACGTGCCCGACGCGCCGGGCTCGGTGCAGATCGCGCACGGCGGCATCGTGTTCTTCGACGGCGACAAGCTGCGCCACCGTGTAACGCCGCTCGGCGAGAACGAGATCCGCGTATCGCTGACGTTCGAGTACGTGACCGACCCTGGCATGCGGCCGTGGAAGCGCTTCGTGTCGAACATGAAAGACGCGATCGCGTACTTCGGCTTCCGTCAGGTATTCAAGCAAACCAGGCAAACGGCCGCGCGCCGCCCGTCGCGCCCATGACGCGCACCGGCATGATCCTGCTGTCGCTCGGGACAGCGGCGTTCGTCGCCCTCCTCGCGTGGCAGGGCTTCGGCGCGGTCGCGGCGACGCTGTTCGCGGCCGGCTGGGGGCTCGCGCTCGTCGCGGCGTTCCATCTGGTGCCGCTCGTCATCGACGCGGCCGCGATCGCGGTGATGTTCCGCCGCGGCGAGCCGGGCAGCGAGCTCGGCGACGCGCTGCGCGCGCGCTGGGTCGGCGAATCGGTGAACAGCCTGCTGCCCGCCGGGCAGATCGGCGGGCCGGTGCTGATGGTCCGCTATCTCGCGCAGCGCGGCACGCGCCTCGCGGACGCGGCGGCCGCGATCACGGTCAGCACGACGATGCAGGCGCTCGCGCAGATGGTGTTCGCGCTCGTCGGCATAGCGGTGTTCAGCGCGTACGCGACGCACGAAGCCGCCGCGCATCTGCGCATGCCGGCGCTCGTCGCGACCGCGGTGCTGGGCGGCTGCGCCGCGCTCTTCTATTTCGTGCAGCGCCGCGGCCTGTTCGGACGCAGCCTGCGCGCCGCGTCGAAGCTGTTCGGCCCGCGCGACTGGTCGTCGCTCGCGACGCGCGCGGACGCGATCGACGACGCGGTCGGCAGGCTATACAGCGAACGTGCGAAGGTCCGCTCGACGTTCGCGCTGAGCTTCATCGGCTGGGTCGTCGGCACCGCCGAAGTGTGGCTCGCGCTGCACTTCCTCGGCCACCCGGTGAGCTGGCTCGACGCGCTGCTTCTCGAGAGCGTCGGGCAGGCGATCCGCGGCGCGGCGTTCGCGATCCCGGGCTCGCTCGGCGCGCAGGAAGGCGGCTATCTGCTGCTCGCGCCGCTCGTCGGGCTGCCGCCCGACGCGGCGCTCGCGCTGTCGCTCGCGAAGCGCGCGCGCGAGCTCGCGCTCGGCCTGCCCGGCATCCTGTATCTGCATTTCAGTGAAAGAAACTGGCAGCGGCGGCGCGCGCCGCAGCCGATCGCCGACTGATCCGACGACGCGACGGTCGGCGTCCTTTGCGTGGAGAACTCATGCGAGCCATCATTCTTGCGGCGGGCTTAGGCCTGCGCCTGCAACTGCCTCCCGAGGCGCAATTCCCGAAGTGCCTGCTGCGCTTCGACGATACGTCGCTCCTCGAGCGGCACCTGCGCGTGCTCGACGCGGCCGGCGTCGACGAAATCGTGCTCGCGCTCGGCTTCCAGTCCGAGAAGGTCGAAGCCGAGCTCGCGCGCCTGAACCGACAGGCCGAGATCGCGCTGAACCCGCGCCACGACCTCGGCAGCGTGCTGACCGTCCACACGGTCGCCGACGCGCTCACGCGCGGCGGCGACGTGCTGCTGATGGACGCCGATGTGCTCTACGACGACAGCATCCTCCACGCGCTCGTCGCGGATCCGTCGCGCGCGGTCGATCGCCTCCTGATCGACCGCGATTTCGAAACGGGCGACGAGCCCGTCAAGCTGTGCGTGAAGGACGGCGTGCCCGTCGAGTTGCGCAAGCAGGTCGCCGCGGGCCTCGAGTACGACACGATCGGCGAATCGGTCGGCTTCTTCCGCTTCAGCGAAGGCACCGCGCGGCGGCTCGCCGAGATCGTCGCGGGCTACGTCGACGGCGGCCGCGCGAACATGCCGCACGAAGAGGCGGTGCGCGACCTGCTGCTCGAAGGCGGCCGCACGTTCGACATCGCGGACGTGACGGGCGCGCCGTGGATCGAAATCGATTTTCCGGGGGACGTCGCGCGGGCGCGCGACGAAGTCTTGCCACAAATCCAACGCACGATAGGGGCCATCCGATGAATGCACGCGAACCGAACTTCACCGAATCGCGCAGCGCGCGGCTGCGACGGATGCTGACGAGCAACGAGCTCGAATTCCTGATGGAGGCGCACAACGGCCTGTCCGCGCGGATCGTCCGCGAGACGGGCTTCAAGGGGATCTGGGCGTCGGGACTCGCGATCTCCGCGCAATTCGGCGTGCGCGACAACAACGAGGCGAGCTGGACGCAGGTCGTCGACGTGCTCGAATTCATGGCCGACGCGAGCGATCTGCCGATCCTGCTCGACGGCGACACCGGCTACGGCAACTTCAACAACGTCCGCCGTCTCGTGAAAAAGCTCGAGCAGCGCGGCATCGCCGGCGTGTGCATCGAGGACAAGCAGTTCCCGAAGACCAACAGCTTCATCGACGGCGAGCGCCAGCCGCTCGCCGAGGTCGACGAGTTCTGCGGCAAGATCAAGGCCGGCAAGGATTCGCAGAGCGATCCGGATTTCTCGATCGTCGCGCGCGTCGAGGCGCTGATCGCCGGCTGGGGGATGGACGAGGCGCTGCGCCGCGCGAACGCGTATGCCGAGGCGGGCGCGGACGCGATCCTGATCCACAGCAAGCTGTCGCGTCCCGACGAAATCCTGCAGTTCGCGCGCGAATGGAGCGGCCGCGCGCCGCTCGTCATCGTGCCGACCAAGTATTACAGCACGCCCACCGACGTGTTCCGCCAGGCCGGCATCAGCACCGTGATCTGGGCGAACCATCTGATCCGCGCGTCCGCGTCCGCGATGCAGGCGGTCGCCCGAGAAATTCAGGACAGCGAGACGCTCGTCAACGTCGAGGAGCGCGTCGCGAGCGTCAACGAGATCTTCCGCCTGCAGGATGCCGACGAATACTCAGCCGCCGAGCGGATCTACCTGTCGTCGAGCTCGCGCGCGTCGAACGCCGCGCTCGTGCTCGCGGCGAGCCGCGGCGCGGGGCTCGAGGCCGTCACCGAAGACAAGCCGAAGGTGATGCTGCCGGTCGCCGGCAAGCCGCTCTTGCGCTGGCTCGTCGACGGCTTCAAGAAGCAGGGCGTGAACGACATCACGGTCGTCGGCGGCTATCGCGCCGACGCGATCGACACGTCCGGCGTGAAGCTCGTCGTCAACGAGCGGCACGCGGAAACGGGCGAGCTCGCGTCGCTCGCCTGCGCGGCCGAGCGCCTCTCGGGCGACACCGTGATCTCGTACGGCGACCTGCTGTTTCGCAGCTACATCCTGCGCGATCTCGCCGAGAGCGAGGCCGAGTTCAGCGTCGTCGTCGATTCGTCGCAGACGCAGCCGTCGAACCGGAGCGTGCGCGACTTCGCGTTGTGCTCGGCCGCCGACGACCGCGGGCTGTTCGGCCAGAAGGCCCTGCTGCGCCGCGTGTCGAGCGATGCGGGCGAAGGCGAGCCGCACGGCCGCTGGATCGGTCTCCTCAACGTACGCGGCGCGGGCGTCGCGCGGCTCAAGGCGATGCTCGACGCGCTGAAGGCCCGTGACGATTTCGATTCGCTCGATCTGCCGGCGCTCCTGAACGCGCTCGTCGACGCGGGCGAGAAGATCGAGGTGCAATACGTGCACGGCCACTGGCGCGGCGTCAACGATCTCGACGACTTCCGCCGCGCGGGCGACTTCGCGCACGGCCAGACGCCGTACGCGGAACAGAACACGGTCAACGGAGGCGCGAGATGATCGAAGCCGCGCAGTTCGTCGAGGCGGCGCGCGAACGCGGCTTCGACTGGTACGCCGGCGTCCCGTGCTCGTATCTGACGCCGTTCATCAATTACGTGCTGCAGGACCCGGCGCTCCATTACGTGTCGGCGGCGAACGAAGGCGATGCGGTCGCGCTCGTCGCGGGCGCGACGCTCGGCGGCCGGCGCGGGATCGCGATGATGCAGAACTCGGGGCTCGGCAACGCGGTGAGCCCGCTCACGTCGCTCACGTGGATGTTCCGGCTGCCGCAGCTCCTGATCGTCACGTGGCGCGGCCAGCCGGGCGTGCCCGACGAGCCGCAGCACGCGCTGATGGGCCCGGTCACGCCGGCGATGCTCGATACGATGGAAATCCCGTGGGAAACGTTCCCGACCGACGCGGACGCGATCGGCCCGGCGCTCGACCGCGCGATCGCGCACATGGACGCGACGGGTCGCCCGTACGCGCTGGTGATGCAGAAGGGCAGCGTCGCGCCGTACGAGCTGAAGCGCGCGGCGATGCCCGAGCGCCGCGCGCACGTCGCCGCGCGTTCGACGCAGTGCGCCGCCGCGCACGCCGACTGGCCGACGCGTCGCGACGCGCTCGCGCGGATCGTCGAGCGCACGCCGGCCGATTCGACGGTCGTGCTCGCCTCGACAGGCTTCTGCGGCCGCGAACTGTACGCGCTCGACGATCGCCCGAACCAGCTTTACATGGTCGGCTCGATGGGCTGCGTGACGCCGCTTGCGCTCGGCCTCGCACTCGCGCGGCCGGATCTGTCGGTCGTCGCGGTCGACGGCGACGGCGCCGCACTGATGCGGATGGGCGCGTTCGCGACGCTCGGCGCGTACGGGCCGTCAAACCTCGTGCATCTGCTGCTCGACAACGGCGCGCACGAATCGACGGGCGGCCAGGCGACTGTGTCGCAATACGTGTCGTTCGCGAGGGTCGCGGCCGCGTGCGGCTATGCGTCGGCGATCGAAGGCGACGACCTCGGCATGCTCGATGCGGCGCTCGACGCCGCGCGCGTGGGCGAGCAGGCGGCGCAGCGAGGCGGCGCGCACTTCGCTCGGCTCGCGATCCGCACCGGCGTGCCCGACGGCCTGCCCCGCCCGACCGTGACGCCCGTCGACGTGAAAACGCGCCTGATGCGCCACATCGGCGCGACGCGAACCTGACAAGGAGTAGAAGATGCTGTTGCTGAACCCCGGTCCCGTGACGCTGACGGAGCGCGTGCGCCGCAGCCTCCTCCAGCCGGACCTGTGCCACCGCGAAAGCGAGTTCTTCGATCTGCAGGACGAGGCGCGCGCACGGCTCGTCGCCGCCTACGCGCTCGATCCGGACGAATGGAGCGCGGTGCTGATGACGGGCTCCGGCACGGCCGCCGTCGAGAGCATGATCGCCGCGCTCGTCCCCGAAAACGGCAAGCTGCTCGTGATCGAGAACGGCGTGTACGGCGAGCGGATCACGCAGATCGCGACGCAATACCGGATCGCGCACGACGTGCTGAAGCACGACTGGATGCAGGCGCCCGATCTCGCCCGCGTCGCCGGGAAGCTCGACGCCGATCGCGCGATCACGCACGTCGCCGTGATCCATCACGAGACGACGACAGGGCGCCTGAACGACCTCGACGCGCTCGCCGCCGTGTGCCGCGCGCGCAGCGTGCGGATGCTCGTCGACGGCGTGAGCAGCTTCGGCGCGGAAGCGATCGATTTCGCGGGCGGCGACATCGACGCCGTCGCCGCGACCGCGAACAAGTGCCTGCACGGCGTGCCGGGCGCGGCGTTCGTGATCGTGCGCCGCCGCGCGCTCGCGTCGGCCGCGAGCCGCACGTACTACCTCGATCTCGGGCGGCTCGCGAAGCTGCAGGACGTGCGCAACACGCCGTTCACGCCATCGGTGCACGCGTACTACGCGCTCGTCGAAGCGCTGCGCGAATTCGACGAAGCAGGCGGCTGGCGCGCGCGCCACGCGCGCTACGCGGCGCTCGCCGAGCAGGCGCGCGCCGGGCTCGCCGCGCGCGGGATGCCGCTCGTGCTGCCGGACGGCGAATCGTCGGTCGTGCTGCGCGCTTACCGGCTCCCCGCCGGCGTCGCGTACGAGCAGTTGCACGACGGTCTCAAGGCGCGCGGCTTCGTGATCTACGCGGGCCAGGGCGGGCTGTCGAACGAATTGTTCCGCGTGTCGACGATGGGCGCAATCGAGCCGGCGGACGTCGAACGCCTGCTCGACGGCTTCTCGGCGCTCACGCGCTGACGTCCTTGTGACGCGAGCGGCGGCGCGCACGAGCGCGGCGCCGTTTTTTTATCGCCCACCCGCGCGCTTCCTTCGTCATCCCGACGCGCGGCGGTCCATCTCGGACCCGCGTGCGCATCGTCGTCCGTCGATTCGACGGGGCGCACGACGCCCTTCCCCGTTCATCGCACCGAGCACGGGGCGCGCTCGCGCTCATCGTCGATCGATTCGGATGCGACGGTGCCGCGGCGCGCTCCCGTCTTTCACCGCGCCAGCCGGGCGGCCGTCCGCTCGAATCATGCGCGCGCTCATCGCCGATCGATACGGATTCGACGCATTCGACGGAACCGGCCGCGTTCCCGCCGAATCGAGCCGCGTCGCACGTTCGCCCGCGCTCAGCGCCCGCGCCCGTACATCGCCCGCGCGGCGTCCTTGCACGGATCGAAGAACCACGCATGGGCGGCCAGCACCTCGTTCGCCAGCGCCGGGCCGGCCAGCTCCGGCGTGCCGACGTTGAACGGCGGGCGCGGATGATATTCGATCGTCAGCTCGACGTGCTTCGCCTGCTCGACGCCGCGCAATTCGGCCAGCACGAGCAGCGCCGCCTCGAAGCCGCCCGTGGCCGGGCCGGCCGTATACAGATTGCCGTCGATCACCACGTCGCCGCCGCCGACGGGCTGTGCGCCGAGGTCGGCGAGCGCATCGAGCACGTGGAAATTGGTCGTCGCCCGGCGGCCGTCCAGCAGGCCCGCCGCGCCGAGCAGCAGCACGCCGCCGCAGATGCCGATCACGTAGCGCGCGCGGCTCGCGTGCCGGCGCACGAACGCCACCACTTCTTCGTCGGCGATCACGTCGGCCGGCACCGCGCCGACGACCAGCGCGTCGAGATCGTCAGGACAGTCGGCAAAGGTCGTCGTCGCCGCGATCGGGAACGGCGGCAGCGCGGAGATCGCATCGCGCGTCTTCCACAGCATGTGCAGCTCGGCCTGCGGCGCGAAGCCGAACACGGCGTGCGCGCCGAAGAGATCCATCACGGCGACGCCGGGCGCGAGGAGAAAGCCGATTTTCAGAGGTCGTTGTGCAGTCGGGGACACGGGTCGTCCTTTTTCGAAAAGAGATGATGTGACGCAGGATGCGCGGGACGAAACGCAACGCCCCGCATGACAATCAGCTTAGCGCGCAGTCGATTGGCGGTTGTGCCAAACTGGTTGCAGTTTCCGCCAACGCTTCCCCGATGCGTGCATGATCGTCTACATCCTCGTCTTTCCGGACGTGAATCTCCTGGACCTGTCGGGTCCGCTGCAGGTGCTGTCGAGCGCCAACGAACTCGCGCGCGACACCGGCGCGGCCGAGCCGTACGACATCCGCGTCGTCGCGCGCGGCCGGCGCAGCGTGCCGACGCCGACGGGCGTGTCGCTGTCGACGCAACCGCTTCCGCCCGTCGACGCGCCGGCGGACACGGTGATCGTCGCGGGCGGCATCGGCGTCGACGCGGCGGCGCGCGACGCCGACACGCTCGCATGGCTCGGCGCGCACGCACGGCAGGCGAGGCGCGTCGTATCGATCTGCAGCGGCGCGTTCCTGCTCGCCGCGTGCGGACTGCTCGACGGCCGCCGCGCGGTCACGCACTGGCAGTGCTGCGACGAACTCGCGCGGCGCTATCCGCAGGTGCGCGTCGAGCGCGCGCCGATCTTCGTGCAGGACGGGCCGATCTGGACGTCGGCGGGCGTCACGGCCGGCATCGACCTGTGCCTGCGCCTCGTGACGAACGACTGCGGCCATACGCTCGCGCTCGCGGTCGCGCGCCATCTCGTCGTGTTCCTCGTGCGGCCCGGCAGCCAGGCGCAGTTCAGCACGTCGATCGAGCTGCAGAGCGCGTCCGGGCAGTTCGCCGATCTCCATGCGTGGATCCGGCGCCATCTGACCGCGGACCTGTCGGTGCCGACGCTCGCGGCGCGCGTGAACATGAGCGAGCGCAGCTTCGTGCGCCACTATCGGAACACGTTCGGCACGACGCCTGCGAAAGCGGTCGAGCGCATCCGGATCGAGACCGCGCGGAACCTGCTCGGCGAAACCGCGCTGCCTGTCAAGCAGATCGCGCAACGCTGCGGGTTCGGCAGCGTCGCGACGCTGCGTCGCAGCTTCGCGCGTGCATTCGATACTTCGCTGCACGCCTATCGCGACCGGTTTCGCGGCGCGTAGCGCGCGACGCGCGAGAACGAACCCGCCTCCACGACACCGGCAAAGGACGCCATCGCCGCCAGACAGTCCATCGGTCGCGCCTTCAGATCGCGGCCTCGGCCCGGTAGCGCGACGGAGACGTCCACATTGCGCGCCCCGCCGCATCGACGCGACATCATCGCCCGAAGGGCTTCGCTGCATCGCACCGCCACACGTTACATCCCGCGCGAGGCAGTCGTCCGGTAACGACGAAGCAAGCATGCCGCCCCGGACCGAACTGCCGGGACCGAAAGCACATCGA
Source organism: Burkholderia sp. BDU5 (assembly GCF_001522845.1). Taxonomy (NCBI): domain Bacteria; kingdom Pseudomonadati; phylum Pseudomonadota; class Betaproteobacteria; order Burkholderiales; family Burkholderiaceae; genus Burkholderia; species Burkholderia sp. BDU5. The sequence continues at coordinate 22,010 of NZ_LOWC01000152.1, read as the reverse complement.
TCGGACATCGAATCGATATTCCGCAGCCGTGTCGGCCGGCGCATCCGTCCGCAGCCGTTCTCGACGAACCGCGCGTCGCGCGACCCGCCACGCCCGCGTCACGCAGACGAATCGCCGCGTTGCGTTTTCGCCGAGATGGACAGCGCATCATGCTTAGGTTAGCGTAACGATCGACCCCGCCTCATCGCGCGTCGCGCATGGCGGGCAGCCTTCTCGCCCACTCCGCAGCTTCATGACGTCGATCTTACAAACCCGCCTGCCCGGCTTCGTCCGCAACGCGCTGCGCCTGGTGCTCGATCCTTACCGCCGCTACCGCCACGCGAAACTGATCCACGCGGCGCGCGTCGCGCTGAGCGTGCTGGTCTCGATCGCACTGACGACCGGGCTGCGCGTTCCGCACGGCGAATGGGCGACGATCACGGTGCTGATCGTGATCGGCGGCCTCCAGCACCACGGCAACATCCGCAAGAAGGCCGCCGAACGCGCGCTCGGCACGCTGATCGGCGCGATCGCCGGCCTGCTGCTGATCCTGCTTCAGACCACGGTGCATTTATCGCCGCTGACGTTTCTCGTCATGAGCGTCGCGTGCGGCGTCTGCGCATATCACGCAATCGGCAAGGCCGGCTACATCGCGCTGCTGTCCGCGATCACGATGGTGATCGTCGCCGGCCACGGCGACAACGAGATCGCCGACGGCCTCTGGCGCGCGGTGAACGTGCTGAACGGCATCGTGATCGCGCTGGCCTTCTCGTTCGCGCTGCCGCTATACGCAACCTACTCGTGGCGCTACAAGCTCGCCGACGCGCTGCGCGGCTGCGCGGCCGTCCATGCGCGAATCGCGGGCGAGCGCTACGTGAGCGACAACGAGCATCTGAAGGACATGGCGAAGCTCAATACGCTCCTCGTCCAGCTTCGCTCGCTGATGCCGTCGGTATCGAAGGAGAGTTCCGTGTCGATGCCGCAGCTCGAGGCGATCCAGCGCGATCTGCGGCTGTGCATCAGCTCGCTCGAGATTCTGTCGAACCTGCAGCCCGGCGCCGACGACGAAGCCGGCAGACGATTCGTCCAGGTCCAGATGAAGGCGAGCAACCGGCGGATTCAGGAGATGCTCGTCGGCGCCGGCCGCGCGCTCAAGTTCGGTACGCTGAGCCGGCTCGGGCCGCTGGCCGGGTCCGCCGCGCCATTCAGCGAAAACGCGCCGCCCGCGCAGTTGTCCGGGTACGTGTCGCTGACGGCGAAGCTGTCGCACGAAATCGAGCAGTTGCGGCAGCGCCTGCACGATACCTCGACGCAATGGAACATCTGAACGCGTCGCCGTGCCGACGCGGCTTCGGCTTCGGCTTCGGCTACTGCGCCTCGCCGGCCGGCGCACGCCGTTGCCGATAGGCGAGCAGCATCGCGAAGCTGAACAGAAAACCGATCCCGCCGACAAACAATGGCCCCGTTTCGCCGAGCCATGGCAGCGGGTTGATCAGCAAACCGGTGACGCTCCACGCGATCGCCATCACCGGGCGCGCGACACCGAGCGCCCGGCCTTGCCGATTCGAAGCGACGATGCGCTTCCGGTGCAACACGGGTTTCTCGCCGGATGCGGCGTTCGGCCTGATGATCGCGCTCGGCCGCTTCGTCGTCGGCTGGGTGCTGGAGGAGCAAGCCGACGAGAGGATGGACGCGCCTTCGTCGAATGACGACACCGGTCCGGACGCCGCTACGCATCCTCGTCGCACGCGGCTGGGCGTCGCTGCGATCCGCGAGCGCCGACGCGCTGTTCGAGCGCGGCCTGCGAATTTTCATCGCCGGCGCGGAGGCCAAGCTGGAGAACAACGCGAAGTAAGCACGTGGGAGACTCACGTGCGGCAGCGAACCGTCTCCGCCCGATCGCTCGACGGATGAACCAGCGCCGAGAACAAGTCCGGCACGTCGAGTTCGAAGCACACCGCCGGCTTCGAACCCGCGATGCGATCGAACGTCTGCCCCGTCAGCCTCGCGACAGCAAGCCTTTCAGCGGCCAACGGACTTCCCACTGCCGAAAGAGCGCGACGACCAGGAGCGCCGCGCTCGAAGCGGCGGTCATCACGGCCATGGGTCGCGCGGAGCCGTCCGACAGCGCGCTCAATATCCCGCCGCAGCCCGCGGTGATCGCCATCTGAATAAAGAAGAAGAGCCCGGAAGCTGTGCCGGCGATCTTCGCGAACGGCTGCAGCACGGCAAACTGGCAGGCCGGGATCGCGACGCCGACGGAAACCATGACGACGAACATCGGGACGACGATCGACCAGACGGATGACGACGCGGCGGACGTCCAGATCCACAGTGCAGCCGCGCCGAACAGATTGACGAGCGCCGCCGCCGAAATGATCGCGTCGACCCCGCATCGGCGGCTGGTTCGGCGAAAGATGCTCGATCCGATCAGATAGCCAAGCACCGTGACGCCGAATATCGCCGCATAGACCGTGCCGGACACATGAAGCGTCCGCTGGAACAGCGTCGACGATTCGGCGATGAATGGAAAGTACGTGCAATACACGAAGCTGATTGCAAGCGAATAGCGATCGAACCGGCGGTCGCCGAGCAGCAACAAGTAGGTTTTCAGCAGGCCCGCGTGGCGCTCGTTCGCTGCATCGCGCACGCGCGTCTCGGGCAAGTAGCGATGCACCGTCAGCGCAGCCGCCGTTCCGGCCAGCCCCAGTAACGCAAAGACGCCGCGCCAGCCGAACCATTGCGCGACGACGCTGCCGGCGAGCGGCGCGACGACGGGCGACAACGCCATGCCGGCCGAAATCCGGCTGAGCATCGTCGCCTGCATCGTCGTATCGAAACGCTCGCGCACGATGACGCGACCGATCACGGTGCCGCTGCAGCCGCCGAGCGCCTGAAAGATCCGCGCAACGACGATGGCCGGAATGCTCGTCGCCAGCGCGCATGCGACGGTCGCGCAAAGATACACGAGCATGCCGCCCAGCAGCACCGGCCTGCGCCCGTACCGATCGGAAAGCGGACCGGCTATCAGCATCGACAGCGCATAGCCGACCATGTACATCGTGAGCGTCAATTGAATTTGCGCATCGGTGCCGTGAAGCGCGTCCGCCATCGCGGGCAGCGACGGAAGATATGCGTCGATCGTCACGCGCGGCAGACACACGACGAGCATCAACAGCAGTAGCCAGCCCCAGTCGGGCAATGTCCTCTTGTCGGTGGTTTTCATCTGGGTCCGGCCTATGCCGCCATCTTGTTTCGATTGCGCGCCGCAACGCCCCGCGTCACGAGCCGAGTGAACTGTCGAAGAAAGGCGACGCTGAGCGCGCCGCTCCCGATGACGGCGATCGTGAATTCCTCGCTGATATCCGCTGTATCCAATTGGCCCTCGGAATGTTTGGCATGGCTGCTGGCCGAAATTTAAATACGATGTGGTATAAGCTGAAGAGCCACATAATAAAACGCGAATTAGACCACTATGTCGCGAGGAAAAACCGCGATCCCGCTCGACTTGCCGCGCCCTCCCGGCCTGTCCGAGCGCTCCGCGCAGTCGAAGCAGGACTGCATCAGCGATGCGCTCCGCGACGCCATCTTGGGCAAGCTGCTGCCCGGCGACAGCGTCCTGCCGTCCTCGCGCACGCTCGCCGCGCGGTGGGGCGTCGCACGCGGCACGGTCGAGGCGGCGTTCGACCGCCTGTGCTCCGAAGGCTACATCGCCCGCTCGCACGGCTCGGGCACGCGAGTGAGCGCGGTCGTCCCCGACAACTACCTGTCGTGGACGGGACGCCCGCAAAAGCTTGCATCCCCTCCACGCAAAGCGCCGGCCGAGAAAGCCCCGCGAAAGCGCGTGGCCGAACCGGATGGTTCGGTCCGGGCAGGCGTCCCGTTCGTCGCGCGCTTGGCCGACCCGGCTCTGCTGCCGGTGCGGAACTGGAAGAAGCACGTCGGCAAAGGCCTGTCCGAAGCGACGCCGGCCGAGCTGTGCGCGATGTCGCCGCAAGGCGCCGAGTCGCTTTGCGAGCAGATCGCCGAGTATCTGGGCAAATATCGCGGCATCCCGTGCGGCGCGGCCGACATCTTCATCACGACCGGCATCAGGCATTCGATCGATCTGCTTGCCCGGACGATCCTCGGCAAGAACAGCCAAGTCCTGATGGAAGATCCGGGCTATCAAACGGCGCAGAGAATCTTCGAGCTGGCGGGCGCCCATTCGGTCTGCATTCCGGTCGATCGGGAAGGCATCGACACGCGCGCGTTGACCGATCATCGCAACGCCGTCGCCGCCTACGTGACCCCCGCACATCAGTCTCCGCTCGGCGTGACGATGTCGGTCTCGCGCCGCCTCGATCTCCTCGATTGGGCGCATACCCGCCAGGCCTGGGTGATCGAAGACGACTACGACGGGGAATTCAGCTATCAGTCGGCGCCGCTGCCCGCGCTGAAATCGCTCGACGTGCACGACCGGGTCATCTACTGCGGCTCGTTCAACAAGACGCTTTTTTCGGGCATCCGCGTCGGGTTCATGGTCGTGCCGGCGTCGTTGCAATCGTCGATGTCGGCGCTCTGGCGCATCATCGGACGCTCGGTCGGCACGACCGAGCAACTCGCGCTGGCGAGCTTCGTGGGCAGCGGCGATTTCGCGAAGCATCTGCGGACGAGCCGTCACGCCTACCTGCAGCGCCGCGATGCCGTGCTCGAGCAGCTCCGTCAGCACGCCGACGGCCGCTACGCGATTTCCGGCGAGCACGCCGGATTTCATTTCGTGCTATGGCTCGGGCAGGGCATCGACGAAGGCGCCTTCGTCGCGCATGCCACGAAGGCCGGCCTGGCGCTCCAGCCGTTGCGGGCGTTCTGCAAGCGCGCGGCGCTGCCCGCCGGCGTGGTCGTCGGCTATTCGGCGCTGAGCGTCGCGCAGGCGCGCTACGCGGGCAAGAAACTCGGGAAGCTGCTCGCAAGCATGTAACGCAAGGATGCGGCCTGATCCGATCGATCCGACGATGCTCGATTCTCGACGATCGTTCTATGGCGAGTATCGAACGGCGATCGGTGTCGGCAGCCGCTCGACGCGTGATATCCCAACCGATCCGGCCGCCCGCCAGCGACAAGGAATCCGAACGAAACGCCCCGTCTCCCCTCACACGCGCCGGGTGAAGCGCCTATCCGTTATGCCACTTACCGAGTTCGCCCGCCGGAAAATCGACGAATGCGCGAATCCGCGTGGGCGTCTGACGGCGCCGCGCATAGACGGCGATGATGTCCGCGTTCGGCGTCAAGACGCCGGGCCAAGCGGCTCGACCGTCACCCCGACCGTCAGCACCTGATCCGCGCCGCCGCCTCGGATGACCCCGCGCAGCGGCGTCACGTCCGCATAATCACGGCCGATCGACAGCATCACGTAATCGTCGCCGGGCGCGCGATCGTTGGTCGGATCGAGCTGCAACCAGCCGCCGTCCTCGGGCCAGGCCGGATCGTAGACCTCGACCCACGCATGCGACGCGTCCGCACCAATCAGTCGCGGCTGCCCGGGCGGCGGCTGCGTCAGCAGGTAGCCGCTCACGTAGCGCGCGGCGAGCCCGAGCGAGCGCAGCGCGCCGATCATCACGTGCGCGAAGTCCTGGCACACGCCGCTGCGCAGCGCGAGCGCGTCGAGCGCGGTCGTGCCAACGTCGGTGCTGTTCGGCGTATACGCGAAATCCGCGTGGATGCGACGCATCAGTTCCCATGCGGCCTGCACGAGCGGGCGGCCCGGCGCGAAGCTCGCCGCCGCATACGCGGCGAGATCCGGATGGCACGCGACGTGCGGCGACGCGAACACGAATTCGCTCGCCGAATCGAACGGCCGTCCCGCGCGAAACGTCAGACGCTCGCGCACCGCTTCCCACGTGCTCGCGCAGCCGTCGCGCGGCGCGGCGATCGCGGGCGGCGGCTCGCCCCGCTTGCCGGCCGACAACGCGGGCGGTGCGATCCGCACGACGCTGCGGCTGCGCACGAAGAGCGCCTCGTGCGGCTGGTTGATCGCGAACGACGTGCGCTGGTTGCCGAACGAATCGGTATCGACGACGAGCCCTTCGGCGCGCGGATCGATCTCGAGCGAGAACTCGAGCACGCGCTGCCGCGGCGTCTCGAGCGGCCGCAAGCGTGCCTGATGCTGCGCGGACTCGACGCGCGCCGCGTAGCAATAGCGCGTGTCGTGCGTGACGCGCAGCAGCCCGCCGCCCACCGCCTCCGTGCGTGCGGCCGCCTTGCGCGTGCGAGCGCGCGTCTTCGCGTTCGCCGGCGATTGCGTCGTCATCCCCATAGCGACCTGCCCGCCTCGCGCACGTGGCTGAAGTAACGCTCGCCGATCCGGTTCGACAAGTCCCACGTCGCCTTGCCGCATGCCTGCAGGCGCGCGAGCAGCGCCGCGTGGCGACCGTCGCCATCCGTCTCGCAGAGCACATGCAGCGACCAGCCTGCGATATCCTGCATCCCGTCGGCGAGTTCCGACAATGCGTAGCCTTCGCTGCGCTCGACCTTCGACAATCGACCGCGCAGCGCCTGCGCGACCCAGGCAAGCGAGCGCGGATTGTCGGTGTCGAGCACGACGAGCGACAGCAGCGGCGCCACGTCGAAGCAGCGCTGGAAGCGCGAGCGAAACGTGATGGCGCTGTCGAACAGTTCGAGCACGAGCTCGAAGCCTTCCTGCTTGTGAATCGCGCCGCCCTCGAACGCTCGGCTCAGCACGCCGCACAGAAATTCGAGGCGGTCGATCTGGCGGCCGATCGACAGCAGACGCCAGCCGTCGTCGCGCGTCATGTTGTCGGTCTGCGCGCCCGTGATCGCCGACAGCAGCAGATTCACGCGCTCGAGCCGCTGCAGCGCATCGTTGCCGAGCTGCTCCTCCGGCTCCGCATCGTCGCCGTCTTCGTCGAACAGTTGCGTGGCGTCGTCGATCAGCCGCCATTGCTCGCGCGACAGCCGCTCACGAATCGCCGCCGCCGCGCCGCGCATGCCGAACAGGCACGACGCGATCCCCGTCGAGCGATCCGCGCGATGCGTGAGCGCGAGCGTCAACGCTTGCTGGAACGCGTGCGGCGTCTCGATGACCGACGGCGCGTCGGCCGGCAGCAAGCCGTTGTCGCGACACAATGCATCGAGCAAATGCAGATGCACAGGCGTCTCGACGTCCTCCTCGCCGCGCAGCCGTTCGAGCGCGCTGCGCGCGAGCCGCGTCAGGTTCGTCGCGCGCTCGGTGTAGCGGCCGAGCCAGAACAGATTCTCGGCCGCGCGGCTCGCGATCGCCCGCGTCCGCTCCTGCAGATCGTCCGGGCCGAGGTGCGTTTGCAGCAGCGTCGTCGGATCGACCGCGCCTTCCGTCATCACCCACGTGTCGACGCTGCTGCCGCCGCGCGGCATCGGTGCGTTGAACAGCTCGTCGCGCGTGCCGACGCGCGCGAGCCCGCCGGGCAATACGCGCCACGAGCCCGCGCCGTCCGCGAGCGCGAACACGCGCAGCAGCAGCGGCCGCGGCACGATCCGTGCGCCGCCGTCTCCGGCGCAGGCGCCGCCCGCCCACGTCGGCGCCTGCGACAACGGCAAATCCGCCTGAATCGTGTAGTGCGCGGGCTGCGCGGCGATCCGCGCGCGCCATTCGGCGAGTTGCTGCGGCGAGAGCCGCGCGCCGATCACCGGCTCGAACGCGCCACCCGCCTGCACGCTCGCCGGGAACGTCGGCTTCACGATGCCGCGCGCGAGGAGCGGCAGCGCTTCGTCGTACGCCGCTTGCTCGCCGCACCACCACGACGGCACCGCGGGAAGCGACAGGGTCTCGCCGAGCAGGCCCTCCGCCAGGCGCGGCAGGAAACCGAGAATGCCGGGCGATTCGAGAAAACCGGAGCCCGGCAGGTTCGCAAGCAGCACGTTGCCCGCGCGCACCGCCTGCATCAGCCCCGGCACGCCGAGCAGCGAATCCGGGCGCAGCTCGAGCGGATCGAGCCATTCGTCGTCGACGCGCCGCAGGATACCGTGCACGGGCTCGAGCCCGCGCAGCGTCTTCAGATAGACGTGTTGATCGCGCGCCGTCAGATCTCCGCCCTCGACGAGCGTGAGGCCCAGATAGCGCGCGAGATACGCATGCTCGAAATAGGTCGCCGCGTGCGGGCCGGGCGTCAGCAGCACGATTCTCGAGTTCTTGCGCGCGGGACTCAGCGCCTGCATGCTCTGCAACAACGCGCGATAGCTCGCGGCGAGCCGCTGCACGTGCAAACCGCGGAACGCGCGCGGAAAGAGCCGCGACACGATCAGCCGATTCTCCAGAAGATAGCCGAGCCCGGACGGGCCCTGCGTATGCTGCGCCATCATCCGCCACGCGCCGTCCGGTCCGCGCGCGAGATCGAACGCGACGACGTGCAGCCACGTGCCGCCCGGCGCGCGCGCGCCGCACATCGGCCGCAGATAGCCGGGATGCCCGGTCACGAGCGCGGGCGGCAAGAGCCCGCGGCGCAGGATCGTCTGTTCTCCGTAGAGATCGGCGAGGATCGCGTTGAGGAGGCGCACGCGCTGCAGCACGCCGCGCTCGATCGTCGCCCAGTCGCCGGGGGCGACGATCAGCGGCAGCAGGTCGAGCGACCACGGACGCACCGCGCCGCCGCCCGCGGCGCGCTCGTGCGGGTGATAGGCGAGCCCGTTCTCGCGCATGCGGCGCCGCAGCGCGTCGGCGCGGCGGTCGAGATCTGCGATGCCGACACTGCCGAGCTGCGTGAAGAACGCGCGCCACGCGGGCGCGAGCGACGCGGTGGAAAATGCGGCCGCGCCGCCGCGCAGCTCGTCGTAGCGGCCCGTGACCGCGGGCGCGGCGAGCGCCGCGCCGAACTCGGCCGCGGCCTGCTGCGACCCCGTGTCGAATAGTGTCTGCATCGCGTCGGCGGCCAGATCGTCGTCGGAAAAAAGTGAAAGCACGATTCGATTCTTCAATGGCGAGCGGCCCGCGCCGCGGTCGCGAAGCGAATGCCGCCCGCGTGCGGCGCGCGCCGCTCATCGATGTCGAATCCTAACATTCCTGCCCGACGCGGCGCGCCTGTCGCGCGGCGCCTGCACACCGCGCGTTTCATTCCCGCCGCTGTCGCGGTGCGCATCCGCTCCTCCGTCCGCATTCTTCAGTCACGCCGCAAGTCCAGCGTGAACGGAAACTCGCGGCTCGGCGCGGCCGGCTCGACCGTCATCGTACCCGGCGTATGTCCCATCGACACGAAGCGCGCGAGCCGCCGGCTCTCGGCCTCGTACGCATTCACCGGGAACGTGTCGTAGTTGCGGCCGCCCGGATGCGCGACGTGATATCGGCAGCCGCCGAGCGAGCGCTGCATCCATGTATCGACGATGTCGAACGTAAGCGGCGCGTGAATGCCGATCGTCGGATGCAGCGCCGACGGCGGCGCCCACGCCTTGTAGCGCACGCCCGCCACGTACTCGCCGGCGGTGCCGGTCGGCTGCAGCGGCAGCGCGCGACCGTTGACGGTCACGACATAGCGGCTGTCGTTCAGCCCGCTCACATGGATTTCGAGCCGCTCGAGCGACGAATCGACGTAGCGCACGGTGGTGCCGATCGCCCCCTCCTCGCCCATCACGTGCCACGGCTCGAGCGCGCCGCGCAGCGCGAGCGCGACGCCTCGCACCGCGACCTGGCCGAACAACGGAAAACGGAACTCGAAGTGCGGCGCGAACCATGCCGGATCGAACGCGAAGCCCGCTTCGCGCATCTCGGTCAGCACGTCGTCGAAGTCCATCTTCACGAACGTCGGCAACAGGAAGCGATCGTGCAGCGCGGTGCCCCAGCGCGCAAGCGGCGTCGTGTACGGCGCGCGCCAGAAGCGTGCGATCAGCGCGCGCAGCAGCAACTGCTGGACGACGCTCATCCGCGCGTGCGGCGGCATCTCGAACGCGCGCAATTCGAGAAGACCGAGGCGGCCCGTCGCCGAATCCGGCGAATAGAGCTTGTCGATGCAGAATTCGCTGCGATGCGTGTTGCCCGACACATCGATCAGCAAGTTGCGCAGCACGCGATCGACGAGCCACGGCGGCATGTCTTCGCCGTAGCGCAGCTTGTTGCGGCGGATCTCGGCGAACGCGATATCGAGTTCGTACACCTGATCGTTGCGCGCCTCGTCGACGCGCGGCGCCTGGCTCGTCGGCCCGATGAAGAGCCCCGAGAACAGATAGGACAGCGACGGATGGTTGTGCCAATACGCGATCAGGCTCGCGAGCAGATCAGGACGGCGCAGGAACGGGCTGTCCGCGGGCGTCGCGCCGCCGAGCACGAAGTGATTGCCGCCGCCCGTGCCGACGTGCCGGCCGTCGACCATGAATTTCTCGCTCGACAGCCGTGATCGATAGGCCGCGTCGTACAGGAATTCGGTGTGCTGGACGAGCTCGTCGAAGTCGTGCGCTGGATGGATGTTCACTTCGATCACGCCGGGATCGGGCGTCACCTGCAGCATTTTCAGGCGCGCGTCGCGCGGCGGCGGATAGCCTTCGAGCACGAGCTTCACGTCGAGCGACTCGGCGGTCAGCTCGACCGCAGTCAGCAGATCGAGATATTCCTCGAGCGCGGCGAGCGGCGGCATGAACACATAGAGCACGCCGTTGCGTACCTCGACGCACAGCGCGGTGCGCGTGATCCACGCGGCGGATTCGAAGCGCTGCGGATAGCGCGCGGGATCGTCGGCCGCGCTTGCCGGCGCAGTGCTCGAGCCTTCGCCGGCGCGCGCCTGCATCACGGTCCGAGCGGGCGCCGCGAAGTCGCGCGCGGCGGCGGCCGGCTCCCGCACCACGTCGTCCCCGCCGACCGCATGGCGCGCGCGCAGCGTCTTCGCATCGGGCAGCGCGTCCTGCGGCGCAAACGGATCGCGCTCGACGAGATACGGAAAATCACCGCGGCTCACCCACGGCAACGAATCGAGCGGCAGACGATAGCCCATCGCCGAATCGCCGGGCACGAGATACATCCGCTCGTCACGAAAGAACCATGGCCCCGTCTCCCATCTCGGCCCCGCCAGCGCCGGGTTCGGCGCGAGCGGCTTGAGCGGCAGCACGTAGCCGATCACGCTGTCGAGCTGCTGCGAGAAAACCTTGCGCAGCCGCGCGCGCTCGAGTTCGTCGCCGAGCCTCGCGTCGAACGGATCGACGTTCACTGGCAGTTTCCGCTCACGCCACAAGTAGTACCAAACGTCTTCGTAGCCGGGCGTCACGTATTCGCTCGTGATGCCGAGGCGCGCCGCGAGCGCGCGGATGAACCGCTCGGCGTCAGCGGTCGCGCAAGTCGACGCCTCGCGCTCGTCGGCAAAGCGTGCGGGATCGCGCCAGACCGGCTCGCCGTCCGCACGCCAGAACACGGACAGCGCCCAGCGCGGCAGTTGCTCGCCCGGATACCACTTGCCCTGCCCGAAGTGGAGAAAGCCGCCGTCGCCGTACTCGGCGCGCAGCTTCTGCACGAGCGACGTCGCATAGCCGCGCTTCATCGGCCCCAACGCATCGGTGTTCCATTCAGCAGCTTCGCGATCGTCGATCGACACGAATGTCGGCTCGCCGCCCTGCGTCAGACGCACGTCGCCCGCATTCAACTCGGCATCGACCTGCGCGCCGAGCTGCAACACGTGATGCCACTGCTCGTCGCTGTAAGGTTTCGTCACGCGCGGCGATTCGTAGATCCGCGTCACGCGCATTTCGTGCTCGAACTCGACCTCGCATTCGTCGACGAGCCCTTCGACAGGCGCGGCGCTCGTCGGCTGCGGCGTCGCGGCGAGCGGAATGTGCCCTTCGCCTGCGAGCAGCCCCGACGTCGGATCGAAGCCGATCCAGCCCGCGCCCGGCAGATAAACCTCGCACCATGCGTGCAGATCGGTGAAATCGACTTCGGCGCCGCTCGGGCCGTCGAGCGCTTCCACGTCGGGCGTCAGCTGAATCAGATAACCGGACACGAAGCGCGCGGCGAGACCAAGATGACGGCACAGCTGCACGAGCAGCCAGCCGCTGTCGCGGCACGAGCCCGACGCGAGCGAGAGCGTCTGCGCAGGCGTCTGCACGCCCGGCTCGAGCCGCACGACATAGCGAATGTCGCGCTGCAACTGCTGGTTCAGCGCAACGAGGAAGTTCATCGTGCGCGTCGGCGTTCGGTCGATTGATTCGACATACGAACGAAATGTGTCGGACGCGCTCGCATCGGGATCGCACACGAGATACGGCGCGAGCTCGCGGCGCAGCGCGTCGTTGTAATCGAACGGAAAGATCTCCGCGTGCTCTTCGAGGAAGAAGTCGAACGGGTTGTAGACCGACATCTCCGCGACGAGATCGATTGCGATCTCGAACGTGCGCGTCGGCTCGCGAAACACGAGCCGCGCCATGTAGTTCGCGAACGGATCCTGCTGCCAGTTGACGAAGTGCTGCTCGGGCTCGATCTTCATCGAATAAGACAGGATCGGCGTCCGGCAATGCGGAGCGGGCCGCAGGCGCACGATCTGCGGGCCGAGCTGGACGAGCCGGTCGTAGCGATAGCGGGTGACGTGGTGAAGCGCGACGTGAATGGACATGGCGTGGCCGTTCGGTGCGGTTGCAGGGGCGATCATAATTCGACGATGCAGCTGCGCGACGACGCGGCGCAACCGCGCCGCCGTCCATTGCGCTACTGCGCGGCGCTCGCGCGCGTCAAACGAGCTCCGGCGACTGGATCACGCTGATCTCGACGCCGAGCGCCTTCGCCCCTGGACCGTAGACCGGCATCGTGTCGCGATAGTCGAGGCCCGCCGCGACGCGCACATAGCGCTCGTCCGGGCAGCGGTTCATGAACGGATCGAAGCCGACCCAGCCGAGGCCTTCGATGTATGCCTCGGCCCACGCGTGGCCCGATTGCGGCTGTGTCGCGACCACCGTTTCCTGCATCGCGACGATCCGCTGCCCCGCCGCATCGTCCGGCGTTTCGTGCGCGCCGTCCGAGTCGCGCCGCATCTGCATCGCCTGCTGTGCGGCGCCGCTCGCCTGCTGCAGCGCTTCCGCGATCCGCTGCATCGAGCTGTCCGTCAGCAGATAGCCGGACACGTAGCGCGCCGGAATCTTCAGCGCGCGCGCCGCGGCGACGAACACGTGCGCATGGTCGCGGCTCGTGCCGATGCCGCTTTGCAGCGCGGTCTCCGCGTCGCGCGGCGCCGGCCGCGTGCCCGGCTCGTAGGCGATCCGGCTGTGCACCTCGGTCATCAGCCAGTGCAGCGCGTCGAGGCTCTTGTTCTCGATCGGCAGCGCGTCGGCGAGCGCGCGGACTGCGTCGCCCGCCCGGGTCAGGTCGGTCGCGCGCTCGAATATCCACGGCGGCGCGTAGCCTTCGACGTTGCCGAGGATACCCGCGCGGTCCTGCGTCTCGACGACGCCCGCCGCGACGATCGTGATCTCCGGCTTGTCGCGCTCGTGCCGCACGAGGTCGACGCGATTGCCGAAACCGTCTGCATAACCGAGCGTCGGCTCGACGCCGTCGATCGTCACTTGCCAGGCCCGCACGGTCTGGCACGGACCGCTTTGCGGACGCAGCCGCAGTCGCTGCAGTACGTACGCGGCGTGTTCGTCGAATTGGAAGCGCGAGATGTGGCGGATGGCGAGGCGCATAGCTGATCTCAATCGAAGTTGTAGGCTTGGGCGATTTCGAGGCCGAGACTATTGTTCTTGGCGATGAAATCCGTCAGGAACTCGTGCAGCCCGCTCTTGAAAATGCGTTCGACCGAGTTGCCCTCCAGCGACCGCTTGATTTTGGCGGCGGTTTCGTGACAACCGTGCGTGACGCCGTAATCTTTCGCGAGATGATCGAGGCTCGACACGACGCGTCCGTAGCAGTAGCGCAGCGAGCGCGGCATCCGTCCGTTGAGGATCAGATAGTCGGCAATGTTGAGCGGCTTGTACTGGACGTCGTAGACCCAGCGGTACGAGCGGTGCGCCGCGACACAGCGCAGGATCGACTCCCACTGGTAGTTGTCGAGGATCGTGCCGACGTGCGACACCGACGGCAACAGCAGGTGATATTTGACGTCGACGATTCGCGCAGTGTTGTCCGCGCGCTCGACGAACGCGCCGATCTGTGCGAAATCGAAGATCTCGTTGCGCAGCATCGTGCTGTAGAAGCTGCCGAGGATCAGCGCGGTCTCGCGCTTGATTTCGTCGAGAATCGCGGGCAACGCGCTCGCGTGGATCGGCTGCGCGAGCCCGCGCCTGATCGCGAGCCACGCGCCGTTCACGCTTTCCCATGCCTCGCGCGTGAGCGCCGTGCGCACCATCCGCGCGTTCGAGCGTGCGTATTCGATGCACGACAGCACGCTCGACGGGTTGTCGCGATCCCGCAGCAGATAGTCGGCAACGGTATCGGCCGCGTATGTTTCGTACTTCTGTCGATAGCCGTCGTCCGCGCCCGAGCTGACGAGCACCGACGACCATTCGGCCGGCGCATCCGACGTGCGCGTGAGCGCCATCCGCAATCCCGCGTCGACGATCCGCGCGGTGTTCTCCGCGCGCTCGATATAGCGATACATCCAGTAAAGGCCGCTTGCTGTCCGTCCGAGAAGCATGTTTGCCGTCCACTCCGATCGTTGTTCGGTGCGGCGCGCAGACGCGCCGCATGCGCATGCGTCAGTCGGCAAGCACCCAGGTATCCTTGGTGCCGCCGCCCTGACTCGAGTTGACGACGAGCGACCCCTCTTTCAACGCGACCCGCGTGAGACCGCCCGGCGTGATGCGGATCCGGTCGGACACGAGCACGAACGGCCGCAGGTCGACATGGCGCGGCGCGAGCCCCTTCTCGGTCAGGATCGGCGTCGTCGACAGCGCGAGCGTCGGCTGCGCGATGTAGTTCGACGGCTTCGCGCGCAGCTTCGCCGCGAACGCATCGCGCTCGGCCTTCGACGCCGCGGGGCCGACGAGCATCCCGTAGCCGCCCGAGCCGTGCACCTCCTTCACGACGAGCTCGTCGAGATGCTCGAGCACGTACTTGAGACTGTCCGCTTCCGCGCAGCGCCAGGTCGGCACGTTCTCGAGCAACGCCTTGCGACCGGTATAGAACTCGACGATCTCCGGCATGTACGAGTAGATCGCCTTGTCGTCGGCGATGCCGGTGCCGGGCGCGTTCGCGATCGTGATGTTGCCCGCGCGGTAGACGTCCATGATCCCCGCGACGCCCAGCACCGAATCCGGCCGGAACGTGAGCGGATCGAGGAACGCGTCGTCGAGGCGGCGGTACAGCACGTCGATCGGCCGAAAGCCCTCGGTCGTGCGCATCGCGACGCGATCGCCGATCACCTGCAGATCGCTGCCCTCGACGAGATGCACGCCCATCTGGTCAGCGAGGAACGCGTGCTCGTAATACGCGGAGTTGTGGATGCCGGGCGTGAGCACCGCGACGGTCGGATTGTCCGCGTTGCCGCCCGGCGGGCAAACGGCCGCGAGCGACTGGCGCAGCAGTTGCGGATAGGTTTCGACCGGCCGCACCTTCACCTGCTGGAACAGCTCGGGGAAGAGCTGCATCATCGTTTCGCGGTTCTCGAGCATGTACGACACGCCGGACGGCGTGCGCGCATTGTCTTCGAGTACGTAGAACTGATTTTCCGCAGTCCGGACGATGTCGACGCCGATGATGTGCGTGTAAACGTTTCCGGGCGGCCGGAAATCGATCATCTCGGGCAGGAACGCTTCGTTGTGCGCGATCAGATGCTTCGGCACGATCCCCGCGCGGACGATCTCCTGGCGATGGTAGATGTCGTCGAGGAATGCATTGAGCGCCATCACGCGCTGCTCGATTCCCTGCGACAGCCGATTCCATTCCTGTCCGGAAATGATCCGCGGCACGATGTCGAACGGAATCAGCCGCTCCGCGGCTTCGGCGTCGCCATAGACGGCGAACGTGATGCCGGTTTTGCGGAACACGCCCTCGGCGTCGTGCGCCTTCTGGGCCAGGCTCGCGGGATCCTGCGTGTCGAGCCAACGTTTCAAGCGCTCATATGGCACTCGTACGGTATCGCCGGGTTGCAGCATTTCGTCGAACGGCTTCATCGAATAGTTCTCCATCATTCACTCGGCATCTGTCTATGCCGAACCGGCGTAACGAGAGTAGCGAGCAAAGAGCGTGCCTTGTTCGAGTCCGATTCCCGGTTTGATTTGGCACTTTTGCGCGGCACGCCGCACCACGACGGTGCAGCGGCCGGTCGGCGGCATGCGCCGACTCGGCGCAGCCGGCGTCGCCCGCGTCTGTAGCGTGGCAGATTTCCGGCGCGTCTGTCTATGCGGGCGATCACTTCGGCATCCGATCGATTCAGCTGCTTTCATGGGTTAACTGGATAGTTATGCATCGACGAACGTGAGCGCGACCCGCGCCGGCGCGACGTTCCACGCGGCGAGCAAAGGACATCCATGAAAAGAAACGCATGTATCGCAGACGTGACGCCGCAAATCGGCCGGTGCCGAGCCGCTGGCAGATGCGCGATGGCCGGGCGCTCCGATAAAGCACCAACAGGAATCGAAGACTCGGACGATCGGCGGGAAAATTTCCTGACACGCACGAATGGCGGGCGCGCACAGTGATTGCCTCCGAGTCCCCCGAACCGGCAAGTTCTTACTGTCCCTGCCCGGTAATCCGCTCGACCGCTTCTGCGACCGACAAGGCGCCGCCCCGCCCGTCCGCCGCGCCGTCATCAAATTAACCCCACTCGCAAATGAGAATCGTTTGCATTTGAGTCGAAACTGTTCGATGATATGTTCCGTTCATCGACCGATACCGAAGCCTCGACCATGGATGCCATCGCCACCGCGACGCCCGCCCGCACCGCTGCCATCGCTGACGCCGACGACCCGCACGACTTGCTGCCGGGACTGCTGTCGCGCCGCTCCCGCTGGCCGCTGAACGAGCCCGCGCCGAACCCGCGCGAGCTCGACACAATCTTCGATGCCGCCCTCTGCGCGCCCGATCACGGCAATCTGCGCCCATGGCGCTTCGTCGTCGTTCAGGGCGCGGCGCGCTATGCGTTCGGCGATCTGCTCGTCGAGCTCGCCGATGCGCGCGCGCCCGACGATCCGCCCGGTTCGCACGCGCACCGCCGGGACAAGGCGCTCGCCGCGCCGCTCATCGTCGCGCTCGGCGCTGCGCTGAACCGCGCGTCGAAGGTGCCGGAAATCGAACAGCTGCTCGCCGTCGGCGCAGCCGCGATGAACATGCTGAACGCGATCCATCAGCTCGGCTACGGCGGCTTCTGGGCCACGGGCGTCGATTCGTACGAGCCGGCGATGCACGACGCGCTCGGCTTTGGCCTCGACGAACGGCTCGTCGGCTTTCTGTTCGTCGGCACGCCGACGGGGCCTGCGAGCAGCACGCGACGCCCGGATCGCGACGCGCACGTGCGCGAATGGCTCGGCCCCGCACGCTAACGGCCTTGCCGACCGACTTCATTGCGCGGCTCGCACATCGCGCGTCGCTTCGATTTCCGGGGGTTCCGTCATGAATTTCCATCATGCCGATCCGAGCGCCGCGCCGCTCGTCGACGCCGATGTCGCACCGCGCGACACCGACGCGGAGCGGATCGTCCTGACCGCGGTTCGCACATGGCTGCATCCCGCAGCAGCCGATGACGACGGCGCACGACGCGATCGACAATCGTGGCGCGACGTGCTGACCTCCGCCGGATTGCACGCCAACGGCCTTATGCATTTCGACATGCTGATGCGCTTCCTGACGTGCGACGCATGCCATCCGCTCGACACGCATTGCAGTTGCGCCAGCGAGCTCGCGAGCGACGAAGCGCGGCTCCTGCAAGCGCTCGCCCATCTGCAATCGACGCGAAGCGAAGCGGCGCTGCGCGCGCTCGCCGACTGGCTACCGCGCTGTGCAGACAGCGGCGTGCTGAAGATCGCGCGCTGGTTCTCGATTGCGCTGCTCGATGCGGGGCTCGCGATTCACCCGCCCGCGCAGCCAGCCGCCTACATGCACTGACTCGATCGACGAACGTGCCGCCGCGCGAACGATCAAGCGATCGCGCGCCGTCGATGATCGATTGCACCGTTCGACGCGCGTCGCACCCGCAATTCGGCGTCGCATGCTCGCCGGCGGCCGCGATCCCGCCGTCTATCGTCCGACACGCATGCAAGCGCGCGCCGTGAACGTCGCTCATCGAACGAATGCCGGACGCGCCTCCCTCGGTCAACCTCCAAAGTTTCGCCGTAACGTTCGCCGCCGCTGTGACGATAGGCTTGCAATCTCTCTGCTTGCGAATTTCTCTTCGGCATGGATCGAATGGCTCGACGGCGCCTATCTCTTGATGCACCGGCATCGCACGAATTCACCGCGCCTGCCATTTTTGGTAGGCCTACCGACGCGCCACGTCATCTACCATCCTGACGAAATCCCCGAAAGAAAGCTCGACGCCTTATATTTCGATATCCAAAATAATCGACGCACCTCCACCACGCTACGGAACGTGAACCGTGTCATTTTTCACCAGGAGGAACGCTACATGAAGTCGCTCTTCGATGCGCCGTCATCTCGCCACCGGGCGCATCGCGCCGCCACGCTCGGCGCCGCCGCTACGCTTGCCACTTCGCTCGCCGCGATGTTCGCGCCCGTCGACGATGCCGCAGCACACGGTGCAGTCGGCTTCCCGATTGCGCGTCAATATCAATGCCGCCTCGAAGGCGGCTACTGGGATCCGGCCGACGGCTCGGGGATCCCGAACGACGATTGCCGCGCGGCCTATCGGACCGGCAACAATTCGGCCTACCCTTTCACGCAATGGAACGAGGTGTCCGCAAATCCGGTCGGCCAGGGCAACGATCTCGCGCAATTGAAGGCGGCCGTGCCGGACGGCCTGCTGTGCGCTGGCGGCGACACGTCGAAGGCGGGCCTCGACAAAGCGCCGACGACGATCTGGCGCAAGACGCCACTGACGCCGCGCGACGGCCACGTCGAGCTCATGTGGGAAAACACGACGTCGCATAATCCGGCGCGCATGCGCGTGTTCATCTCGAAGCCGTCGTACGATCCGGCGCGGCCGCTGCGCTGGGACGATCTGCAGCAGATCTACGACGCGCCGGCTCCCGCACCCGTTCCCGCGAACGGCTCGGGGCATCTGCCCGGCTCGATCCAGTCGTTCTACAAGCTCGACGTGACGCTGCCCGCGGGCCGCACCGGAGACGCCGTGCTGTATAGCTACTGGCAGCGCATCGACGCGGGCAACGAAGGCTTCTTCAACTGCAGCGACGTGACGATCGCCGCGAACGAAAGCGCATCGGGCTTCCCGTGGATCGCGACGCGCGCGTTCATCGAGCCGGGTGTCGTGCCGCAAGCCGGTCAGCAGGTCCGCTTCCGCGTGATGGGCACCGACACGCGCGGCGCGGAAGTCGTCGACGTGCGCCAGCCGATCACACCGTCCAACGTCGATCGCAGCGTGTGGGCAAAGCAGATCGCCGATCAGGTCAACGGCCGCTACGGCAACGTCGCGCGGATCGGCGTGCGCTCAGGCAATACGATCTACTTCGACGCGACGAACCTGCGCGCGAACAAGATCTGGCTGCAGCCGAACTACAGCAGTGCGCTCGGCGTCGCCGGCGCGAAATAACGGCTGCCGTCCAACCGGACGGGCGACCGCGCGCCGCCGGCAGCCGGCGGCGCCGTCGCCGTACATAGCGTGCTTGCGGATATTCCCTCGATATCCGCATTGGGCGACGCATCTCGATCCTCGATGCGCCGCCCTTTTTTTGGTTCATTGCAGTAATCCGTGGAGGATTTGAGGGCGATTGCGTAACCTGAAGCCTGATTCCATGGATGTCAGGAGGGAAAATAGCTCGATCGCAAGGCACTTCAGACACTGGGCTGCTGGACCGGCTATCGGTTGGAGCGGGTGGAATGGCCGGAAGGAGACGGCCGTATGCTGTCGCTATATCTGAAGCCAGTCAGCAAAGTCATGCACTGCGAACAGTGCGGGCGCGCTGCCAGCAAATCCACGAGACGACGGTTCGGCGAGTGCGCGATCTGCCGCTGTTCGAGTACCGAGTCGTGCTGCATGTCCCTCGCCGTCGGGTCTGGTGCGAACACTGCGGCGGCCCGCGACTGGAGAAGCTGGCGTGGCTGGGCCGCTACCAGCGAGTGACGGAGCGGTTCGCCAAGGCATGCGAGAAGCTGCTGCAAGCGACCAGCGTGCAGGCGGTGGCAGCCTTCTACG
Source organism: Burkholderia sp. BDU5 (assembly GCF_001522845.1). Classification (NCBI taxonomy): domain Bacteria; kingdom Pseudomonadati; phylum Pseudomonadota; class Betaproteobacteria; order Burkholderiales; family Burkholderiaceae; genus Burkholderia; species Burkholderia sp. BDU5. The sequence goes on along the minus strand of NZ_LOWC01000152.1, from coordinate 1,830 downwards.
ATCTGGGGTGGTACACGGTCAAATCAATCGACAAGATGCGCTTGCGAGCGCGTGTGCCTTCGCACGAACGGGGCGTCGCACCTCTCGTCGAGTACAAGTCGAAGCCGCGCGCACTCCGCCATCGGCATCCGACAACCATTCCGCCGCGCTTCCGCCATACTACCCCGTTGCCAGGCGTACCCTGACATCGCCCTCGGTCGGCGGGCCCACGGCGGAAGCGCAGCTTGTCGCATCGTCAGCCCGCTCACGAACGTCGCGACCCGGCATTGAACAGCGACCAAGCGCACGACATCTCGATCCGTGTGCCGTGTTCGACATGCCCTGGAGCGGGCGCGTGACATCTTCAGTCTGGGTCGGTGTCATCTTAGGAATTGACCGACCGTTGGTCAATTATAGAATTCTTGTACTGTCAAACGATTTTCGCGAGGAGTTAAGGAATCCGACTTCGATGAACCGACACGCTGCGCCTCATTCGGCCGGGTTCGATATTTCACAGTGTTCAATCATCCGGATAACGGAAATCAAACGCCGTTCGAATTCTCAGTGAAGTCTGAAATTCGACTATGCGCCCCTGTCGAAGATCTCATGATCAATCATCAGCGACATTCCTGATCGCTCTGTTATTGGTGGGTTTCGTGACGATTTTGACCTTTGTTGTGGTCAGTGTCGCCATTGTCGATATCGATAACACATTGCATGCCAGCTACATCCAGCTCACCCCGATCATCGTAACCTACGAGCTATCGTTCGGGCTTTTGCTTATCACGGGAGGAAGATTCGGCGACCTGTTGGACCATCGCCGCACTTACCGGATCGGCACGCTGTGCTTCAAGGTTTCTTCGGTATTCTGCGGACTTTCCGCCAATGCCGGTTTTCTGATTGTCGACCGTTTTTTGCAAGGCTTGTCTGCCGCAGTACTTTTTCCGCAAATCTACGCAAGCATCCGTGCTGATTTCGACGATACCGACGCACGCAAGGCTTTTGGTTATCTGGGCATGACGCTTGGAGTGGCGGCGGTAACGGACCAGATTCTGGGCGGCCTGCTCATCTCGATCAATTTTCTCGACCTGCAATGGCGCACCATTTTCTTCATCAACGTCCCCATCGGCATGGTAGCGCTGTATTTTTCTCGCCAATTGAAAAACGTCCGGCCGATGCGGAAACAATCCCTGGACTGGATCGGCATTGCGCTGTCGAGCATCGGGATCTCCATCGCATTGCTCCCGTTGCTGATGATTTCCGTGTGGAGTTGGAATTTTCGAAGCAACGTCCTGCTATTGACGGGCCTCTTCACCCTATATTTTTTTGCACACCACGAAAACCGGTACGCGGCAACGGACACGTCCCACTCGTGGGCATGAAACTCCTTTGCAACATGCCATTCGCGAAAGAATCGCTGCTGGTTATGTGCATCTATTTAAACGAGGCTCATTTACGCTGAGCTTCTCCATTCTTCTTCAATCCGGCCTGAAAATGAGTCCGTTTCAGGCCGGCATGATTTATGTTTCCACCAGTATCGGATTTTCGCTTTCTCCCCTGTTGATGCCGAGACTGGTCAATCGCCACGGCCCCTGGTTCATTTTTCTGGGCGCAATCCTGTATGCCGCGAGCTTCGTTCTCTTGATGATCGTGGTGATGCATATCCCGATTCCCCGGTTCCCGTGGCTCCTACTGCCCGCGCTGTTTGCACTGGGGCCCACTCAAGGTATGGTGATGACGCCGCTCCTGAGCATCGTGATAGCGACCGCGCACGGTGTTAGCGCCGGTGTAAAAGCGCCGTTAAACGACGGCACAAGGTTGAGCGAAACAGTCAACGACAAAGGGGCCACG
>NZ_LOWC01000151.1:0-24640 GCF_001522845.1 Burkholderia sp. BDU5 | reverse complement strand
ACGGCTGGCTTCATGCCGCACCCAAAAACCGGACAGATTACGTGCTACAGACCCGGACAATTCATTTGCTCGCGACAGTCCGCGCGGCAGCGGCTTGTCAAGCAACCGTCGATCGGGTACGCTCAAGTGTTTGCTCGGCTCGATTTTCGAGCGTTTTGTGCAGGTTTTCCGCGTGACGTACCCGGTTTGCGCGGCCTGATCCGCCTTTTCCGGGCAAATCGCCACGCCCGCGTGCTGCACCCCAGCCGTTCTCTCCGTCGTCCGTCCACAGCCACAAGCCGCGTGACCGAACGGCACCACGGTCTGTCCAGTACGCCCGTGCGGCCTCTCTTCAGTTCTGAACGACAATGGCACTCATCGTACATAAATACGGCGGCACTTCGATGGGCTCGGTCGAGCGCATCAAGAACGTCGCGAAACGCGTCGCAAAATGGCATCAGGCCGGGCACCAGATGGTGGTCGTGCCGTCCGCGATGTCCGGCGAAACGAACCGTCTGCTTGGGCTCGCAAAAGAGATCTCGAGCCAGCCGAGCCCGCGCGAGCTCGACGTGATTGCGTCGACGGGCGAACAGGTCAGCGTCGGCCTGCTGTCGATCGCGCTGCAGGAAATTGGCGTCGAGGCCGTGAGCTACGCCGGCTGGCAGGTGCCGATCAAGACTGACAGCGCGTACACGAAGGCGCGCATCCATTCGATCGAAGACGAGCGCGTGCGCCGCGATCTCGATGCAGGCAAGGTCGTCATCATCACGGGTTTCCAGGGCGTCGATCCGGACGGCCACATCACGACGCTCGGTCGCGGCGGCTCGGACACGTCGGCAGTCGCGGTCGCGGCCGCGCTCGAAGCCGACGAATGCCTGATCTATACGGACGTCGACGGCGTGTATACGACCGACCCGCGCGTCGTCGAAGAGGCGCGTCGGCTCGATAGCGTGACGTTCGAGGAAATGCTGGAAATGGCGAGTCTCGGCTCGAAGGTGCTGCAGATCCGCTCGGTCGAGTTCGCGGGCAAGTACCGCGTGAAGACGCGCGTGCTGTCGAGCCTCACCGATCCGCTGGTTCCGCTCGACGACGAGATGCGCTCGGGCACCCTGATTACTTTTGAAGAAGACGAGACCATGGAAAAAGCAGTCATTTCCGGTATTGCGTTCCAGCGCGACGAAGCGCGCATTGCGGTGATGGGCGTGCCCGACAAGCCGGGCATCGCATACCAGATCCTCGGCCCGGTGGCGGATGCGAACATCGACGTCGACATGATCATCCAGAACCAGAGCGTGGAAGGGAAGACCGACTTCACGTTCACGGTCGGCCGCGGCGACTACCAGAAGGCGATGGACATCCTGACGAACCAGGTGAAGGTTCACGTGAACGCCGAGCAGGTGCTGGGCGACCCGAAGGTGTCGAAGGTGTCGGTGGTCGGCGTCGGGATGCGTTCGCACGTCGGCGTTGCGAGTACGATGTTCCGCACGCTGTCGGAAGAGGGCATCAACATCCAGATGATCTCGACGTCCGAAATCAAGATTTCGGTGCTGATCGACGAGAAGTATATGGAGTTGGCAGTCCGTGCGCTGCACAAGGCATTCGAACTCGACCAGGCGTGATGGAATTTTCGTGACGCACGGAAAGAAAATGCGTCGCGGAAATTGACCTTGGCCCCGTAACCCTATAGAATCTCGGTTTCGTCGCGCTGCCTCCCTGGCGCGAGCGAAGGTTTGGGAGACGTGGCCGAGAGGTCGAAGGCACTCCCCTGCTAAGGGAGCATCTGGGCCAAAACCTGGATCGAGGGTTCGAATCCCTCCGTCTCCGCCAGACATGGCGGAACAAGCCCCGCAAGTTCTTGGACTTGCGGGGTTTTTCTTTTTCGGCATCTCGGAAATGCGTGACGGCGTGTCGTCGTAGTCGGGACAGCATGGGTTCGCATTGCCGATCGATTGATTGGCGATGGGGCGGCGAATGTCGGCGCATCGTCTGCGTCGTGCCGGTGCTTCCCTCGCTCGCGGCTTCGCATGCGGCGCCGATGCTCGCATCCGCCGGCTGATGCGGCGGATGCGATGAGCGCGCGCCGCACGGCCCACATTTCGACTTCATCCTTGATCGATTGCGCGCTTCACGGGGTAGCCGCTCGCATGGGCGGACAGGGCCGGTCGCCGCACGCTGCCCGTGAAGACGCCGGGCAGCCGGTATCGTCACGGATGCCGGTTCGCTGCCCGGCGCATGCCTGTCCAGCGCCGGCGTTGCGCGGATCGAGGCGGGCGGCGTGCAGGAGTTGATCGGCCGTCGAATGGCTTCCCGAGTGGCGTGGTGAGTCGTTCCGGTTTCATGCGCTGTATCCGTCGCGCTGTTGGCCTGCGGTGAACGTCCGCGCGTTCGTTGATTTCGTCGCCGAGATTCTCGAAACCGATCGCGCATAGGCGCGGACGCACCGTGACGCTTGATCGCCTTGTCGCTTATTCGGTAATATACGTTTCGTATATTAATCGTATAAATTTATGCCATGGGAATAGTCAAGATATCCGATCGGATGCATGAATCGCTGCGCCAGGCGAGCGCTGCGTTGAGCCGATCGATCAATGCTCAGGCGGAGCATTGGCTGCGGATCGGGATGCTCGCGGAATTGCATCCGACGCTGAGCTATGCGGAGATTTGCCGTTTGCTGATCCAGGCGGAAATCCAGGGCGACGAAACGACGCCGGCCGCTGACGTCGCTGCGAGGACTGCATGATGATGCGTTCCCGACAAGTGCCGATTCGCTCGAAAGCCGAGATCGCAATGGCGCGCCGCGCCGGCATGCTGGCGGCCGAGGTGCTGAGCATGATCGCGCCGCACGTGAAGCCCGGCATAACGACGAACGATTTGGACCGGCTGTGTCGCGACTACATCGTCGACGTCCAGCATGCGCGGCCCGCGAACATCGGCTATCACGGGTATCCGAAGACGATCTGCGCGTCCGTGAACCACGTGGTCTGCCACGGCATTCCCTCCGATCAGGCGTTGAACGACGGCGATATCGTCAACATCGACGTCGCGCTCGACATGGACGGCTGGTATGGCGACACCAGCCGCATGTACTTCGTGGGCGAGCCGGCGGCGCCGTCACGCCGTCTCGTCGATGCGACCTACGAAGCGATGATGGCCGGGATCGCGGCGGTGCGCCCGGGCGCGACGCTCGGCGACGTCGGCCACGCGATCCAGAGCGTCGCGCATCGCGAGGGTTTCAGTGTCGTCCGCGAGTATTGCGGCCACGGCATCGGCCGCATTTACCACGATGAACCGCAAGTGCTCCATTACGGACGGCCGGGCTCCGGGCTCCGTCTCGCGCCCGGCATGATCTTCACCGTCGAGCCGATGCTCAATGCGGGACGCGCCGAGACGCGGCAGCTTCCCGACGGCTGGACGGTCGTGACGCAGGACCGTTCGTGGTCCGCGCAGTGGGAGCATATGGTGGTGGTCACCGATGACGGCTTCGACATTCTGACGCCGTGGCCCGACGGCGATCCGGCGAACTCGTCGATCGCATCCGACATGTTGCGTACGGCCGAGCGCAACTGATCCGACGCGCCGTTCAGGCGTGCGCGGCCGCGCGCGGCGGCCGGCGAGCGCCGTGCGGGCGATGCGTTTCCGGTCCGCGCGGCTACGCAATCGATGCAGCGGCGGATTCGGTCGAACGCGGCATCGGCATGCGCGGCCGCGCTCGTCCTCGCTTGCGGCGTCCGTCACACTCGCGCCGGCACGACGAGCAGGCTCGCGAATCGAAACGCGTTGTCGCCGAGATCCGCGTTGCGCGCGATCCGCACGTAGTTCACACCGGGCGCGATCGGAAAGAGGTCGCTCGCATCGTAGTGGACGAACGCGCGACCGTCTTCGCCGAGCAGTGCAGGCCCGCCGTCGCGCGCGGCGAGCGTCGCCGAGCCGAGCACACGCTGCTTGTCCGGCGCGAGCAGCGTCAGGTTGACGAATGTGTCCGATGCCGTCTTCACGTCCGCGAGCAGCGGCACGAGCCGGCACGCGATCGGCGCCGCGGTTCGATTCGTCACGACGAACGTCAGGCACTTGCCGACCAGGATCGACTTGCCGATCATCACGTCCGGATAGCTCGTCGGCGCGCCGAACGTCGACGAATCCGCCGCGCTGAAGCCGCAGGTCAGATCGAGTTCGAGGCCGGTGTCGGCGCTGCGCAGTTCCGCGAGTTGCGCGGCCGACGTGTAGTGGCGCAGCGCCATGCCGCCGTACGGAAAACCATAGCCCGAGTCTTCGCGGCAGGTCTTGCCCGAATGCGTGCCCGGCTTCGTCAGGAATGCCGACACGAAATAGCCCGGCTCGAGCTTCGCCGCATTGCCGGGCGAATACGATTGCGTCGCGCCCGAGTCGTCGATCAGATCGAGCGCGTTGCCGTCCGCGTCGGTCGCAGCCGAGTAGCGCGCGCCCGTGCCGTCCTGCACTTGCAGCGCGCCGAGCAGCTGGACTGTGAGAAAGAGGTTGCGCGTATCGCGCGTCGCCGCCTTCCAGATAGCGCCGCGTCCGTCCGTCAATTCCCCTTTCGATTGATTCGCGGCGAACGCGCGTTGAATCGTGCGCAAGCCGCCCGACACGCCGTCGAAATTGCCCGTGCAGCCTTGTGCATCGATGTGCGTCGCGCGGCCGGCGCCGTCGACGAACGTCTGGTTCATCCGGACGACGAGCGGATCGCCGCCGTAGCCGCAATGGCACAGCGCGAGCAAGTCGGTCACGTACGACGTACGGGATGCGAGCGTCGCATCGGCCGTGTCGCGCACGACGTCGTTCGTGTAGATTTCCATCGAGTTTCGGAAGTCGATCTTCGTCTCGTTGAGCGTCGCGAAATAGGTCTTCGCCGACGCGAGAAACTTCGCATAACCGAGCGTATGGAAGTTTCGGACGTAATCGTTCTTCTGCGCCGGATCGGCGAGCTTGCCCAGATGATTCACGAGCACCGCCTGCATGTCGTTCTGATACACATGGATCTTCTCGTGCATCTCGCGCAGCAGCGCGGCGATCGTATCGGGTGCGAGTGCGAGTTCGCGACGCATCGACAGATACGCGCTGTACATCGACAGCTGCGCGCTCGCCGCGAGCGCATGCATCGTCAGGCCCTGGTATTCGGAACCCTTGATGAGGAACAGCGGGATCTGCGCGGTGCAGATGCTCACGAACGCTTCGAATTTCGCGGTGATGTTCTCGATCATCGACGCGGAATAGGGCGGCGTCGCGCTTCGCGTGAAGTCGATGAAGTCCTGCAGCACGCGATTGATGCCCGTCAGCACCTGCCGCATGATCTCGACGTTGTTTTTCGAGATCGCTTCCGTCGCGATGCGTCGGATCACGGCTTCTTCATCGGGCCCGCGCTCGAACAGCGCGTTCAATCGGTTGAACAGCAGGTTCAGCACTTCGCCGACGAACGGCCCGACGGCCGGAATGAACGACGCGAGCGCCTTGACCGCGACTTCGCCGAACGCGATGAGCCCCGGCAGCGTATTCGCCGACAGCGCCGCATCGACGACATCGGCGATCGCGACCGCAGCCGGCTGATATTGCTCGATTTGCGTCTTGATGTCGCCGAGCTTCATCTTGAAGCCGGGAATCAGCAGGTCGTTTTCGTCGAACGCGTGGAGCGGCGCCGCGTTGCTCTCTGCAAGATCCGATGCGGTGGCGCGCGGTTCCGCCGCTTGCGTGCCGATGTCGTCGCCGCATGCGGCGAGAAGCGGCAGCACCGCGCTGCATGCGCTGTACATCAGGAAGGCTCGTCGGTCGATTCGACGTGTCATCGCGTCTCCGTGGAAAAATGGCGATGCAGTGCGCGGCCGGCGCGATCGTGCGGATCGGCGGCTGCGAACATGCGGGCACCCGGCGTGCCGGGCAACGGGAGCGGATGTGGGGAGGAGGCGGTTCGGGCGCCGCCTGTGCGTCGAGCGAGGACGTCTCACGCGTCCTGTCGGATGGCCGAGCGTAGCATTTGCGTTCTCGGCTCGTCAATTTTCGGCGCGCTGTCGAACGACGTCGCCGAGTTCGTTAGTCAAGCTGACGATTGCTCGTCGAAGGGAGCGCAGACGCCGGTGCTTGCGTGATTCGCCGCGTACGGATGCATGACGGACCGGCGGCGCAACGCGCGCGGCCGATTCGGCGTGCACGGCGGCGCGCGCGTCATTTCTTCGGCGCGTCGCCGTCGAACGCTCGCATCGTGTATGCGAGCACCGAGCGCAGCACTTCGCTGCGGCGTTCGGGCGTCGCCATCGCGCGCGCGACGAGCACCGCGCCGATCGCCGCGCACCCGAGCGTCCACGCCGCTTCTTCATCGTGCAACGCACCCACGAGCGACGCCTGGAAGCGCTTGATCAGATTCTCGAACATCGCGCGGGTCGCGACGTCGGCGCGCGCAATCTCCGGGCCGAGCGCGGGCACCGGGCATCCGAGCTCCGGATGGTCGGCGTGTGCGGTGCTCAGATAGCCGCGCAGCACGGCGACGAGTTCGTCCTTCGAGCGGCCTTCGACCGTCGCGAGCACCTTCGACATCTCGTGCTCGACGATCGCGCGCAGGAATTCCGGCTTCGATCTGAACTGCGAGTAGAACGCGCCCGTCGTCACGCCGGCCGCCGCGGTGAGCGCGTCCATCCCGGTGTTCGCGAAGCCGCTCTTCTTCGCGAGTGCGGCGCCCGCCTCGACGAGGCGCGCGCGGCTCGCCTCCTTGTGTTTCGGTGAATAGCGCATGTCCGTTCCGTTTTCGAGGCTTTGATCGATTGACGTCGATCGAAGTATAGAATAACGTCCGTTACCATAACGATCGTTATTATATGTTTCCCCAACCGTAGCCGGCCCGCCCGGCAGATGGAGCGTTCGATGGCAACCGAGAAAACCGCCTGCATTCTGTGTTCGCGCAATTGCGGCCTCGAGGTCGTGATCGAAGCGGGCAAGTTCGCGAAGATACGCGGCGACGAAGCGCATCCGGTCTCGAAAGGCTATCTGTGCCAGAAGGCGGCGCGCCTCGCTTACTACCAACATCACGACGATCGCCTGACGCATCCGCTCAGGCGCGAGCCCGACGGCAGCTTTGTGCGCGTGACGTGGGACGAGGCGCTCGACGACATCGCGCAGCGCCTGCTCGCGCTGCGCGAGCGGCACGGCGGCGACGCGTTCGCGTTCGTGGGCGGCGGCGGGCAGGGCAATCACGTCGGCGGCGCGTACGGGCGGCAACTGCTCGCGGCGATGCGAAGCCGCTACGCGTATAACGCGCTCGGGCAGGAGAAGACCGGCGATTTCTGGCTCAACGGCCGGCTGTTCGGCCGTCAGGACTGCCACACGACCGAGGACATTGAGCATGCGGACTACGTGCTCATCGTCGGCGCGAATCCGTATCAGGCGCACGGCATTCCGAACGCGCGCGACACCCTGCGCGACATCAAGAAGGATCCGAACCGGACGATGGTCGTCGTCGATCCGCGCCGCTCGGAGACGGCGAAGTTCGCCGATATCCATCTGCAGGTGCGGCCGGGGGCCGATGCGTATCTGATGAGCGCGATGCTCGCGATCATCGTGCGCGAAGGGTTGCACGACCGCGCGTTCATCGATCGGCATTGCCGCGGCTTCGAGCACGTCGAGCGCGCCCTTCTCGATGTGCCGATCGAAGACTACGCGCGCCGCGCGGACGTGCCGCTCGCGGACGTCGAGCGCGTCGCGCGCGGTTTCGCGACGGCGCGTGCGGCCTGCGTGCGCGTCGATCTCGGCATCCAGCACACGCTGCATACGACGCTCAACGGCTATCTCGAGAAGCTGCTGTATCTCGTCACCGGCCATTTCGGCAAGCGCGGCGGCAACAATCTGCATACGTTCCTGCTGCCCATCATCGGCCATACCGACGAGCGCGTGCGCAAGCAAGGCAAGCCGCTCAAGCGGACCGCGCATCACGGAATGCATCCGATCGGGGGCATCTTCCCGCCGAACATCCTGCCCGACGAGATCGAGCATGCGGGCGAGAACCGCGTGCGCGCGGTGTTCGTCGACAGTGCGAATCCGCTCGTCACCTACGCGGACTCGAATGCGTATGAGCGCGCGTTTTCGAAGCTCGAGTTGCTTGTCGTCGTCGACGTCGCGTTGACCGAGACCGCGCGTCATGCGCACTACGTGTTGCCCGCCGCGTCGCAGTTCGAGAAATGGGAGGCGACGGGTTTCAATCTCGAATTCCCGGCGAACGCGTTCCATCTGCGCCATCCGCTCTTCGCGCCGCTCGGCGAAGCGCTGCCCGAGCCGGAGATCTACACGCGGCTCCTTGAGAAGATGGGCGAGATTCCGCGCCGCTTTCCGCTTCTCGAGCGCGTCGCGCGGCTCGAGCCGAAGGCGTCCGGGCATCTCGTCTACCTGGGCGCGCTCGGCGTCGCGCTCGCGGCGAACAAGGGCTGGCGGCGCCATGCGGCGTCGGTCGTCTATCGGACGCTCGGCCGCGCGCTGCCGGACGGCGCGGCGAGCGTCGCGCCGATTCTGCCGCTCGCGATCGCATACGCACAGCAGCATCGCGCGGCCGTGCGCCGCGCCGGACACCGCGGCAACCGGTTGACGCTCGGCGCCGCGCTGTTTCGGGCGATCGTCGAGCGGCGCTCGGGCACGCTGATGAGCGTGCACGAATTCGACGAGATGTGGCGCTTCATTCGCCACGAAGACGGCCGCGTCCATCTGCACATTCCGGAGATGCTCGACGAGCTGCGCGCGCTCGAGACCGAGCCGCCGCCCGGCGCCGGCTATCCGTTCGTGCTGATGGCGGGGGAGCGGCGCGCGTACAACGCGAATCAGATCTATCGCGATCCGTCGTGGCGCAAGGTCGATCCGCACGGCGCGCTGCGGATCCATCCGGACGATGCGGCGGCGCTCGGCGTCGCGGACGGCGGGAAGCTCGCGTGCGCGTCGGAGAAGGGAAGCATCGAGGTCGTCGCCGAGCTAGACGACAGCGTGCGGCGCGGGATGGTCACGCTGCCGCACGGCTACGGAATGCGCTACAAGGATGGCGCGCCGAGCGGTCCCGAGCTGAATCGCCTGACGTCGGGCGCGCATTGCGATCCGTTGTCGCGCACGCCCTATCACAAGCACGTGCCGGTGCATTTGCGGAAGGTCGAGGAAGTCGTATCGCAGGAGGTCGCCGCATGACGTTCGTCGTTCTGGAAGCGTGCATCCGGTGCAAGCACACCGACTGCGTCGAGATTTGTCCGGTCGACTGTTTTTACGAGGGGCCCAATTTCCTCGTGATCAATCCGGACGAATGTATCGATTGCGCGCTTTGCGAATCGGCATGCCCGGTCGACGCCATTCGCGCCGACAGCGAAGTGCCGGCGAATCAGCAGGCGTTCATCGCCCTGAATGCCGAGCTGGCCGCGCATCCCAATTGGACGAGGATCACCAGCAAGCGAGCCCCATTGGCCGATCACGAGCAATGGAAGGGCGTGCCGGGCAAGTTGGCATGGTTGGTCCGCAATGAGGATTGAGCGGCTGGGTGTTCGATGCGGTCGACGCATCGGGCGGCGACTGCCGTCGCCTCCGATCGGGACGTTCATCGAAGGTCCGGAAGGATGGCGCTTGCTTACCGGGCGACGCCGGGCGAGCGGATTCGGAATTCGGAATAGCTTCTTTGCGGCAGTGTTGTCCCGTAATGGATACGGCGGTCTGCCGGCGGATGCTCTCGTTCGACTCGACCTTGCGCCGACATACGGCGACTGTTCACATCCGCTCAATCGATGGGCGCTTGCTGCGTTTATCGGCTTCCCGGTTCGAGCGACATTCGTAGGCAATGAGCCTGATTCTTCAACCCACGTGACGTGACTATGGCGCAAAAGGAAGCATCGATGCGGTTCTGGGGCGGTTTGGGAAACATGCTGTCACTCGGCTTCATCCTGAGCATCGTGGTGGCGATGGGGTTGTCGGGATGGATCGCGCTGCAGGAAGGCACTCATCGCTTCATGTTGCCGTTCACGACGGAAAATGCGGTCCAGCGGATCACGGATGCCGTGAGCGTCGCACGGGCCGAGCCCACGCTCGAGAGGCTCTCCGGCGTCAGCGACGAATTGTGGGCGTTGTCCCTGTTCTCGACGGCCAAGCGATTCACCGATTCGAAGCTGATGGAGCAAGGCATCTATTACGCCACGATGCCTAAGTCCAATCAGGTCGCCATCGCGGTGCACGTCCTGTTCAGCGTGTTTTGCGTGATGTTCGGCGGACTGCAATTCTGGCCTGCGTTCCGAAAGCGTTTCATGAAGGTGCATCGAGGCATCGGTGCGATTTACATCGCAACCGTGCCTGTCGCCGTGGTGGCGGCACTATGCTACATGGCGTTGACGCCGCCGCATCACATCTACGATCACCTGGTTGCCTGGGTCGCCCTATGGATATTCGGGGTGCTTGCTTTGGTTTCCATCACGATGGCGATACGGGCCCTCAAGGCGCGCCGTATCTTCGAGCATCAGGCCTGGATGGCGCTGTCGTTCGGCTGTCTGCTGGTCGCGCCGTTGTTGCGCCTCGATTGGGCATTGTTGGTGCCGTTCTTTCCCGACATCGATCAGGAAACCCTGAACCTGGTCACCATGGGGCTCATGTTGCCCGAAGTGCTGTTGATCGTGTACGGGCTGGTATTGGTGAATCGGCAATACGCGAGACCCATGAAGCAGCGCGCCGCTGCGGCCATGGCCGATCTCGGGGCGGCATTGTATCTGCGGTCGATGCCGTTGATTTACGGTATCGCGGCGGCCTTGCTCGCTTTCAACGTGATGTTCTACGTCGTGGGCCACGGCATGTCGAGCATCGAGGTGGCCTCGGCGCTGGTGCCTGCCGCGTTGATCATGCGTGAACAGTCGGTGCTCATGGCTCACCCGATGATCGCGGCCGGATTTGCCGTTGCCTGCGGACTGGCGTTTCCCGCGGCTGCGCTTACGCTGAAACAGTGCTTGAGTCGAGCCGACGAAGCTGCCGGGGCGTCTCGGGGCGCTACGAGCCTGTTGACGCCCTGGCTGGCGTTGGCGGCGGGGATCTCGTCTTGTTTCCTGGGCTGGCGCATGGGCCTGGCTCCTCACAACGTATGGCTGTCGGGCGGAACGATGTACACGGTAAACGGCCTGGTCATTGCCGGTTTCGGCGCCTTGCTGTTGATGGCGCGAAGCAATCGCAAGCAGGCGTTGATGAAGGAGAGCTTGGTTTTCCTGCTTTGCCTGCTGCCTTTCCCGGCGCTCTTTTTCCTTACGCTGCAGATCGTGAGCTGGCTTCACTTGCCGGCGGATTACATCGCGGCCGGCCAGGGTTTCGTGCTGCCCGCGGGCGCGAGCGGATCGTTGCTGTTTGTCGCCATCATCCACGTGGTGTATGGCCAGGCGACGCGTGAGCACAATTAGGCTGACCCGGTTCGATTTGCCCGGATTGGGGCTGGGCCGTGGCGGTGCGCCGCTTCGCCGCGCATCGTGGTGGCGGGCCCGGTGTGGATAGATGCTGGAGGCGGCTGCGGTTGACGAAGCGATCGCAGTCGCATGCCGCTCCGGCGAGCGCCCATTCGTCGATTCGTCGACGGCGCCGGGCGCGAGATGTGAGTCGGGCCGAATCGTGGGCTTGTCGATTTGTCGGAGCCTGTCATCCAAGCTTGCACAGGAATGTTACCCATGCGCGAACCAGATCTGTTTGTTCAGTCGTCGGGCGTCGAGATCGCCGTTTATACCTGGGGCGATCGGCCAAGCAGCGCGCGCCCGACAGAGGTGCTGGTGCTGGCGCACGGCTTTCCCGACCGCGCTCTGTTCTGGGAGCAAGTGGCCGATGTGCTGAAAGAGGATTTTTACGTCGTGGCGTACGACATGCGAGGCTGCGCCAATTCAACCCATATCACCGGTTCGAGACACTACAAGTTCGAGTTGCTGCTTGCCGATCTCTATGCGGTGATAGACGTGGTCAGTCCCACCCAAAAGGTTCACCTGGTCGGGCACGACTGGGGCGGGATCTACGGCTGGAACGCGATCACCGACGCGGACGGCATACGGCGCATCGCGTCGTTCACCACCATGTCGCCCAGCCTGGAACAGGTCGGCTTCTATTTGCGGCGCCGCATGCTGAGGCCGACTCCGCGCAATCTCGCGCAGTTGTTCGGTCAGTTGCGTCGCAACAGCCTGATGACGTTCTTCACGCTGCCGCTATTGCCCGAGCTGTTGTTTCACAGTGGCCTGGGCACGGTGATGTTTCGCATGTTGATCAACCGTTACGAGCCTCGAATCCGTTTCCGGAAAAACGAAGGCGTAGAAGGCGACGCGATTCGCTACCTCGGAATTTATCGGGCCAATCTGCTACAGCGCACATTGCTGCCGAAGAAGGCGATCACTCCGGTGCCGGTGCATGTGCTGACGGCGATTCACGATCCGTTTTTACCTCCACGCGTATTCGAGCGCAGCCATGAATGGGCGACGCAATACAGTCAATCGCCGGTGGACGCGGCACATTGGGCGCCGCTGAGCCGTCCGTTGGAGATGGCGGAAGCGATTCGCTCTTTTGTGCGCACGAACCTGCAGGCGCAAGAGGGGCTTGGGCAGGTGAGCGCCAAGTGATTCGAGGCGGCTTTCGGGCGGGCGGACGGTTGCGGTGAGCACCTGGCGCGCCTGTCGGCCTGGCCGGCTTTTGCTGCAAAGCCCGCAACGGGTTTCGCACCGCCGCGCGCCGGATTCCGGCTGATCGCGCGACGGCAAGTGTCTTCTTGTATTTTTCGGCAGACCCGACGCATTCGCGTGGCCGCGCGGGCGCCGCTTGAGTGCTCCGGCGCTACCGGCGGCTTGCCGTATTTTCTCCCGACATTCGATGCGACCGTGGCTCTGGTGGCCGCCCGCGGCCGGCGCGGGCCGAACGGCGGCGCGCCCGCCCGAATGTAACGAAAAGTTAGCGATTCGATTGCGATGCGATGCCGCGCATCAGTTCTTACAAACTTGAAATATGCGGCGCAGACGGTTCCCGCTATAGTCGAATCCAACGAATCAACCAGAAGGGGAGTCCATGAAAACCTTGCGTGCTGCCTCGCTCGTGGCCGGTTTCGCCGCGCTGCTCGCATCCGGCGCTGCGCTGGCAGGCGTCAGTGTCGGGATCAACGTCGGCGTGCCTGCGCCCGTCTACGTCGCGCCGGCGCCCGTATATGCGCCGCCGCCGCCCGTCGTGTACCAGCCGGCTCCCGTCTACGCGCCGGCTCCGGTCTATGTGCCCGCGCCGTCGATCGTGATCGGCTGGCACGGCGATCGTTACTGGGATGGCCGCCGCTACTGGGGCCGCGACGAGTGGTATCGCCATCGCGGTCGCGATGGGGACCGCGGCCACTGGGACAACGGCCGCCACAACGGCTGGCGTCACTGATTCCGTTGCCCGTCGGGCCGCGCACCGGCCGGCGCGCCGAGCGACGCGCGACGCGCGACGCATCGCTGCGATGGGCGAACCATGAAAAAACCGCCCGGGGAACGGGCGGTTCGAACGTCTGACGAACTCCGCGCTTTCGCGAGCGTGGGGTTCGGTCATTTGGCGAGCGCGACACCGCGCGTCGAAGCGCCGCGGCTCGAGCCGCCCGCCGCGCGGCGCCGCGCTTACTCTTCGAGGCCGGCCATCCCGCCGACGACCGCATTGAAGCCCGAGTCGACGTGCATCACTTCGGCCGTGACCCCGCTCGCGAGGTCCGACAGCAGGAAAGCGCCCGCGTTGCCGACCTGCTCGATCGTCACGTTGCGCTTGAGCGGCGAGTTGCTTTCGACGAAATCGAGAATCTTGCCGAAGCTCTTGATCCCGCTTGCGGCGAGCGTCTTGATCGGGCCCGCCGAGATCGCGTTCACGCGCACGCCCTTCGCGCCGAGCGACACCGCGAGATAACGGACGCTCGCTTCGAGCGCCGCTTTTGCGAGGCCCATCGTGTTGTAGTTCGGGATCGCCCGTTCCGCGCCGAGATAGGACAGCGTGAGGAGCGACGCGTCGCTCGACAGCATCGGCAGCGCGGCCTTCGCGAGCGCCGGGAAGCTGTATGCAGAGATGTCGTGCGCGATGCGGAAGTTCTCGCGCGTGAGGCCGTCGAGGAAGTCGCCCGCGATCGCCTCGCGCGGCGCGAAGCCGATCGAGTGGACGAGGCCGTCGAGCGTGTCCCAGCGCGCCTTGAGCGACGTGAAGAGGGCATCGATCTGCGCGTCGTCGGCGACGTCGCACGGGAACACGAGATCGCTGTCGAACTCGGCCGCGAACTCGGTGATGCGATCCTTGAAGCGATCGCCGACGTAGGTGAATGCCAGCTCGGCGCCTTCGCGCTTGCACGCCTTGGCGATGCCGTAAGCGATCGAGCGGTTCGACAAGAGGCCCGTCAGCAGAATACGTTTACCGTCGAGAAAGCCCATGAATTCTCCTATGTGAGGCGCGCGCGCCCGCGCGTCGGCGGGCGGCGGCTGGCTGTAATCGGTTGCGAGTGGGTAGAATTCTCTCACATCGCCATCCTCGAACGACTGCCAAGGCCTCTATGACGATCGGTTCGCCCCGGGCCCGCCGGCCGCGACCGCCGCGACGCGCGGCGACACCGGAACAGACCGCGCGGTCCGCCGCGCCGCAATGGGCGGCCGCCGCGCGCGCCGCGCTCGCGCGCCTCGCGCGGGCGGCGGCGGCGGGCGTCGCGCTCGCGCTCGCCGCGACGCAGGCGGCCCACGCCGTCTACGCGATCGCCCAATACGGCGAGCCGAAGTATCCGCCCGGCTTCAGGCATTTCGACTATGTGAACCCGGACGCGCCGAAGGGCGGCACGCTCGTGCTCGCGAATCCGAGCCGGCTCACGACGTTCGACAAGTTCAATCCGTTCACGATGCGCGGCAACGCGGCGCCCGGGCTCGACTTGCTGTTCGAGAGCCTGACGACGGGCAGCGCCGACGAGCCCGCATCGGCCTACGGCCTCCTCGCGGACGACATCGACATCGCGCCGGATGGGATGTCGGTCACGTTCCATCTGAATCCGCGCGCGCGCTTCTCGAATGGCGATCGCGTCACCGCAGCGGACGTCAAGCACGCGTTCGACACGCTGAAGAGCCCGCAGGCGGCGCCGCAATACCCGGCGTACTACGCGGACATCACGCGTGCGGTTATCGTCGATCCGGCGACTGTGCGCTTCGAATTCCGCCGCAAGAACCGCGAGCTGCCGCTGATCGCGGGCGGCATTCCGGTGTTCTCGCACAAATGGGGCTTGCGGCCGGACGGCTCGCGCATTCCGTTCGACCAGCTCGCGTTCGAGCCGCCGATCGGCAGCGGCCCGTACCTGATCGAGCATTACGACAGCGGCCGCACGATCACGTACCGGCGCGATCCCGCGTACTGGGGCGCCGCGCTGCCGGTGCGGATCGGCATGAACAACTTCGAGCGCATCGTCTACAAGCTGTACGGCGACGGCGTCGCGCGGCTCGAGGCGTTCAAGGCGGGCGAGTACGACGTGCTCGTCGAGTACGTCGCGCGCAACTGGGTGCGGCGCGACGTCGGCAAGCGTTTCGACAGCGGCGAGCTTGTCAAGCGCGAGTTCCGCCAGCACAACGGCGCGGGAATGCAGGGCTTCTTCATGAACCTGCGGCGGCCGCTGTTCCAGGATGTTCGCGTGCGACGCGCGCTCGATCTCGCGTTCGACTTCGAATGGCTGAACCGGCAGCTCTTCTACGGCGGCTACACGCGCCTGAACAGCTATTTCGCCGACACCGATCTGCAGGCGACCGGCGTGCCGGGCGCGGGCGAGCTCGCGCTGCTGATCCCGCTGCGCTCGGAGCTCGATCCCGCGGTGTTCGGGCCGATGACGGTGCAGCCGGACACCGATCCGCCCGGGTCGCTGCGCGCGAACCTGCTGAAGGCGCGCGCGCTGCTGGCGGACGCCGGCTGGACCTACCGCGACGGCGCGCTGCGCAACGCGAGGGGCGAGCCGTTCACGTTCGAGATCCTCGACGATTCGGGCTCGGTGTACGACGCGGTCGTGACCGCGTACATCCGTAATCTCGCGAAGCTCGGGATCGTCGCGAAGTACCGGACGGCCGATTACGCGCTGCTGCAAAAGCGCCTCGACGCGTTCGACTACGACATGACGGCGGTTCGCTACCCGGGCGTCCAGATGCCGGGCGCCGAGCAGGTGACGCGCTATGCGAGCCGCTACGCGGACGAGCAGGGCTCGGACAACCTGACGGGCCTCAAGTCGCCCGCGGTCGACGCGATCCTGACGGCGCTTACGCAGGCCCAGACGCGCGAGGCGCTGCTCGACGCGACGCACGCGCTCGACCGCGTGCTGATGCACGGCTACTATGCGGTGCCGCAGTGGTACAGCACGACGCACCGGATCGCGTTCAAGCGCACGCTCGCCTATCCGCCGACGCTGCCGCTGTACTATTCGGCGGAAGGCTGGGTCGTGTCGACGTGGTGGGCGAAGCCCGGCCACGGCGCGGCCGCCGAGCCGTGACGGCCGCCGCGCGCGCCGCTTGCCGATTGACGAAACCGTTCGAACACGCCCGGATGCGCCTATGTGGAGCTACATCCTCAAACGACTGCTGCTGATGATCCCGACGCTCGTCGGCGTGTTGACCATCACCTTCGCCGTGATCCAGTTCGTGCCGGGCGGCCCGGTCGAGCAGGCGGTGCAGGAGCTGCGCAAGGGCGCAGAGCGGGGCAGCACGCCGTTCGGGATGCGCTCGTACACGGGCGTCGACGCGCAGCAGCTTGCGCAGTTGAAGGCGCTGTACGGCTTCGACAAGCCGCCGCTCGAGCGCTATTGGCTGATGCTCGAGCGCTTCGCGCGCTTCGATCTCGGCGACAGCTACTTCCATCACCAGAGCGTGTGGTCGCTCGTCGTGTCGAAGCTGCCCGTGTCGATCAGCATCGGCGTGTGGACTTTCCTGCTCACGTATCTGATCTCGGTGCCGCTCGGCATCGCGAAGGCGGTGAGGAACGGCTCGCCGTTCGATCTCGCGACGAGCCTCGTCGTCCTCGTCGGCTACGCGATTCCGGGCTTCGTGCTCGGCGTGCTGCTGCTCGTGCTGTTCGGCGGCGGCTCGTTCTGGCAGATCTTCCCGCTGCGCGGCCTCACGTCCGACAATTTCGCTCAGCTCTCCGTCGCCGGCAAGATCGCCGATTACCTGTGGCACATCGCGCTGCCGATCATCGCGTCGGTCGTCGGCAGCTTCGCGGTGATCACGATGCTGACGAAGAACGCGTTCCTCGACGAGATCCGCAAGCAGTACGTGCTGACCGCGCGCGCGAAGGGGCTGTCCGAGCGCAGCGTGCTGTGGAAGCACGTGTTCCGCAATGCGCTCCTGCCGCTCGTCGTCGGCTTTCCGGCCGCGTTCATCGGCGCGTTCTTCACGGGCAGCCTGCTGATCGAGACGCTGTTCTCGCTCGACGGGCTCGGCCTGCTGTCGTACGAATCGGTGATCCGGCGCGACTACCCGGTCGTGCTCGGCACGCTGTACATTTTCACGCTGATCGGGCTCGCGACGAAGCTCGTGTCCGATCTGTGCTACGTGTGGGTCGACCCGCGCGTTCAATTCGAGCAACTGGAGCGCTGACTTGAGCCGACTCGCCGTCTCTTCCCGGATCGACGCCACGCGCGCGCGCGTGGCGCCGTCGCCCGCGCGGCGCGTGTGGCTGCGCTTCAAGGAGCAGCGCCTCGGCTACTGGAGTCTCGTGGTCTTCGTGATCGCATTCGCGGCGAGCCTCGCCGCGCCGCTGTGGTCGAACGACAAGCCGATCGTCGTGCGCTACGACGGCCACTATTACTTTCCGCTCTTCAAGAGCTATCCGGAAACGACGTTCGGCGGCGACTTCCCGACGCCTGCCGACTACCTCGATCCGTACGTGCGCGGGAAGCTCGATACGCCCGGCAACTTCGCGCTGTATCCGCCGAACCGCTATTACTACGACACGCTCAATTACTTCTCGAAGCGGCCGAATCCGGCGCCGCCGTCGCGCGAGAACTGGCTCGGCACCGACGCGCAGGGGCGCGACCTGCTTGCGCGGCTCGTCTACGGGTTCCGCGTGTCGGTCGAGTTCGCGCTGGTCCTGACGTTCATCGGCACGCTGCTCGGCATCGGCGCGGGCGCGGTGCAGGGCTTCTTCGGCGGGCGCATCGACATCGTCGGGCAGCGCCTGATCGAGATCTGGAGCTCGATGCCGGAGCTGTATCTGCTGATCATCTTCGCGTCGGTGTTCGAGCCGAGCTTCATCCTGCTGATCGTGCTGCTGTCGCTGTTCGGCTGGATCGGGCTGTCCGACTACGTGCGCGCCGAATTCCTGCGCAACCGCACGCAGGACTACGTGCGCGCGGCGCGCGCGATGGGACTGTCGAACTGGCAGATCATCTGGCGTCACGTGCTGCCGAACAGCCTCACGCCCGTCATCACGTTCCTGCCGTTTCGAATGAGCGGCGCGATCCTCGCGCTCACGAGCCTCGACTTCCTCGGGCTCGGCGTGCCGCCGCCGACGCCGAGCCTCGGCGAACTGCTCGCGCAGGGCAAGGCGAATCTCGATGCATGGTGGATCTCGCTCGCGACGTTCTGGGTGCTCGTCGCGACGCTGCTGCTCCTGACCTTCATGGGCGACGCGCTGCGCAACGCGCTCGACACGCGGATCGCGGATACGACGCGCGCGGCGGGAGGCATCCGGTGAGCGTGGCGCAGACGGTGGACGGCGGCGCGGCGCCGACGCCCCGCGAGCCGCTCCTGTCGCTCGATCGGTTGCACGTGCGCTTCGGCGACACGCTCGCCGTCGACGACGTGTCGCTCGCGATCGGCCGCGGCGAGCGCGTCGCGCTCGTCGGCGAGTCCGGCTCCGGCAAGAGCGTGACCGCGCTGTCGATCCTGCGGCTCTTGCGCGACGCCGACGTGAGCGGAACGATCCGTTTCGCGGGCGAGAACCTCGCCGACAGGAGCGAGCGCCAGATGCGCGGGCTGCGCGGCGCGGACATCGCGATGATCTTCCAGGAGCCGATGACAGCGCTCAATCCGCTGTACACGGTCGGCGAGCAGATCGGCGAGACAATCGAGCTGCACGACGGCGTGTCGAAGCGCGACGCGCGAGAACGGGCGATCGCGCTCCTCGCGCGCACCGGAATCGACAAGCCGGAGGCGCGCGTCGACAGCTACCCGCATCAGTTGTCGGGCGGCCAGCGGCAGCGCGCGATGATCGCGATGGCGCTCGCGTGCCGGCCGCGCCTGTTGCTCGCCGACGAGCCGACGACCGCGCTCGATGTGACGATTCGCGCGCAGATCGTCGAGCTGCTGCTCGAACTGCAGCGCGACGCGGCGGCCGAGCGGGGGATGGCGGTGCTCCTCATCACGCACGATCTCAACCTCGTGCGGCGCTTCGCCGAGCGGGTCGCGGTGATGGAGAAGGGCAAGCTCGTCGAATGCGGGCCGGTCGAACAGATCTTCGATGCGCCCGAGCATCCGTATACGCAGCGCCTGCTGCACAGCCGGCCGCAGCGCACGGTGTCGCCCGTGCTGCCGATCGCGCCCGTCGTGCTCGACGCGCGCGGCGTCACGGTGCAGTTCAGGCAGAAGCTGCCGGGTTTCGACGGGTGGTTCCGGTCCGGGCGCTTCACCGCGGTGTCGGATGCGAGCGTGTCGGTGCGGCAGGGCGAGACGCTCGGGATCGTCGGCGAGTCGGGTTCCGGCAAGTCGACGCTTGCGATGGCGCTTCTTGGACTGCAGAAGGTCGCGCACGGCGACATCGAGTTCGAGGGCCGCTCGCTCGCGAGCTATCGCGGTCGCGAACGGACAGCGCTGCGCGCGAACATGCAGGTGGTATTTCAGGATCCCTTCAGTTCGCTTTCGCCGCGACAGACGATCGAGCGCATCGTGTCCGAGGGGCTCGAACTGCATCGCCCGCAACTATCCGCCGACGCGCGCCGCGACAAGGTGATCGCGGTGCTGCGCGAAGTCGGCCTCGACCGTACGGTGCTGCATCGCTATCCGCACGAATTCTCGGGCGGCCAGCGTCAGCGGATCGCGATCGCGCGCGCGCTTGTGCTGGAGCCGCGCGTGCTCGTGCTCGACGAGCCGACGAGCGCGCTCGACGTGTCGATCCAGCAACAAGTGTTGAAGCTGCTATCGAATCTGCAACGCAAATACAACCTCGGTTACGTGTTCATCAGCCACGATCTGGAAGTGATCGGCGCGATGGCGCATCGGGTTGCGGTGATGCAGGGCGGGGAGATCGTCGAGACGGGCGACGTCGAGCGGATCTTCACCGATCCGGTGCATCCTTACACGCAAAAGCTGTTGAAAGCCGTTCGTTAAGTCTGATGAATCAGAATGGTGCAAGAAGTTTGATTGAAATTATCAATTCCTTTTGACAAACAAATACTTCGTGGCTAGTATCGACCGAAATTTTTCCGCCAATCAGCTGATTTTCCAGCGCAAATCCATCGACCAATGCAGCACCGATATCTGACCCAGGCTTGCACGCGCGTCGTCGCCGGGATGTTCGTCGGCGTCCTGATCGCTTCAGCTCCCGGCGCGTTCGCCGACGAAGTCAGCAGTTCCAGTCAGAATGCCGTCAGTTCGACTCAAGCCGAGTCGGCTTCCTCCTCTCAGAATCTCCAACAGGTCAGCGCAGTTCCGCCCGCGAAGAGCCAAGGTGGTGCAAAGGCATTCCTGTCAGGCATGGCCGGCAAGGCGGGCGACGTCGTCGTCGGCGCGCTGAACATGATCGGTGTGCGTTATCGCTGGGGCGGCAACACGCCGGATTCCGGGCTCGATTGCAGCGGCTTCGTCCGCTATGTGTTCCAGGACACGCTCGGCATGTCGCTGCCGCGTCGCGCGGAAGAAATGAGCCGCGTCGGCGAGAAGGTTCGGATGAGCGAGCTGAAGCCGGGCGACCTCGTGTTCTTCAACACGATGCGCCGCACGTTCTCGCACGTCGGCATCTATATCGGCGACAACAAGTTCGTGCATTCGCCGTCGACGGGCAGCACGATCCGCGTCGACGATCTCGATAGCGGCTACTGGGAAAAGCGCTTCACCGGCGCGCGCCGGATCGAGACGCAGTTCTCGACGAAGCCCGACGATCTGCGCCAGCGCGTGAAGGCGACGATCGGCGACGGCAACGTCAATGCGAGCGCAAGCGGCAGCAACTGAGTCGCGCATCGCTTGCGCCGGCGGATGCCGGCCGCGCCGAAGCCCCGCTGTCCGATGGATGCGGGGCTTTTGTTTGGGTGCGACGTTTTCGGCGCGGCGGAGGGGACGAGGGGCCGGCGCGCTCGTGCTGGCGCGCGTTGCGGCGCGTGCGGGCCTAGGCGGCCGCAGCCGTCGCGCGCGCGGCGGCGAGCTTGTGCTGCAGCTCAGGCATGATCCGCGCGACCGCTTCCTCGCCCGCAAGGATCGCCACGTTGCGCTGATTGAAGTCGCTGCCGCCCATCGCGGCGAGGTTCGGGCGGATCACGACGTCGGCGTACTTGTCGAGCTCGTAGGTCTTGATCGTCTGCCCCATGATCGTGAATGTCTGCAGCAGCATCTCGATCGGATTCTGTGTCGTGCCGCCTTCCGGGCGCGCGGAGATGTCGACCGCGATCACGAAGTCGGCGCCCATCTTGCGCGCGAACGACGCAGGTACGGGGCTCACGAGCCCGCCGTCGACGTACTCGCGATCGCCGATTCGCACCGGCTCGAACACCGACGGCACGCTGCACGATGCACGCACCGCGAGCCCCGTGTTGCCGCGCTGGAACAGAATCGGCTGACCGCTCTTCAGGTCGGTCGCGACGATGCCGAGCGGCTTCGTCATCTTCTCGATCGGCCGATTGTTGAGCGTCTTGTTGATGAAGTTCTGCAATGCGATGCCCTGCAGCAGGCCGCGCGAGCGGAACGGCGTCGCCCAGTCGCTGATCGACGCTTCGTCCATTGCGAGCGCGAGCTTGTTGATCTGCAGCGCGTTCATGCCCGATGCGTACAGCGCGCCGACGACCGAGCCCGCGCTCGTGCCGGCAACGAGCTCGACCGGAATTCCGCGCGCCTCGAGCGCCTTCAGCACGCCGACGTGCGCGAAGCCGCGCGCCGCGCCGCCGCCGAGCGCGATGCCGATCCGGATCGGCTTTTCGCGCGGCTGCGGCGGGTTCGCGGGAGGCGTGACGGCGCCCGACGTCGTCGGCTTGGTGCCGGTCGACGTGCAGGCGGCGAGGACGGCCGATGCGCAGGCGAGCGTGAACGTGCGGCGGGACAGGCGGGGGGACGACATCGACTCGATCTCCAGCGACGAACCGCGCGCGTCCTCGATGGGTGCGCCGCGCGGCGAAATTCCGGCGGCCGCGCCGATGGTCGTGGGCGGGCCGTGCGCGGCGCCGGCATGGCGACCGCGGCGCGCACATCATAAAGCAACTGGCGACGTGCGCGCGAAAGCTCCCGCCGTGTGATTGCGCGATCGTTGGCTGCATGGACAGTGGGCGATTCGGACAGGCGTCCGGGAAGATATCCGTGCCGAGCCCGGGTGCGGCTGCGAGGCCGTCTGAATGAGGGCAGTCGTGTGTGGGCCGCCGTGCGCACGTGCCGCAACGCGGCGCGAATCGCCGAGCGAAGACGCGAAGACGCGAAGACGCGAAGATCGGGGTCGGAAGGCGGAGCGCCGCCGCAGGCCGCCGCGCAAGCCGTGCGCCGCGCGACGAGGAACCGCCGCGCGGCGAGTATAATTCGTGCTCTTTCCGTTCCGGTCGCGTGCGCCCCCGGCTCTACCGTGCGGCGTGCGCCGTTGCCGCGTCGTTTCAATTGATGCGCCGCTTGAGGCGTTCGAGCTATCGTTTATGACCCGTCCTGTACGTACCCGTTTCGCGCCGAGCCCCACGGGCTTCATCCATTTGGGCAACATCCGATCCGCGCTTTATCCGTGGGCCTTCGCTCGCAAGATGAAGGGCACGTTCGTGCTGCGGATCGAGGACACCGACGTCGAGCGCTCGACCGAGGCGTCGGTCGACGCGATCCTCGAAGGAATGGCGTGGCTCGGCCTCGATTACGACGAAGGCCCGTACTACCAGATGCAGCGGATGGACCGCTATCGCGAAGTGCTCGCCCAGATGCAGGAGCGCGGGCTCGTCTATCCGTGCTACATGTCGACGGATGAGCTCGACGCGCTGCGCGAGCGCCAGCGTGCGGCGGGCGAGAAGCCGCGCTACGACGGCACGTGGCGTCCCGAGCCGGGCAAGGTGCTGCCGGAGCCGCCCGCCGGCGTGAAGCCCGTGCTGCGCTTCCGCAATCCGCTGACGGGCTCGGTCGCATGGGACGACGCGGTGAAGGGGCGCGTCGAGATCTCGAACGAGGAACTCGACGATCTCGTCATCGCGCGCCCCGACGGCACGCCGACCTATAACTTCTGCGTCGTCGTCGACGATCTCGACATGAACATCACGCACGTGATCCGCGGCGACGACCACGTGAACAACACGCCGCGTCAGATCAACATCCTGCGCGCGCTCGGCGGCGAAGTGCCGATGTACGCGCACCTGCCGACCGTGCTCAACGAGCAGGGCGAGAAGATGAGCAAGCGCCACGGCGCGATGAGCGTGATGGGCTACCGCGACGCAGGCTACCTGCCGGAAGCGGTGCTCAACTATCTCGCGCGCCTCGGCTGGTCGCACGGCGACGCGGAGATCTTCACGCGCGAGCAGTTCGTCGAATGGTTCGATCTCGAGCATCTCGGCAAGTCGCCCGCGCAGTACGATCACAACAAGCTGAACTGGCTCAACAACCACTACATCAAGGAAGCGGACGGCGCGCGCCTGGCCGAGCTGGCGAAGCCGTTCTTCGCGGCGCTCGGCATCGACGCCGACGCCATCGCCAAGGGCCCGGATCTGCTTGGCGTCATCGGGCTGATGAAGGACCGTGCGTCGACGGTGAAGGAGGTCGCGGAAACCTCGGCGATGTTCTATCGGACGCCCGCGCCCGACGCCGACGCGCTCGCGCAGCACGTCACCGACGCGGTGCGCCCGGCGCTCGCCGAATTCGCGGCCGCGCTAAAGACGGCCGAGTGGACGAAAGAGGCGGTCGCGGCCGCACTGAAGGCGACGCTCGGCGCCCACAAGCTGAAGATGCCGCAGCTCGCGATGCCGGTACGCCTGCTGGTCGCGGGCACGACGCACACGCCGTCGATCGATGCGGTGCTGTGGCTGTTCGGCCGCGACGTCGTCGTGTCGCGCCTCGAGGCGGCGCTCGCGTAAGCGCGTCACCTCGATCGCGAAGCCGCGTCGTTCGAATGGCGCGTCATGCCGAACACGCGGCTTCGCAAAAAATCTGGCTCGAATCGCAAATGGGGTATTTACAAACCTCGAAACCGTCTCTACAATCTCGCTTCTCTGTTGTTCAGCAGTCAACGAGACACGGGGGTATAGCTCAGCTGGGAGAGCGCTTGCATGGCATGCAAGAGGTCAGCGGTTCGATCCCGCTTACCTCCACCAGTTGAACGCAGAGCGAATGAAGTTTGCGGAGCATTGAGTGACAGAAAAAATGCTTCACAAACGGAATGAAAGAAGTTAGAATTTCGTTCTCTGTTGTTGATGAAAATTAACGATGAGAGCAAAGCGGCAAGACAAGTCTGAAGAGATTTTGTCCCCTTCGTCTAGAGGCCTAGGACATCACCCTTTCACGGTGAGTACAGGGGTTCGAATCCCCTAGGGGACGCC
>NZ_LOWC01000150.1:0-2066 GCF_001522845.1 Burkholderia sp. BDU5 | reverse complement strand
AGCGGAATCCCTTCGAGGCTCGGCTGATCGACCTGCGCATCGCTGTCGAGCTTGTTCGACGGCGCGTGATAGTCGAAGTCGCGCAGCGCGACGTTGTTCGACTTGATCCGGCGCGTGCGCTGCAACCGCTGCACGCCTTCGCGTCCCTGAATCGCGCGCGACTCTTCGCCGTCGGGCAGATACTCGAGCTCGTCGTTCGGCAGCGGTAGATCCTCGAACCGCTGCGTATCCGAGATCACGACGACATGCCGGTCCTGCTCGTGCTCGATCCAGAAATAAATCCCTTCGTCTTCCAGCAGCCGCTTCACGAAGTTCAGATCGGTTTCCTGGAACTGCACGCAGTACTCGCGCGGCTCGTAGCTGCCTTCGAGCTCGAACCGGTAACCGTTGCGCTGATGCCCCTGGAACACCTGCTCGACGATCTGCGGCACGCTCATGTTCTGGAAAATCCGGCTGTTGCGGTTCTCCGCCAGAAACGACAGCCAGCTCTTCAGCTCCAGCGTGTACGTGTACTGCCCGCTCATCTGACCCGTGTCGTAGCCGCCGAACACGTGCGTGTTGAACGTCCGCACGTCGCCGCCGCCCAGATCGATGTCCGCCGACAGCGACGAGCCGAGCAGCGCGTCGAAATCCAGGTCCGGGTCGTGGCTCAGCAGTTCCAGCTGATATGACGGCTCCTGCGACAGGTTTTCGTGGACCACGAAACTCAGCGCGACCGCATCCGGCTCCAGCAAAGGACTGCGCAGTTCGATCAGACGCATGACGGTTCTCCCGTCGTGCCGGCATCCGCCGACGAATACGCAGCGAGCAGCGAGTCGATCCCGGTTGGCGATGCGGCCGCGACGGCCGCTTGTGATTGGATATCGCTCATGGGATCAACTCTTCACTTGCATGCCGACCTTCTTCAGGTCGATGCCCGTATCCGAATAGCTCGCGCCGGTGTACGAGAAGCTGAAGCCCGTCACCGATACGCTGCTGCCCGTCGTCGATACGCTCGAGCCCGTCGTGCTCACCGAGCTGCCGGTGGTCGACACGCTCGAGCCGGTGATGCTCGTCGAGCTGCCCGTCGTCGACATCGACGTACCCGTGATGCTCGTCGAACTGCCGGTATTCGACATCGACGTGCCGGTGATGCTCGTCGACGTGCCCGTCACCGACGTGCTCGTGCCCGTCATGCTGTTCGACGTGCCCGTGTACGACAACGACACACCGGTGATGCTCTGCGACTGCCCGGTCGTCGACATGCTGACGTCGGTCCACGACGACGAGATGCCCGTCATGCTGTTCGACACGCCCGTCACCGAATTGCTGGAGCCGGTAATGCTCGTGCTGACGCCGGTGAACGACGTCGACACGCCCTTGAAGCTCGTATCGACGCCGGTGAACGACGTCGACACGCCCTTGAAGCTCGTGTCGACGCCCTTGAAGCTCGTGTCGACGCCGGTGAAGCTCGTGCTCACGCCGGTAAACGACGTGCTCAGGCCGGTGAAGCTCGCGGACACGCCGGTGAAGCTGACCGACAAACCCGTGTACGACACCGAGATGCCCGTGAAGCTGACCGAGATCCCGACGACCGACGTCGACGTCCCCTTCACCGACAGGTTCAAGTCCTGCGCGATCGACGTCGAGCTGTTGCGCTCGACCGTCTGCTGCATGTCGCGCTCCGCGTGGATCATCACGCGCTCCGCGCCGCGCTGGTCGTCGAACGTGATCTGGCTCGCGTTCTGGAAGCCGCCCGCGCGCTTGATCGAGCGCGACACGAGGCCGGTGTAGCGGATGTCCTTCGGCAGGTCATACGGCGTCGGGTTTTCGCCGTTGTAGACGATCCCCGTCGCGAGCGGACGATCGAGATCGCCATCGACGTAAGTCACGATCACTTCCTGCCCGACCCGCGGCATCGCGAGCACGCCCCAGCCCTTGCCCGCCCACGCCTGCGACACGCGAATCCAGCACGACGCATCCGCTTCCGTCGTCTTGTAGCGGTCCCAATGGAAGTGCACGCGGATCCGACCGAGCTTGTCGGTATGCACTTCCGACATCTCCGGCCCCACCACCGTCGCGCTCTG
>NZ_LOWC01000149.1:0-37330 GCF_001522845.1 Burkholderia sp. BDU5 | reverse complement strand
GAATCCGTCTGCCGCATGAAACATGCAGGTCGCGCCCCCGCCCCTTGTGAACATACTCCGCTAACGTGACAGCGCCCCTGGCTGATGATCGCTGCGGGGAATCGGTGGCCGTGGTAGAGCGCTTTCGGTTTCATCGCCTCATCTTACGCGACCACACCCGCCAACGTGACAGCGCCTATATCACATCAATGCGAATTTCATCCACTTCTAATCAAGAATCGTTCGATCGTTAGAACTAGATCATGATTCTTTTCAACGTCGTTTAAACGTCGATTAAATCGACGGGCTGCACCGTGATGATGAGTACGCTACCGAACTTAACAGTTCAATCCGACCTTTGATAATTGCCCCACGACAACGCGGGCATCGCAACATGCCGCCAGTCGTAACGAATTTGCTGAACCTGCGCAACCGGTCGATGCGCGTTGCCTCCGGCTCGGGGCCGTTCGTCGATGATCGAGTCGCCATGCTCGACGACGGACGAACGTTGCCATTCATCCAAGAGAAAGTTCGGGGGCCGATTGATGACGAAGGCAGGGGAAGACAGCGTGGATCAGGCGTCCTCGCATCGCGACCTGGAACGGCGATGCACCGGACACAAGGACGACGCGGCCATCGGGCGTCGCGAACGGATCGGCGCACGACGCATCGATCCGCTCGTCGCGACGAACGATCGCCGTGGACCGGATTGATTTGCTGCGCTTCGTCAACGGCGTCGCAGATCTACCCCGCCAGATGGGCCATCTGGCAGTTAATTGGAGAAAGGCAATGCAAGAACTCAACCAACAAGAGATCGATCTCGTCGGCGGCGCAACGGTTGGCGGCGGCCTGATCGGCGGCCTCACGGGCCTGATCGGCGCTTACGGCGGCGCGCTGTACGATCTCGGCGCGAACCTGACGGGCGACCTCGTCGGCTTCGCGACGGGTGTGGTTCAAATCGGCGAAACGCTCGTCGGCGGCACGCTCGGCAACATCGCGAGCATCTTCACGGGCCCGACCGCGTAACAACGGCACATCGATGATCGATTGAGCGCCGACGGACTCCTCTCTCCTTGTCTCGACCGCTCGATGGATTTTCCAGCCACCTGCACATCATTCGGAGATTCACTATGCAAGAACTCAATCATCAAGAAATCGCCATGGTCGGCGGCGCTTCGCTCCTGACCAACCTGGTCGGCGCAATCGGCAACGAAGTGCTGCTGCTCGGTCAGTCTGCCTACAACTTCGGCGGCAACCTCACCGACTCCGCAGGCGCGATCCTCACGCATGCGGTCGACGGCATCGCCGGCGCACTCACCAGCACGGTCGGCATCATCCAGGGTGTGCTGACGGGCAATTAATCGCGTTTCGACGCGACGACTCTCGAAGCATCGACGTCGAACGATCCTCCGGCGTCGGCAGCTTGGTTAGTCATGCTGACTGCGTGCCCGGCCCCGTCGCCGGGCACGCGAATCGAATGATCCCACTTCCTGTCCGACGCGAAACGCCTTACGCAACGCGCGCGCGATCCGACATGGACGGCAGCCGCACTCAACGTCCCCAAGCCGATTGTTTATCCACTCGAATCATCCGGCGCATTGGGGGAAAGATATCAAAGATCGTCAAAACGTAGACCAACGCGCTTTCCTGTTTCGCCCGGCTCCGATAAGTTCTGATGCGACGCCAACGAGAATCGAATCGTCCGCATCCGAGGCCAGGACCGCCGCGATCTTCAGCGAGCGGCCGCCGCGAACGATTCGTCGATGAAACGCCGAGCGCCGCATCGCATTGCTGCTTCGTTCGCCGGGACATCGTCACGACATCCATGACGAGCTAGACATGCACGAACCGACTCGAGCACGAATCGAAGCCACTATGCGCAGTGACCGCCCTGTCGACGCGATGCGCACGTTCGCTCGCGGCGACGCTCGAACGGCCTGACGCCATCGCAACGCGACTCCGCGACGACATACACGCTACTTTCGGCAGTCCATCCATGACGCCCAATACTCCACTCTTTCGAACGGCCGCGCAGGAAGCGCAGCGCACGCAGACGCTGGGCGAGATCGTGCTGATCCGTCCGGTGTCGTTCGCCATGCTGGCTGGCGCAGCCGCGAGCATGGCGCTCGGCGTGATCCTGCTGTTCACGTTCGGTACTTATACCCGACGCACGACGGTCGACGGTGTGCTCACGCCGGATACGGGCCTCGTCAAGGTCTATGCGCAGCAGACGGGTGTCGTGCTGAAAAAGAACGTCGTCGAAGGACAGCACGTCACGCGCGGACAGGTGCTCTATACGGTGTCCACCGATCTCCAAAGCGCGGCCGCGGGACAGACGCAGGCGGCGCTCATCGAGCAGGCGCAGCAACGCAAGACATCGCTGCAGCAGGAGCTCGACAAGACCAGGACGCTGCAACAGGACGAGCGAGACACGCTGCAATCGAAGATCGCGAGCCTGCGCGCGGAGCTCGCGGGCATCGACGATCAGATCGCCGCGCAGCGCACGCGCACGTCGATCGCGGCCGATGCGGCATCGCGCTACGCCGGCCTGCTCGCGCAGGACTACATCTCGAAGGATCAGGCGCAGCAGCGCCAGGCCGACCTGCTCGATCAGCGCTCGAAGCTGAACAGCCTGATGCGCGATCGCGCCGGCGCCACGCAAGCGCTGAAGGAAGCGCTCAACGATCTGTCGGGGTTGTCGCTCAAGCAGCAGAACCAGTTGTCACAAATCGACCGCAGCGTGATCGACGTCGATCGCACGCTGATCGAAAGCGAGGCGAAGCGCGAGTTCGTCATCACCGCACCGGAAACCGGCACCGCGACCGCGGTGATCGCCGAGCCGGGCCAGACGGCCGACACATCGCATCCGCTCGCGAGCATCGTACCGACAGGTGCGCACTGGCAGGCGTATCTGTTCGTGCCGAGCGCCGCGGTCGGCTTCATTCACATCGGCGATCGCGTGCTCGTCCGCTATCAGGCGTATCCGTATCAGAAGTTCGGCCAGTACGAAGCGAGCGTCGTGTCGATCGCGCGCACCGCATTGTCGGCGGCCGAGCTCGCGACGAGCGGCGGCCCCGCCGCGCAAACGGCGAGCGGCACGTACTACCGGATCACGGTCGCGCTGAAGTCGCAAAGCGTGACGGCCTACGGCAAGGCACAGCCGCTCCAGGCCGGCATGGCGTTGCAGGCCGACGTCCTGCAGGAGCGCCGCCGCCTGTACGAGTGGGTGCTCGAACCTCTTTACAGCCTGACGGGCAAACTCTGACGCGGTCACCAGCCTATGTCACTCCTCGATCGTCTCTCGTTCGGCATCGGCAGCAAGCTGCCGATGATCCTGCAAACCGAAGCCGCCGAATGCGGCCTTGCCTGCCTCGCAATGGTTGCGGGCTTTCACGGCCATCACGTCGACCTCGCGACGATGCGCAGCCGCTTTCCGGTATCGCTGAAAGGCGCGGGCCTCGGCCGCGTGATCGAGATCGCGCAGCGCCTCGATCTCGGCACGCGCGCACTGAAGCTCGATCTCGATCAGCTCGGCCAGCTGCGCGTGCCATGCGTGCTGCACTGGAACTTCAACCACTTCGTCGTGCTGAAGGAAGTCAACGGCAGGAGTGCGACGATTCACGATCCTGCGCAAGGCGTGCGCAAGCTGTCGCTCGACGAATTATCCCGTTCGTTTACGGGCGTCGCGCTCGAACTGTGGCCGACAGGCAGCTTCAAGCCGCGCGTGGCGTCGCCCGCCGTGAAGCTGCGTCAGCTGCTCGGCCCCGTGTCCGGGCTGTCGCGCTCGCTCGGCCAGATCCTCGTGCTCGCGATCGCGCTCGAAGTGTTCACGCTCGTCTCTCCATTCTTCCTGCAATGGGTGATCGACGAAGTGATCGTCAGCGCGGATCGCGATCTGCTGACCGTGCTCGCGCTCGGCTTCGGCCTGCTGCTGCTGATGCAGCAGGCGACGAGCGCGATCCGCGCATGGGCGCTGATGTATCTCGGCACGACGCTTAACGTGCAATGGCGCGCGAACGTGTTCACGCATCTGCTGAACCTGCCCGTCCAGTATTTCGAGCGGCGCCATCTCGGTGACGTCGTGTCGCGCTTCGGTTCGATCGACACGATCCAGCAAACGCTGACGACGTCGTTCCTGTCCGCGGTGATCGACGGGCTGATGACGATCGTCACGCTGGCGATGATGTTCGTCTACAGCCGCACGCTCGCATTCGTCGCGCTCGGCACGATGGCCCTCTACGCACTGCTGCGCTGGCTCTGGTATCGGCCGCTGCGGCGCGCGGCGGAAGACCAGATCATCCACACCGCGAAGCAGCAGAGCCACTTCCTCGAAACTGTGCGCGGCGTGAAGACCATCAAGCTGTTCAACCGCCAGAGCGAACGCCGCTCGAGCTGGCTCACGCTGCTCGTCGAGCAGATCAACGCCGGCCTGCACGTGCAGAAGCTGCAGCTCCTGTATCAGCAATTGAACGGCCTGCTGTTCGGCCTCGAAGGGCTTGTCATCATCTGGCTCGGCGCGCGTCTCGTGATGGACGGCGAATTCACCGTCGGCGTGCTGATGGCATTCAACGCATACAAGGGGCAGTTCGACAGCCGAGTCGGCAGCCTGATCGACAAGTTCTTCGAGGTGAAGATGCTGCAGTTGCAGGGCGAACGGCTCGCCGACATCGTGTTCGCGCAGGGCGAATCCGACGCCGGCGCGCGGCACGTGCCGGGCGAAGCGGAAAATCTCTCCGCGGGCATCGAGGCCAACAATCTCGTGTTCCGCTACGCCGAAGGCGAACCGACCGTGCTCGACGGCGTGTCGCTGAAGATCGAGCCGGGCGAGTCGGTCGCGCTGATCGGACCGTCGGGCTGCGGCAAGACGACGCTCGTCAACGTGCTGCTCGGCATCCTCGAGCCGACGAGCGGCGCGATCAAGATCGGCGGCGTCGACGTCGAGCGCCTCGGCCTCGACCGGCTGCGTTCGCTCGTCGGCACCGTGCTTCAGGACGACGTGCTGTTCGCCGGCTCGATCGCCGACAACATCAGCTTCTTCGATCCGGACGCCGATCCGAAGTGGGTCGCCGAATGCGCGCATCTCGCGGCCGTGCATGCGGACATCGTCGCGATGCCAATGGGCTACAACACGCTCGTCGGCGACATGGGCACGGTGCTGTCGGGCGGACAGAAACAGCGCGTGCTGCTCGCGCGCGCGCTCTACAAGCGGCCGAAGATCCTCGTGCTCGACGAGGCGACGAGCCACCTCGACCTGCAACGCGAACGTCAGGTGAACGCCGCGGTCGGCGCGCTGAAGATGACGCGCGTGATCGTCGCGCACCGTCCGGAGACGATCGCGTCCGCGTCGCGCGTGATCATGCTCGACGCGGGCAAGGTCGCGCTCGACAAGCCGACCGCCGAGCTCGCCGTGGCGCCGAAGCCGGCCGCCGCCTCAGCAGCAGCCGCTCCTGCGTCGGCCGCGCAACCGATCGCGGGACGGTGAGCGCGATGAAGTCCGCACGCACGCTCGTCGCCGCCGGCGCGCTCGCACTCTTCGCGTCGCACGCCGCCCATGCGCAATGGCTCGATATCTACGGAACCCGAAAGAATGTGTCTGCAACGCCTGCCGCACCGCTATTGAAGAACGCGACATGCCAGCCGGAGCTGGCGAGCCATCCGATCGCACTCGAAGACGCGATCCTTCAAGCGATCTGCGCGAACCCGCAGGCGCGGCAGGCGTGGGCGAACGCGCGCGCGCAGGCGGCGCAGGTCGGCGTGAACGAAGCCGCGTACATGCCGACGCTCAACGCGACGGGCGGCATTCAGCGCAACTGGCAAACGACGACCTATGATGTCAGTGACGGCATCAACTCAGTGACGCTGAATCAATCGCAAACTCAAACGAGCCGCTACGGCGCGCTCAACCTGAGCTGGGTGCTGTTCGATTTCGGCAAGCGCAGCGCGGCGCTCAGGCAGGCGCGCGAACTCCTTGCCGCCGCCAACGCGACGCAGGACGACACGCTTCAGACAATCCTCTTCAACGCCGCGCAAGCGTATTACAACCTGCGCGACGCGCAGGCGGCGGTCGACGCGGCGCGCACCATCGAACGCGCCGCGCAGGACAGCCTCACCGAAGCCAAGGCGAAGCACGATGCGGGCGCGGGCACGCTGAGCGACCAATTGCAGGCGCAGACGAGCTACCGCCGCGCGGTGCTCGATCGCGTGAGCGCCGAAGGCGACGTGCAGAACGCAACCGGGACGCTCGCGGTCGCGATGGGGCTCGACGCGAACACACCGCTGCAAATCGCCCCCGCCGAGCCGACCGTCGACCGCAACGCATTCGCGGAAGGCATCGCGCAATTAATCGACGAAGCGAAGCGGCAGCATCCGAAGCTCGCCGCCGCGCGCGCGAAGCTCGACGCAGCGCGTGCGAACGTCGATGCGGTGCGCGCGCAAGGACGTCCGACCATTTCGCTGACGGGCAGTCTCAGCCGCAACAGTCCTTCGTATCAGCAACAGCTCGGCATCCAGACCACCGCGAGCCACGGCAGCATGATCGGCGTCCAGGTGACGATCCCGCTCTTCGAAGGCTTCGCGTCCGGCTACCGCGTCGCGGCCGCGCAGGCGCAAGCCGACGCGCAGGAAGCGGATGTGCAGAACACTGAACTGAACGTGTCGCTCGACGTGTGGAAGAGCTATCAAAGCCTGCAGACCGACACCGCGAATCTCGACAACTCGAAAGACCTGCTCGACGACGCGCAGCGCTCGCTCGACATCGCGCGCGGTCGCTACAAGGCGGGTGTCGGCACGTTCACCGAGCTGCTGAACGCGCAGACAGCGCTCGCCGACGCGCAGAAGCAGCGTGTGCAGGCGGTATCGAAATGGCGCACCGCGCGGCTCAAGCTCGCGGCGAGCCTCGGCAGCATCGGGTTGTGGTCGGTGCGTTGAAAGCACGTCGACGCGGCGACAGCGTCGCATTCATGCTCGGGATGACGAAGCAATGAAGCAATCGCCAAACGCGGCGACATGCACCGCGATTCGACGTCGGCAACGGAAAGCGAACAAAAATCGAGGAGAGGCTCCGAGCTAAAGCGTGGTGCGTTGACATTCGCGTCACCGCGCGCATGCCGGACGCCACGCGTGCGTCACGGCTGACGGTTCTGCGTCGCGTACGTCGGGCACGCCGGATCCTTGCCCCAGTGGTTTTCGCACACGCGCCAGCGGCACAGTTGATCCTCGAAGAAGCCGCGCTCGCCGCATTCCTTCACGCGCGCGGCAAGCGACGTATCGGCCGCCGCCGCAGCCTTCTTCGACGCCGTATTCGAAGTATTCGCCGTATTTGCGTTCGTCTTCGCCGCATCGGCAGGATTCGCCGGCTTCGTCCGCGCGACGAGCGCGACGAGCAGATCGGCGTCCGGATCGTCCTTGCCGTTCTTCTTCGCGCCGGTTTCGCGGCGCTTCTTCGCCTGCGCGGTTTCGGTGGCCTGCGTCTTGTCGTGACGCTTGCGCGCCGCGGCTTCCGTTTTCGCATGCGCCGCATCCTGCTTCGCGGCGACGCTCTTCGTCGCGCCCTTCGCCGGCTTCGCTGCGGCGACCGCGGCCGCGGCAACGGTCGCTCCGGCCGCGGCCTCGGTCGGCGAAACGTCGGATGCGCCGTTCGCGAGCGCGCGCGACAAGCGGCTCTCGCCGCCGGCCGACGCCGCAGCCGGCTTCGCATCGCTCGCGACGCTGTCGTCGTTCACGATCGTCGCGGGCTGTGGCGCCGATGCCTGCGCGATCTGCGCCGCGCTCGCCGGCACGGCGTTGCTCGCGGGCGCCGCGGCGACGGCCGGCGCCGATGCGGCGGCCGCGACTTCGGCATGTTCGGCGGAAGGCTGCTGCAATCGCCATGCGCCCCACCCGGCTACCGCGACGACGGCGAGCGCGACGAGCGCGAGCGGCCCCTTGCGCGAACGCGGTGCATTTTCGGGTTGGGGGGAGACGCGGCCTTCAAGATTCGCGAGAATACGCGAGTTGTTCGCGCCGCTTTCTTTGCCGGCATGGGAAGAAAGCAGGCTAGGCGGGGCTTTCGAATTCGAATCGTCCGGCGCGCTCATTCAGTGTCTCGTTGAATCCTGGTTTAATTCGCCGCAATAATATTGTCCCGGCCTACGCGGAAGCAGGCCTGATTCTAAGATCAAGCATTGCAAATTACAATCGATTCCATATTCCGGGGTTTTCTTTGATTGCCGTCGTTCTAGTCGCATATTTCGCCATCGCCGTCCTCGCTGCTGCGCTGCTGTTATTACCGGCAGTGCGTGCGACGGTATTCGATTCTGTCGCCCAATTCCATGGCCGAATCAGCCGGCGCGCCACTGATCGCGCCGCCCTTGCGCGCGAGCGTCTCGCGCAATCGGCAAAAATGTCGCGCTCGACTTTAAGCGACATGCAAAATTTACTAGTGCGGCGGCGCTTGCTGATTGCGACCACGACAGGTATTCTTGCGACGCCTCCATTGATCGCTATCGCGTTACGCGGTCGGCAACTATTCCAATACGACGACACACTACGCGCGCCGGACGAGAAAATTGCCGCGCTTTTAAAAGGCGAGCAGCTCGTTCCGCCGTTGCCGCTGCCGCCCGAAGTCTTCGCCACCCGCGAGGTCGAGCAGGTTCGGCCCGCGCTGAAGGACGCAAGCCGCGATTGGAATTTGCTCGATACCGATTTCAGAACGCGCCTGTTGCTCGTCTACAAGATCATGCACGAGCGATACGGCTATGAAATGGCGTTGCTCGAAGGCTATCGCAGCCCCGAGCGACAAAACCGATTGGCGCAAATGGGCGGCAACGTCACCAATGCGGCGGCGTTCCAGAGCTATCACCAATACGGACTGGCGGCTGACAACGCATTCCTGCGCGACGGCAAGCTCGTCATCTCGGAAAAAGATCCGTGGGCCATGCGAGGCTATCAGTTGTACGGACAAGTCGCCGAAGAGGTCGGCTTGACCTGGGGTGGCCGATGGAAATTGATGGATCTCGGACACGTCGAATACCATAAGCCCGGCTTCAAGCTGGGGCGCTCGTCCGCTCGATAAAGGACGAGTAGGAAATAATGAGGGCGGCATGGGCCAACCAAACATCGCGACGGGAACACAATCCGGCAATCATTCGATCGGCGCGCGCCGGCTGGCGCGATGCGCCGCCCGCCCGTCGATGAACGCATTGCGCGCGAGCGCGCCGCCGCCCGCTCCGCCGAGGCGGCCCTTCTTCTCCCTAGATGCATTCACGACAACGTGACGTCACCCGATGCCGTCACGCTTGTCGGCACGGCACGCGCGCATCGCGCCGCCGCTCAATTCGCCTTATTGAATCGCACCGGAACCTGAACGTCCTATGCAACGCTTCCTCAACGTGTTGACTCACCCTCGCACGCTCACGATCGTCGGCTTCGCCGCGCTCGCCGCGGTTCTGTTCCTCGCGGCCGATGCGCTACAGATCGGCTTCGCATGGGCGGCCGTCGCGTTCGCCGTCGCCGTCGCGCTCTGGCTCGCGACGAAGCTCTGGCGCCGCTGGCGCGTGCGCCGCGCGAACCGCCGGCTCGGCGATATCCTCGAGCAGCAGGCCGAAACAGGCAAGATGTCCGCCGCCGCGGCCGAGCCCGCGAAGCAGGCGGACCTCGACGTGCTGCGCACCCGTCTCGCCGACACGGTGAAGACGATCAAGACATCGAAGATCGGTCAGGTGTCGGGCGGCTCCGCGCTCTACGAGCTGCCGTGGTACATCGTGATCGGCAACCCGGCCGCGGGCAAGAGCAGCGCCGTCATCAACTCGGGATTGCAGTTTCCGTTCGCGGACAAGAACAGCGCGGTGATCCACGGGATCGGCGGCACCCGGAACTGCGACTGGTTCTTCACGACGGAAGGCATCCTGCTCGACACCGCGGGCCGCTATTCGGTGCACGAGGAAGACCGCAGCGAATGGCTCGGCTTCCTCGATCTGCTGAAGCGCCATCGTCCGAAGGCGCCGATCAACGGGATCATCGTCACGGCGAGCATCGCCGAGCTGACCGGCAACCGTCCCGAATTCGCGATCAACCTCGCGAAGAACCTGCGCCAGCGCGTACAGGAACTCACCGAGAAGCTCGAAGTATTCGCGCCCGTCTACGTGATGTTCACGAAGGCCGACTTGATCACGGGCTTCACCGAATTCTTCAGCAGCAGCGACCGCCAGGAATACGACCGCGTATGGGGCGCGACGCTGCCGTACGAGCCGGACGAGAAGCGCGATGTCGTCGCGCTGTTCGACGAGCGTTTCGAAGAGCTGTACGAAGGGCTGAAGGAGATCAGCGTCGCGCAACTGTCGATCAGCCGCGGCAACAAGCTTTCGCCCGGCCAACTGAGCTTTCCGCTCGAGTTCTCGACGATCAAGCCCGCGCTGCGCTCGTTCCTTGCGACGTTGTTCGAAAACAATCCGTTCCAGTACAAGCCGATCTTCCGCGGCTTCTACTTCACGAGCGCGCTGCAGGAAGGCGAGACGAACAGCGCTGCCGCGCAGCGGATCGCGACTCGTTTCGGCCTCGACGCGCAAAGCTTGCCGAAGCCGCACAGCGCGTTCTCGAAGAACGGCTTCTTCCTGCGCGACCTGTTCTCGAAGGTGATCTTCGCGGACCGCCAGACGGTACGCCAGTTCGCGAGCCCGACGAAGACGCGCATGCGCTACGCGACGTTCTTCGGCTTCGTCGCGGCGCTCGCGCTCGCGCTCGGCGGCTGGACCTGGTCGACGATCGGCAACCAGCAGCTCGTATCGAACGTGCAGGCCGACCTCGACAACGTGACCCGCTTGCAGCAGAACCGCAACGACCTGCAGTCCCGCCTGCAGGCGATGGACATTCTCGAGGACCGGATCGAGCAGCTCGAGCAGTTCCGCCGCGACAAGCCGCTGTCCGTGTCGCTCGGCCTGTACCAGGGCGACCGTCTCGAGCAGCATCTGCTGACCGAGTACTACAACGGCGTGCGGCAGATCCTGCTGAACCCGGTCTCGGGCAACCTCGCGTCGTTCCTGAAGGACGTGAACACGCATCCGGACCAGCTCGCGCCGATGACGCGCGCGCCGGAATCGGGCGCCGTGCAGGCGGGCGCCATGCCAGTGTCGACGAATCCGGCCGCGCCGGGCGCGGCCCGCTCCCCTGCCGTCGCGCAGAATCCGCAGCAGGGCGGCCTCTACAACGACGCATCGCCGACCAACGTCGAGGACGCGTACAACGCGCTCAAGACCTACCTGATGCTGTCCGACAAGCGGCACGTCGAGCAGGCGCACCTGACCGACCAGATCGCGCGCTTCTGGCGCGGCTGGCTCGAGACGAATCGCGGCAACATGCCGCGCGACGAAATGATCAAGAGTGCGGAGCGAATGATCACGTTCTATCTGTCGCGCGTCTCCGACAATGACTGGCCGATGATCGAAGCGAACCTCGCGCTCGTCGACCAGACCCGCGAGAACCTGCGCCGCGTCGTGCGCGGGATGCCGGCGCGCCAGCGCGTGTACGAAGAGATCAAGGCGCGCGCGTCGACCCGCTTCGCGCCGATGACGATCGCGCGGATCGTCGGCGAAGGCAACGCGGGCCTCGTCGCGGGCAGCTACGCGATCCCCGGCACGTTCACGCGCGAAGCGTGGTTCCAGTACGTGCAGCCCGCGATCCGCGACGCCGCGACGAAGGAACTGCAGGCGAAAGACTGGGTGCTGAACACCGCGACGGCGGACGACCTGACGCTCGAGGGCAGCCCCGAGCAGATCCAGAAGACGCTCGTCGCGATGTACAAGACCGAGTACGCGCAGCACTGGCAGAAGTTCATGCAGGGCATCGCGGTGCAGGGCTTCGGCAACTTCGGCCAGGCGGTCGACGCGATGAACAAGCTCGGCGACCCGCAGGATTCGCCGATCCGCAAGGTGCTCGAGACCGCGTATGACCAGACGTCGTGGGACAACCCGTCGCTCGCGAACGCGACGATCAAGAAGGCGCAGACGGGCGTCGTGAACTGGGTCAAGCAGTGGTTCACGCGTCAGCCGGGCGGGCAGATCGCGGCGAACGTCGACATCAACGGCAATCCCGCCGACGCGCCGATGGGCCCGATCGGCCAGGAGTTCGTCGGGCTCGGCCGGATCGTCGCGACGCATGACGGCACGTCGATGCTGAAGGGCTACATGGACACGCTGTCGAAGGTCCGCACGCGCTTCAACGTGATCAAGAACCAGGGCGACCCCGGCCCCGGCGCGCGCCAGCTGATGCAGCAAACGCTCGACGGCAACGGCTCGGAGCTCGCCGATTCGCTGAAGTTCGTCGACGAGCAGATGCTGACGGGCCTGACCGATTCGCAACGCAAGTCGCTGCGTCCGCTGCTCGTGCGCCCGCTGATGCAGGCGTTCGCGGTCGTGATCCAGCCGGCGAGCGTCGAAGTGAACAAGGTGTGGAACGCGCAGGTCTACCAGCCGTTCCAGGGCTCGCTTGCGAGCAAGTATCCGTTCGCCGCCAGCGCGAAGGTCGAGGCGGGCGCGAGCGAAATCGCGCAGGTGTTCGGCCCCGACGGCTCGATCGCGAAGTTCGTCGGCACGACGCTCGGGCCGCTCGCGGTGCGCCGCGGCGACACGCTGTCCGCACGCACCTGGGGCGACATGGGCCTCGCGCTCACGCCGGACTTCACGAACGGCTTCGCGCGCTGGGTCGCGCCGCTCGCGGGCGGCGCGGCGGCGAGCGCCGCCGCGTCGTCCGAACCGCAAACCGTGTTCCAGGTCCTGCCGCAGCCGAGCAGCGGCACGACCGAATACACGATCGCGATCGACGGCCAGCAGCTGCGCTACCGCAACACGCCGCCGCAATGGATGAACTTCGTGTGGCCGAACCCGCAGGGCTCGCCCGGCGCGACGCTGTCCGCGACGACGTTCGACGGCCGCACGATCCAGCTCGTCAACGAGCCGGGCCGTTACGGTCTCGAGAAGCTGATCAACTCGGCGCAGCGCAAGCGCCGTCCGGACGGCACGTTCGACCTGACGTGGACGCAAGGCAACGTCAGCGTGTCGGTGACGATGCGCATCATCAGCACCTCGCAGCCGACGGGCGGCGGCGGCGACCTGCCGCAGCAGCAGAGCCTGCGCGGCCTGCGCCTGCCGTCATCGGTCGCCGACGCGAGCGCGGGCGGCGCGGCCAGCGCAACCGCGCAGCCGGCGGGATCGGGCGTCGTGG
Source organism: Burkholderia sp. BDU5 (assembly GCF_001522845.1). NCBI lineage: Bacteria > Pseudomonadati > Pseudomonadota > Betaproteobacteria > Burkholderiales > Burkholderiaceae > Burkholderia > Burkholderia sp. BDU5. The sequence continues at coordinate 24,157 of NZ_LOWC01000149.1, read as the reverse complement.
CCACGGCCCCGCAGGCCGCCATCGCAGCGGCTTCAGCATCGAACGCACAGGGGGCGCAATGACGCAAACGGTCCAGGCTCAGATCGCTTACTTCGGCAAGATCCCGTCGCGCGGCGACTTCGTGAAGAGCGCGCACAATCCGCAGCTGCTGCAGACGCTCGACCACTGGATCGCACGCGCGATGGAGCTCCTCGCCGACGACCCGCGCTGGAAGATCGTCTACGAGAACGCGAAGCCGATGCACTTCGCGTTCCTCGGCTCGAAGAGCCGGCTCGCGATCGCGGGCCACATGATCGCGAGCCGCGACGCGTCGAACCGTCGCTTCCCGTTCCTCGCCGCGACGGCGCTCGAAGTCGAGCGGCCGCTGCCGTTCCTCGCGCGCAGCCCGCTCGCGTTCGCGCGGCTCTGGTCGCGCGCCGCCGCGCAGATGCAAACCCTCCTCGGCCCACAGGAGCCGGCCGGCGCGCTGCAGGCGCTCGGCGACACGCAAGTGCCGATCGACACGGGCGGCCCGGGCAGCGCGCACGACGGCACGTTCAACGATTTCGTCGAGCACCAGACCCTGTACGGCCTCGAGCAGATGCTGCTCGCGAGCGGCCATCCGGTGAAGCTGCGCGGCGCGATGCTCGCGCTCGGCTCGCTGCTGCGTCCCGTGATGCAAAGCGGCACGTCGCACATCGAGCGCGGGCTCACGCTGCCGCTGCCGACCGATCCGTTCTATCGCACCCTCGTCGCCGCGTTCTGGCTCGAGCTCGTCGCACCGTTCGTGTCGCGCGCCGACTTCGAACTGGCGATCTTCATCGGCACGATTGCCGAGCGCGAGCGGCTCATCATCGGCTTCAACGGCGCGTCCGCGAAAACCCTGCACAGCGTGGTCGATCCGCAGACTTACGCCGAACACAACATCGACATCGACGATCCGGAATGGATCGACGCACATGCGCAAAACGACCATGGGATCAGCAAGCTCGTCAGTTATCTCGACCAACCGCAACTGTCGCTGCGTGTCTGCATCGACACGTTCCATGAAGCGTTCATCGGAGCGTGATGCGATGACGAAGCCGTTCCTCACTTCCCGCTTCAGGCTCACGCTCGCCGCGCTCGCGCTGGGCGGCGCACTGCACGGCGGCGTCGCGCTCGCCGACAACGTCGGCCCCGCGACCGTCACGCCGATCGATGCAGGCGGCGTACCCGTGAAGTCGACGCCGCTCGTCGCGCCCGGCGCAGTCGCGCCCGCTCCCGCAGCGGCAAGCGGCGCGGGCGGCGGCGCGATCGTGTCGCCGCCGCCGCCCGCGAACGCGACGCCGGGTCAGGTCGTCGCCGGCGGCAAGGTCGCCGACGAGGCGACGAAGGCCGCCGTGCTGCAGCGCCTGCGCGACACGTACGGCGCCGCGAACGTCGTCGATCAGATCGAAGTCGGCGACGTCGCGACGCCGCCGAACTGGTCCACGAACGTGCAGAAGCTGATCGGCCCGCAGTTGAAGCAGATCAGCAAAGGACAGCTCAGGATCGACGGCACGCAGATCGACGTGAAGGGCGAGGTCCACAACGAAGCGCAGCGCCAGCAGCTCGCGAGCGACATGGCGAACGCGCTGAACCCGACCTACACGATCAAGAACGGGCTGCGCGTGAGCGCGTCCGAGCAGGGCCTGCTCGACCAGACGCTCGCGAACCGCACGATCGAGTTCGAGACCGGCAGCGCGACGCTCACGCTGCAAGGCCGCGCGATCCTCGACCAGATGGCGGCCGCGCTCGCGAAGATGTCGAACCGGACGGTCGAGATCATCGGCCACACCGACAACTCGGGCAATCGCGCGTCGAACATCGCGCTCAGCCAGGCGCGCGCCGACGCGGTGAAGGGCTATCTGGTGGCGAAGGGCATCGCGTCGCAGCAGTTGACGACGACGGGCGTCGGCCCCGATCAGCCGATCGCGTCGAACGACACGAACGACGGACGCGCGCGCAATCGCCGGATCGAGTTCCGCGCGGGGCAGTAAGCGGCGCGAGCGCAAACGGCGGCGGGACGACGGGCGGCCCGCCCACGCGCGCGGCAGTACAGCAAATACCACGAGCGGTACAGCAACATGGAAACGGCGACGAATGGCCCTTTACGGCCTCTCCGTCGCTTTTTTTATGGCCGGCCGACGCGAGCCGGCCGACGCTCACGCGTTGTCATCCGGCTTCAGGCCGAGCAGTTCGCGGATGTGTGCGAGCGAGCCGTCGTCCTTGACGACCGACGCGAGCCACTGATGCAGCGGCATGTCCGCCCATTCGGCGGCCTTGTCGGCGAGATACGCGACGGGGCTGTGCGGCTCCGTCCCGCGGAAATACTTCGCGACCGCGCGGAGCTGCTCGACCGCCTGCGCGCGATTCTGGATGCCGGCGATCACGATCGGCGCGGGAGCGGGCGGCGTATGCCTCTGCACGGAGTCCTCCGGGTAAAGCGGCGTCTTGAAGCTCGGCTCCGCGCGCTCGAGCGACATGCCCGGCGCGACGGCCTGCGGCTGCGCGTCGGGCGTGTAGCCCTGCTCCTTCGCGAAGCGCTCGGCGAGCCGGTAGACCGTTTCGTACGTGTCGCGCGCCTGCCGGAAGCTCGGCGCCGCATCGCCCGCGCGCTGGTCGAGCTCCTGCTCGAGCGCATCGAGCGCGACCTGGAACGCCCTCAGCTCGCCGAGCAGCCGCGCATAGAACGCGACGGACGTCATCCGCTTCGACGCTTCGATCTGATCGACCGACGGCTTGCCGCGCGCTATTTCGCCCGCCTGCTCGGGATCACGCTTGATCGCCTGCGCGACGTGCTGCGCGACGTCCCAGTCGAGCTCGCTGAACGCGTTCGACGCGCCGTCGGTGAGCGGCACCGCGCGCAGCAGCTCGGCCGTGCGCCCGACGAGCCACGCGACGTTGCCGAGCCGGTACTCGGCGTCGTCGCCATCCGGCAGCGGGTGCACGTGATTCCAGAATTGCCGGCACAGATTCGTCAGCAGCGCGTAGCCCTGCGTGAGTCCGCCGATGCCGTCCTCGAGCGCGAGCGCCTCGGTCAGCCATACCGCGAGCCGCAGGTCCTTGGTCCGTTCGCGCAAGAGCGCGGTCGATTGCTCGACGACGAAGCTCCAGTCCGCTTCCTTGATGTCGGTGATCCACTCGCCCTGGTCGAGCGACGGATCGTCGAACTTGCGCGCGTGCTGGATCGCGTCGAAATCGGAGGAGAACAGGAGATCGTCGCCGCACGGCGACGCTTCGCTGATCGGCGTCAGCAGCTCGTTGAGGTTGATCGGCATGGTCGAATGCTATGTCTGTCCGTTGCGGCGTCCATCGTTGCTTGATGACCGCGCGACGCGTGACGCACGCGCCGCGCGGCGGTCTTACTCGACCGTGTACTCGAATTCGCCCGTCTCGGCCGCGCGCGCGGCGATCCGCGCGATCGCCGCGCCGTCGGCGATCCGCGACAGCACGTGCTCGGCGATCTCCGGCAGCAGCGTGCCGTTCAGGACGTGATCGACATTGCGCGCGCCCGAATCGACTTCGGTGCAGCGCGCAAGCACGGCGTCGACGAGCGACTCATCCCACTCAAACGCGGCCTTGTGGTTCGATTCGATCCGGCGGCGGATGCGTTCGAGCTTCAGCTCGATGATGTCGGCGAGCGCGTCGTCGGAGATCGGATAGTACGGAATCACCTTCATCCGGCCGAGGAACGCGGGCTTGAACGCCTTGTAGAGCTGCGGGCGCAGCGTCTCGACGAGCGTCTCGGCGTCGGGCAGTTCCTCCGGCGCCTTGTTCAGGCACGCCTGCATCACCGCCGACGACCCGACGTTCGACGTCAGGATGATCAGCGTATTGCGAAAGTCGATCTCGCGCCCTTCGGCGTCGTCCATCGCGCCCTTGTCGAACACCTGGAAGAACATTTCGAGCACGTCCGGATGCGCCTTCTCGACTTCGTCGAGCAGCACGACCGAATACGGATTGCGGCGCACCGCTTCCGTCAGCACGCCGCCTTCGCCATAGCCGACGTAGCCGGGCGGCGAGCCTTTCAGGCCCGACACGCTGTGCGCTTCCTGGTACTCGCTCATGTTGATCGTGATCATCTTGCGTTCGCCGCCGTACAGCACGTCGGCGAGCGCGAGCGCGGTCTCGGTCTTGCCGACGCCCGACGGCCCGACGAACATGAACACGCCGCGCGGCTTGTTCGGGTCCTCGAGGCTCGCGGTCGCGGTGCGCACGCGCTGCGCGATCGCGTCGAGCGCGTGGTCCTGGCCGATCACGCGCGCGCCGATCAGATCGCGCAGGTTCAGCACGGTCTCGATCTCGTCCTTCACCATCCGGCCAAGCGGAATGCCCGTCCACGACGCGACGATCTCCGCGACGACGTGGCCGTCGACCTGCAGCGGCACCATCGGCTGGTTGCCCTGCAGCGCGCGCAGCGCGTCAACGCGCCCGGCGAGCGTCGCGCGGGCCGCATCGACGTCGACCGGCTTGCCGTCGGCGGACGGCTCGCGCGACGCGTCGAGTTCGGCGCGCAACGCGCCGATCTCCGTGACGAGCGCGCGCTCCTGTTCGTAACGCGCGTCGTCTTCGGCGAGCGCCTTCAAATCGGCCTCGCGCTCGTCGCGCAGCGCCGCGAGGCGCTCGTCGTGCGCGGCGCCGCCCGCGGCTTCGCGCTCGAGCGCCGCGATCTCCGCGTCGATCCGCTCGATGCGCTTTTTCGTGTCGTCGATCGCCGCGGGCGTCGCGCTGTGCGCGAGCGCGACCTTCGCGCATGCGGTGTCGAGCACGCTGATCGCCTTGTCCGGCAGTTGGCGCCCGCTCATGTAGCGATGCGACAGCCGCACCGCCTCGGTGATCGCGTCGTCGAGGATCCGCACGTTGAAGTGCTGCTCCATCAGCCCCGCCATCCCGCGCAGCATCGCGGCGGCGAGCGGCTCGCTCGGCTCCTCGATCTTCACGACCTGAAAGCGCCGCGCGAGCGCCGCGTCCTTTTCGAAGTACTTCTTGTATTCGCTCCACGTCGTCGCCGCGATCGTGCGCAGCTCGCCGCGCGCGAGCGCCGGCTTCAGCAGGTTCGCGGCGTCGTTCTGGCCCGCCTGCCCGCCCGCGCCGATGATCGTGTGCGCTTCGTCGATGAAGAGAATGATCGGATGCGCGCTCTTCTTCACCTCGTCGATCACGCTCTTCAGGCGGTTCTCGAACTCGCCCTTTACGCTCGCGCCCGCCTGCAGGAGGCCCATGTCGAGCACGTGCAGCGCGACGCCGCGAAGCGGCGGCGGAACGTCGTCGGCCGCGATCCGCAGCGCGAGTCCTTCGACAACGGCGGTCTTGCCGACGCCCGCCTCGCCCGTCATGATCGGATTGTTCTGCCGGCGGCGCATCAGGATGTCGATCGCCTGACGGATCTCCGCGTCGCGGCCGATCACGGGATCTATCTTGCCTTCGCGCGCGCGATGCGTGAGGTTCGTCGTGTATGTGTCGAGCGCCGGCGTCTTCGACGGGCCGCGCGGCGCGCCGCCCGCCGCCGCGGCGCCGTCCGGCACGGCGGCGTCGCTCTCCGCCTGCCGCGGCTCGGCTTCGGCCGAACCTGCGGTGATCTCGTCGAACTTATGCTTCAGATCGTCGACGCGCACGCGCGTGAACTGCGACGACATCCGCTGCGCGAACTGCGCGAGATCGGGCCCCGTCAGCAACGCAAGCAGCAGATGGCCCGAACGAATCCGGCCGATCTGCGAATCAAGCGACGCGATAAGCCACGCCTGCTCGAACAACTCGGTCAGATGCACCGAGAACACCGGCGTACGCGTGTTGCCCGTCTTCAATCCTTCGAGCTCGCGCTCGAGGTCCGCGCGCAGCGCGTGCGGATCGACACCGCTCGCACGCAGCACGAGCGGCACGTCGCCGGTCGGCTCGTCGAGCAGCGCGAGGAACAGATGCTCGAGATCCACTTCATAGTGACCGCGCGCGAAACAGTGGCTGGCGGCGCGCTCGGCAGCCTTCCGGCACACCGGATTCAGTTTCGCGATCAGGGTCTTCAGGGGCGTGCTCATCGGTTACGGTCCACTCAGGTTCGATCGTTGTTATCAATGAATGACATGCAGTTCGTAGCGCGCGTCCGCGCGGTCGCGCTCGGCTTCGCGCGTGCAGAGGAACGCATCCCAGCCGAGCCGCGCGCCGCTGCCGAGGATGCTCGCGCCGACTTCGGCACGGCGCAGCACGAGCGACACTTCGTATTCGAGCGTGACGCCGGCGAGCAGCGTCAACATCCGCTCGAGCGCGACCGCACGCTCCTCGCCGGGCAAAAACGCCTCGTAGTCGCGCTTCGACAGCGGCCCGACGACGAGCCGCGCGCGCATGTCGCGCTGCCACACGCGTTCGCCGACGAGCGCCGTCGCGCCGAGCGTCACGTTCACGTCGCCGAGCACGCTCAGTTGATCGGGCGGCACGTCGTACCACTTGCCGACGAACTGCTCGATGCGGATCGGCACGCGGAAATACTCGGACAGCGTGCGCTGCAAATAGGCGGCCGACACCGGCCGGTGCCGCGCAGCGAGCGCATAGCCCGCGATCGCTTCGTCGAGCAGCGCGCCGCGGCCTTCCTGCACGGTCGAGCGCGCGTCGTCGTTCGCGACGCCCGCGAGCGCGAGCAACAGCGGCAGATAGCGCTCGTCGCGGTCGAGCTCGTAATGCAGCGGCAGCCGATACTTCTTCCACGCCGCGTAGAACAGCGCGGTCGCGCGGTTCGAGAATACGTCGAAGAACGCGCGCGCCGCGTGATCGCGCTTCAGGTGCTCGCGCGCGATGATCTGCTCGGTGTAATGGAGCGGCAACGCGCCCTGGCCGCCCAGCAGGCCGAAGAACGCGGGTGTCAGCTCGACGCGCGACAGCGCGCCCGCGTCGACCGCCGCGTTGCGCTGCGGCGCGTCCTTCAGCGCGTCGCCCGCTTCGCCGTACGACTGCGCGCGCTCGATTTCGCTCGGCGGAAAACCGAGCGACAACGTGTTTCTGAAGCCGATCCGCCGCGCGACGATCTCGCCCGGCCGGCTCGCTGCATAGCGTTGCGGATGGCGCTTCGCGAACCAGGTCTCGAGCAGCCGCACCGCCTGAAAGAACTCGAAGCGATGCGGCTCGTCGAGCAGCCGCTCGACTACGCCAGGATCGATTCGCCGCTGCGCGGTTTGCATCGCATGATCTCCTCGCCGGTGCGCTTCGACACGACGATCAGTTGAACAAAGCTGTTGAGGTGCACGTAAAGCCCGAAGAACGCGTCGATCATCCGCACGAACGTCGCGAGGCTCGAGCCGACGAAATGCTCGTCGTCGATCGTGAGCCGGATCTCGACGCCGCGCACGAACGTCGCGAACGGCTTGCCGGGCAGCCACTGCACGGCGCCCTTCTGCTCGATGCCGACGATCCCGTCGATGTGACGCGTCGACACCGCGGACCGTCTCAGATCGTACAGCACGAGCACTTCCTTCAGCGCGGTGAGCCCTTCTTCGGCGAGCGACACGTGATTGAGCGCGAGGTGCGACACGAGCCGCCAGTGCGCGGCGCGGCCGCGCTCGAAGCGCGCGCTCGGCGTCGGCCGGCGCAGCAGCGCGATCGGGCCGGATTGAGCGTCGCCTTCGATGAAGAGATCGCCGCCGTCGAGCCCCGTCGCGAGCGCGGCCGGCAGATCGCGATTCGTGCAGGTGAGATCGAGGCTCAACGTGTCGGTCTGCGGCGCGCCCGCCTCGAAGTCGATGTCGACGACCGAAATCTCGATCTCGTAGCCGGGGCTCTTGCGCGCGACGTCGTCGTCGCAACGCGCGAACCAATAGTGGCCGACCTGCCCTTCCTCGCCGTGATGCAGCGAATAGAACGGCCGGAATTCGATGACCGCCTCCCGATCGGCGCGCTGCCGCACGAGATGCACGGAATCGATCGAATACACCTCGTACGCGAACGCGCGGCGTGCGTCGGCGATCACCGGATACGACACCGCCTGGTGGCTGATCCGGATCGGCTCGCCGTGCTGCCGGAACAGGTTGACGACCGGCGTGCAGAACAGGCGAAAGTGGCTCGCGGTCAGCAGATCGAGCAGCCGCGCGACGTGCGAATCGCTGCGCACGTCGCGCAGGACGACGTGCAGCGTCAATTGCCGGCAATGGCCCGCGCGGCGCGTCAGCGCGGCCAGATCGAAGTCGACGAAGTTGAACTTGTCCGGGAATGCGAAGTATTCGGTCAGCAGCCGGTACGCCGGGTGCGAACGGGCCGGGTAGTCGATCAGCGCATCGGCGTCGTCGAAGCCCGCGTGCTCGAACGGCGCCTTGCCGAGCGCGATCCAGCGGCCGCTGCGATCGGGCTCGACGTAGAACGCGAGCGCGTGCGCGAACAGGCAATCGGCCAGCGCGGCGACGAACGACTGCTCGCCGTGCAGATGCGCGCGCAGCTTGCCGAGCTTCAGCGAGGCGAGATCGAGCTGCGGCGACGTCGATTCAAATGTGATCGAGATTACGCCCGTCGCGTTGCCGGGCAGCGCGGCCGAGCTCGGCGCCGCGGCGATCGAGCCGTAGCGCGCGTCGGCGAGCCGGACCGGCGCGAGCGTCACGTCGTACGCGGTGCGGAAACGGCACTGCACGCCGCGGATCGCGCGGCTCTTCAACTCGGTGCCGCGTTCGACGACCTGCGGTTCGGTCAATCGAGCGAACGACTCCGGCGCGCCGAACTGCGCGATCGAGCACGACGGAAACGGCCGCAAATAATGTGGATAGAGAACTTCGACGAGCGCTTCGGTGAATTCGGGATACTCATCGTCGAGCTTCTTGTTGATCCGCGCACCGAGGAGCGCGAACGATTCGATCATCCGCTCGACATGCGGATCCTCGCAATGCTCGCCCGTCTGCGACAGACGCGCGGCGATCTTCGGGTACCGGTTCGCGAATTCGAGCGAATAGCGCCGCAGAAACGACAGCTCGCGTTCGTAATACGGCAGCAACTCTTCCATCGACGATCCCCGAAACCTGATGCTCTCGTGCCGGGCTTCTCGTTGCCGCGCGGCGCCCGGCGGCTCACGCGATACGGCTCAAACCTTGGCGGCGCGCGCGCGCGTCACCGAATATTGCAACGTCGACGGCTGCAGCATCGCATCGAAGGTCACCGGCTCCTCGGCCGGATGCACGACAAGCAGCGCCTGGATCGCGAAGTAGAGCGCGTTCGTCGACTGCTCGTTCAGCTCGAACGCCACCGTCACCTGCTGTAGCCGCGGCTCGTGCCGTGCGATCGCCTGCTGAATCGACTTGCAAATGAACGTGCGGTCGTAGTGGCTCGCGAGGCTCAGGCCGGCGAAATCGTTCAGCCCGTAAGTCAGCACCGAGCGCTGGCACTCCGGCAGCGCGGCGAGATCTTCGTCCGTCAGCGCGATACGCGTGTTCAGGATCGCCTCGACGTCGCGCGCGACCGTGCTCTTCAGTTCTTCCAGCGACAATTGCCGCATTGCGGCGGGCGCCGGCACATGCGGTTCGTCGTCGAACAGCTTGTCGAGGAAGCTCGGTTCGAAGCGTTTCATCGGGCTCCACGCAAAACGGGAACGGGGCACGCGCCGTGCCCCGTTCCCGCGTCGAACTTAGACCGCGTAGGTCTTGTCGTTCTTCGTAAGGCTCCAGGCGCCCTGCGTGTTGCCGCCCTGGTTGCCGCCGATCTTCTGCTGCGTCTGCTTCCACTGGACCGCGGCATACTTCAGCGCGAATTGCTCGAGGGGCAGGCCTTCCTTCTGCACGCTCGGCGTCACGCTCGCGACGATCACGTACTTCAGCTTGATCTCGAGATATTTGACGCGCTGGCCATCGCCGTCCGAACGCATGAAATCGATCGTCACTTCGTCGAACGTCGTGCCGCCCGACGCGTGCTGGTACAGCAGCGGGCTCGCCATATCGATTTCTTTCGTGAACACCATGTCGCCGTGCTCGCAACGCTCCGACGTATGGCCGCCCGAGGTCGACGCGGTCGCCGAACGCGGCTGGATGATCGAATGGTCCCAGGATTTCAGCTCGATCCAACCGTCATGGTCCTTGTCCGCGGACTCGCCCTTGACGGCAGGATTACCGAACTTCAAGTACATGTCTAACATGGCCTACGACTCCCCAAAGAGGTGGTTTTAACGTCCTACCCGGGCGGCCCGCCCGGGCGATCTCAACTCGCTTATGAATTTGCCGGTTTGGGCAGATCAGCGACAAGGCGCAGAGAAATCGACAGCTCATCGAGCTGGAAGTGCGGGCGCAGGAACGCGACCGAACGATACGCACCCGGCTTGCCGGGAATCTCTGACACTTGTACGGAGGCTTCGCGCAGCGGGAACTGCGCTTTCTGTTCCTGAGTCGCGTTGTCGTCCAGCAACACGTACTGCGAAATCCAGCGATTGAGGAACGTTTCGACGTTCTGCGCGGACGCGAAACTGCCGATCTTGTCGCGCATCATCGCCTTCAGGTAATGCGCGATGCGCGATACCGAGAAGATGTACTGCAACTGCGCGGACAGGACGGCGTTCGCATTGGCGCTGTCGGTGCTGTATTTCTTCGGTTTCTGCACCGACTGCGCGGCAAAAAACGCGGCGTAGTCTGAATTCTTGCAATGCACGAGCGGGATGAAGCCGAGGTCGCTCAGCTCCTTCTCGCGGCGATCGGTGATCGCGATCTCGGTCGGGCACTTGAGCGCGATTTCGCCGTCGTCGGTCTTGAACGTGTGGGTCGGCAGATCCTCGACGAGGCCGCCGCCTTCGACGCCGCGGATCGCCGCGCACCAGCCGAAATCGTCGAACGCGGCCGTCAGACGCGCGGCGAACGCCCACGACGCGTTGCACCACAGGTATTTATTGTGATCGGTGCCGTCGACGTCCTCGACGAAGTTGAAGTTCTCCGCGATCGCGCCGTCCTTCGGATTGAACGGCAGGCGGCCGAGGAAGCGCGGCAGCGTGAGGCCGACGTAGCGCGAATCTTCGGAATCGCGGAACGACTTCCACTTCGCGTATTCGACGGTGTCGAACACCTTGCCGAGGTCGCGCGGCTTGCCGAGATCCGCGAACGACTCGAGGCCGAGCAGCTCGGGCGCGGCCGATGCGACGAACGGCGCGTGCGCGGCCGCCGCGACGTGCGACATCTGCTCGATGAAGTACAGGTCCTCCGGCTGGCGCGAGATCTCGTAATCACCGACCAGCACGCCGAACGGCGAGCCGCCGAACGTGCCGAATTCTTCTTCGTACACCTTCTTGAAGAGCGCGCTCTGGTCGAACTCGGACGCGTTCTTGAAATCGCGCACGAGATCGCGCTTCGGCGCGTGCAGCGCCTTGATCTTGATCGTCGATCCGGTGTTGCTTTCCTTCACCAGGTAGTCGAGCCCGCGCCACGTGCTCTCGAGACGCTGGAACTCGGCCGCGTGCATCACGGCCGAGAGCTGCGACGAGATCAGGCGATCGAGCTCCGCGACGCGCGCGTCGATCGTCGCCGACAGGTTGTCCGACACGACCACCGTGCCGTCGAGCACCTGATTGACGAGTTCGCCGATCAGATCCTTCGCGCGCGCATGCTCGGATTCGGATTTCGCGACCTTGCTCTTCTCGACGATGTCGTCGAGCAGCGAGGATTCCGTGCCGGCCTGAGCGCCGGTCGATTGGGCCGCAGCCGTTTGCTGGTTCATTTCGCCACCCCGTTACTCATTCGCCCTGCTTGTCGCCGCCGTCGGCGCTTTTCTTCAGCGCGTCCAACTGCTGCGTGTTCGACAGCACTTCGCTCAGCAGGTCTTCGAGCTTGTCGTTGCCGGCCAGTTTGTTGCGCAGATCGGCGAGCTTCGAGCGCGCCTCGAGCAGACGCCTGAGCGGCTCGACCTGCTCGACGACTTCGTCCGGATTGAAATCGTTGATCGAACGGAACTTCAGATCGACCGCGAACTTGCCGCCCGCTTCGCTCAGGCGGTTCTCCACCTGGAACGCGGCGCGCGGCTCGATCGCCTTCATCACGTCGTCGAAGTTGTCGCGATCGATGTTGACGAACTTGCGGTCGCGCAGCTTCGGCTGCTCGACTTCCGACTGCCCGGCCAGATCGCCGACGACCCCGACGACGAACGGCAGTTCCTTGATCTCGATCGCGTCGCCCCGTTCGACCTCGTACGTCAGTTGGACGCGGGGCGGCCGCACTTTCTGCAAGCGCTTTTGAATGCTTTCTTTCTTCGCCATCGACGGCTCCCGATTAGTGTGTGGATCGCGCGCGGCTTAACGCAGCGCGCTGAACGGATCGCCGCCTGACGCCTTCGCGGGTGCCGGCGTCACAGGCGCGGCGGGGGCAACCGGCGCCGCAGGGGCGGCCGCCGTGCTGTTTTCGGCGGGCGCGGCCTCGTGCACGGGCGGCTTCGCGCGACGCACGATGCGGCGCTTCTTCACGACGGGCTTCGTCTGCTGCTCGGGCGGGAACAGCGCGGCTTCGCCGAGCGTGTCGCGCAGCTGCTTCGCGAGCGCCTGCGCATCCGACTTCGCGTCGCCCGCGAGCGACGAATCCTGACGCAGCTCGCCGAGCGATTCGGTCGCGATGCGCAGGCCCGCGACGGCAAGCACGCTCTTCGCCTGACGGTCGGTCTTGTCGCGCTGCAGCGCCTCCTGAGCGGCGACGATCGCCTGACCGTAGTGGCCCTGCTGAAACTGGATCTGCGCGATTCGCGACCACGGCTCTTCGCGTGTCGGATCGGATTTCGCAAGTTGCTGATAAAGGCCGATCGCGCGGTCCTGATCGCCTGCCTTCGCCACCGCGTCGGCGTCGGCCAACGACTTGTTGAATGCTTCGGACGTGGGCGGAGTCGGCTGCGATGCGCAACCGGCGATGATGCCGCAGGCCAACACTACCCCAGAAAGTTTTGCGAAGAGACGGTCTTTCATCGTTTATTTCCCCGGCGCGGGCGTTTTAAATCGTTGAGAATTCGTGATTTTGCTTTGCTACAAGCGCGCGGGTATAGTACCGATCAATTTTTCATAATTCAATCTTCGCGTGAAGAGCGGCCGTTTTGAAAGCAGCGCAGCGCGCCGCCCGACGCGGCCGCGCACGCCCGGGGAATCACGCGTGTACCGCTCCCAATGCAATTATTGCCGCAAAAGAATTTGATTTCGCCCAATTTGTGGAAATTTTTTCCGAATACAACGATACGGACGGCGATCTGTTCAGCAATTGAAGACGCAGACGTTTTTGTGCGGCCAAATCGGCCAAGCAACTGATAGTTTTGACAGGGAGCAAAGGGCGCCGCGCCCGGAAAATCGATGAATCCGCATGTGACTCGTTACGCGCTGCCGCTTGCCGCCTGCATCCTGCTCGGCGGCTGCGCGGCCGCCGTGCCGCTCCTCGGCTCGGCGGGCAGCGCCGCGCTGCAGATGGTGGGCGTCGGCAAGCCCGACGTGCCCGATTCGCAGAAGCCGCCGCGCAACGTCGGCCTGACGCTCTACGCCGCGCCGAACCTCAACGCCGCGAACGACAATCGCCCGCTCGCGCTCGTCGTGCGTCTCTACGCGCTGAAGGATCCGACGTCGTTCCAGCAAGCGCCGTTCGACAGCTTCACCGATCCGGCCAAGGAAAAGACCGCGCTCGGCAACGATCTCCTGAGCGTGCGCGAGATTACGCTGATTCCGGGACAGCGCTACAACGCGACCGAAAAGGTATCGCGCGAAGCGCAGGCATTCGGCATCGTCGCGCTTTTTCGCGACCCGGCGCTGCAGCGCTGGAAGCTGACTTTCGATCCTGCGAAGTCCGAGAAATCCGGCATAATCATCGGCCTGCACAACTGCGCGATGACTGTGACGGACGGCACCGTCCTTCCTTCGCAACAGGGCATGCCGACGGAGCGGCTCGATTTGCTCTCGTCGGTGAACTGCGGATGAAATTCGAGATGACATTTAAAAGTCATTTAACAAGGATTAACGATTCGCTTGCCAATCGCGACGCGAATAAACCGACCAACGGCCTAATCACATTTAAGCGGATTTAACATGAGTTATTCGGCCAAGGTGCTCTGGGGAGAAGGCCTCTTTCTGAGGCCGCAGCACTTTCAGCGGCAGGACGCGTATCACGAAGCGCGCCTCTTCGAATCGATTCAGACGATCCAGCCGTACAACTGGGGCGTGCGTTCGGTGCGGTTCGATCGCGATGCGCTCGGCAGCAACGTGTTGCGCGCAAGCGAACTGTCGCTCGTGTTCCCGGACGGCGCGCTCTACTCCGCGCCGCAGGCCGACGAACTGCCGCCGCCCATCGCGCTCGACACGCTGCCCGACGGCATCAACGAATTCACGTTCTACCTCGCGCTGCATCCGCTGCGCGAGACGGGCTCGAACTACGCGGAAAACCGCGACGGGGGCTTCGTGTCGCGCTTCGTCAGCGAGCAGGCGAGCGTCGCCGACCACTTCACCGACGCCGCCGACGCCGACATCACGTTCCTGAAGACCAACGTCAAGCTGATCGCGCACAGCGAGCCGCGCGATCAGTTGCTGTCGATCCCGCTCGTGCGCGTGCGCCGCACCGCGACGTCCGGCTTCGAGATCGACGACAGCTTCGTGCCGCCGTGCCTCGCAATCGAGGCGTCGCCGATCCTGCATCAGCGCCTGCGCCAGCTGATCGACGCGCTGCAGGCGAAGGTGAATGCGCTGTACGGCTTCCATCGCGAGCCGACGAAGAACATCATCGAATTCCGCTCGGGCGACATCGCATCGTTCTGGCTGCTGCACACGGCGAGCGCCGCGTTCGCCGCGCTCGCGCACCTGCACCAGCATTCGGCGCTGCATCCGGAGCGGCTGTTCCAGGAACTGCTGCGCCTCGCCGGCCAGCTGATGACATTCTCGAAGGGCCACGTGCTCGCCGATCTGCCCGCTTATCGGCATGACGATCCGGGCCCCGGCTTCGCGCGCCTCGACACGATCCTGCGCGACCTGCTCGAGACCGTGATCTCGACGCGCTACTTCGCGATCACGCTCGAGGAAGTGCGGCCGTCGTTCCATGTCGGACGGCTCGATTCCGGCAAGATCGACGACAAGACCGCGTTCTATCTCGCGGTGTCTGCCGACATGCCTTCCGTCGAGCTCGTCGAGGCCGTGCCCGCGCGCTTCAAAGTCGGCGCACCGGACGACGTCGACAAGCTCGTGCTGTCCGCGATGCCGGGCGTGCGGCTCGCATACACGCCGCAGGTGCCGCCCGCGATTCCCGTGCGCCCGGGCGCATGCTACTTCGCACTCGATGCGCGCAGCCCGCTCTATGAGCGGATGCTGCAGGCCCAGTCGGCGATGATCTACGCGCCGTCCGGAATCAACGATCTCAAATTCGAACTGATCGCCGTCACGTCATGAGTTACGCGCCTTCCCTTTTCGGCGACAACACGCCGCCCCCCGCGCCGCAAACGGCGTCGTCGACCGACGCCGGCTTCCAGGCGCGCTCGCTCGTCGATCTGCTGTACGACGGCTTCTTTATGCTGTTCCTGCTGAAGAACGGCCGCGAGCCGGGCGATGCATCGGAGTTCGGCACACGCATCCAGGAATTCTTGAGCGAGTTCGAGCGCGGCGCGAAGAAGCTCAACATCGCCGCCGAGGACGTCTATGCGGCGAAGTTCGCGTTTTGCGCGGCGATCGACGAATCGGTGCTGTCGTCGCAGTTCAAGATCCGCGCGGACTGGGAGCGCCGGCCGCTGCAGCTCGTGCTGTTCGGCGAGCAGCTCGCGGGCGAGAAGTTCTATCAGTATCTCGAAGAATGCCGCGCGCAAGGCGCAGCGCGGCTGCAGTCGCTCGAGGTGTTCCACATGTGCCTGTTGCTCGGCTTCCAGGGCAAGTATCTGCTCGAAGGGCCGGAGAAGCTCGCGTATCTGACCGCGCGGCTCGGCGACGAGATCGCGCACATGAAGGGTAAGCGCGCGCCGTTCGCGCCGCATTGGCCGCTGCCGGATCAGATCTCGCATCGGCTCAAGCGCGAGGTGCCGCTGTGGGCGATCGGGGCGGTGTTCGCGCTCGTCGGGCTGCTTGCTTACGCCGGGCTCAATACGTATCTGCGCAATAGCACCGTGAAGGCGTTGGCGCCTTATTCGCAGGTCATCAAGGTCGGGCCAGAGTCGGCTAATTTGACGATTTCGTTGCCTTGAGGGGAGCCCGGCTGAATGCCGGGCTTTTTATTTCGACCGATGCGATAGTCGCGGGGGGTTATCGATCTGGATGCACACACCGTTTGTGGCGAAAAATCACCAAGTCCATGTCGTGCGGGAGGGTGCTAACGATCCGGATAGTCTTCAAACTCCCATGCGCCAATTCGGCATAGCTTGGACGAGATCAAACCGATTCACATTCGGAAGTATCTGGACTGGCGAAAGGAGTCACCCGTTGCTGCCAACCGGGAGATCGCGTTGTTTTCGCACATCTTCAACAAGGCGAGGGAATGGGGTGCTACCGACCGCTCAAATCCTTGTGTCGGTGTTCGTAAGCACAGGGAATCGGGAAGAGATGGCTATATTGATGACGCCGCATACCGGAAGCTGTGGGAAAAGGCCGACGTGCCTCTACGCGAGGCAATGGACCTAGCCTATCTTACGGGCCAGCGGCCGGCCGACGTTTTGAAGCTGGACGAGCGCCACATCAGGGACGGCGTTTTGGAGGTTCGGCAGAACAAAACTCGTGCAAAGCTCAGGATCGAGATCGTCGGTCAACTTGCCTCGGCGATCAATCGCATCGCATCGCGGAAGTCTGGGCTAAAATTGCACTCGACCAAGCTCATCGTCGATGAGTCGGGAAACCCGCTTGCTCGAAACTCGCCTATTACCTCTCGCCAAGGCCGCGTGCCTCGATTGCGCCGCCCTGTCGCTGGAGGCGAACTCACATCCGCCGCATCCCCTGGCAACTTCTCCGTTTCCTGCATGAACGTCCTCCCGTCATCGCAATGGGAGAATCGTCGGCCATCAGCGACGTTCGCTCAATAACGGGGATTCTCGGGCGGATACTTCGCAACGGCCTGTGGTATGAAGTCAGCCGCAAGTTCGTCGATGAGATTGGCACATACTTCAAGCGGCTCGACGCCGAGCCGGCGAAGATGCCCGTTTATCAACATGCCAACGAGGGGCTATACAACGAGAGCGTCGTGAAGGAGAACGCCGGATTCGAGCTGCTCGACAAGAAAAACATCTCGTTCGGCAACGGCTACGACAAGATCGAGTTTTGCGACCTCGTGCGCGACGGGCGTGATCTCATCCACGTGAAGCTCTACCGGAGCTCGGCCACGCTCAGCCACCTCTTCGCACAGGGGAGCGTGTCCGCCGAGACCTTCATGCGCCACGAGGATTTCCGGGTCAAGCTTAACGAGAAGCTCCCCGCCGGCATGAAGCTTGATGACCCTCTCCAGCGTCCGAAGGCCGAGAACCGCCAGCGAGGCGTACCCGCTTGACGTGCGCCATATACGGACAACGGCGTCAGGTAACGGGCAACGCTCCGGCAACCACCTTCTCGACCGAGTGCGGCAAACCTTGGAACAAGGACTCGCGGAAGAAGCTTTTCACGGATGCAGTCAGAGCCGCTCAGCTTCCCGCTTCTGTCCACGGCACATTGGCGCGGTGGACGATGGGCCAGATCAGCGCCTTCTCCGGGTTGAGTTTGGGATAGTGGTTAGCCATCCGTCGACTCTAGTTCCGTTGCCGGCCCGCTGTAGGTCAGCGCAATATTTTCCTGTACCGGCTGCGACAGTACGCGGCTAAGCAACTGATCGGTTGCGACGCCTTCATAGCGAGTCGCCAGTGTGTTACGCAGTTTCAACAAACGAGCATTGGCGGTATCAACCAGCGAACCGAACGTGGCCGCCCGGACGCGACCATATTCCGGGTTGCCGAACTTCATCTCACGCTCGACTCCCGCCGCAATTTTCTGCCCGACGACCCATGCGCAGATGTAGGGCGCGCCGGACATGGCGCCCGACTGCGAGATATCCTGCACGTAGCCGCCCGCCTGATTGATATCCTTGCGAGTAAGCTGGAAGCCGCCTTTCTTCAACTCAATGACCAAAATCCGCTCCATTCGCGTGATCGTTGCGTCGGCAGGGTCAAAGCACTCGATACCCGTCATCTGCCATGTGGCCTGTTCCGGCAGCACCACGATGTCCGGACGGTTCCGATCGTTGATAAAGTGCGCCTGACTGCCTTTGAACAGCTCGCTGGCTACTGTCTTCAGCGTGGCGTTCGAACAGTATTCCTCCGACTCAAACTCCGGGCCGAACAGCCAGCGCGAGCGCAGGATCAATGGATGCAGTGTGTGTAGTTCATCGGTGGCAGGATCGCTCGCCAGACGTTGGATGGTTTCGATCACGCCTATACGGCTATCGATTTCATCAAGCACGCGCAAGGCATCCTTGACTGACCATTCGGCCAGAAGCCGGTCCAGACCATCAAGGTCATCCGCCTGCAACGTTGAAAGTTTTTGCAGCAATGCCGTACCGCTCTTTGACTTCTCAAGATGAATGACTGCCTTGACCGCTGTGGCGAGGAATTCCGGCGATACGGTCGGATGCGCCTGCGCCACTGCCTTCGTGAACTCGGCCACCTCCAGCCGCGCCCCCTGCCCCAGCCCCGCCAGCTCAGTCCGGTTCTGCGTCAGTGCATCCTCCGACGTCGCATCAACAATCTCTTCGGCGAGCCCCTGCGCGACCTTGCCGATATGCTCGGCGGTGGCGCGATATAACTCGCGTACGGCGTCGGCGGATCGAAATGCGGTCCAGTCCTGCTCCACGTCTGCTTCGTACCCTTCCGTATCGACGATCACCTTGTAGCGGCGGGCAAACCGGGTACGCCCATCGAATGTGGCCTGTCCCACCGACCATGATGGAGTACCCACGAGCCGTCGCTGCACCCAGAATGCAATACCCTGATGCAGCGAAGAATGATTGAGCCGCGTCGAGTCGATCACAATGATCGTGGCACGGTGGTCATTACCAAGATCAAGCGTTTCTTCGCTTACACGACCTTCGATCTCAGCGAAGGAACGCTGAACGCCATTGACCCGGATTTCGAACTCTGGATCATGGACAAAACGTGCCGCCAGCACCGTCAGGATTTCCTCGGCGTCAGGCAATTTACGGGTCACCCGTACAGCCAGCCGCGTACCACTACCCTTTCGCCGGCCCGGGATTTCGCTGCGAAGCACAAAAGGACTGGGACCTGATTCTGTGCCGACAATGAAACTCGCCAGATCACCGTCGCGCCAAGTTTGGACTTCATACTCGTCTGCGAAACACAGCAGCCCATGCCGACCGACGCCGTTACGTCCGTAAGCCCGGCGTGGGCGTGCAGTGCGCCCCGCCGGAAACTCGACATTCGGACCCTGATGCTTCTCACGGTTATAGCGCAGCGTCATCCAGCGTTTCTTGAACTGCGCGGGCGTCATGCCATGACCATTGTCCGTGACGGTCAACGTTTCACCGATCGCTGCGGGCAAAATCAGATCCACCTTCGTTGCACCTGCATCCCATGCATTCGCCACGAGTTCGGTCAGCGCCACCTGCGGGACGTGTGCCACCTGACCCAACTCGCGCAGCAGGTAATCATCCTCAAACAGTGCAGCCTGGGACGGTATATCTGGCATCGGCGGATTCCTCGGTGAGAACATCAGGTCGGGCGGGTTGTCCGGCAGACCAAGCTTGAATCGATTGGTCGATCGGAATGCTACGCGCGGTTGTCATTGTAGGCAGGTTCTACCATCCCATCGAAATCGCTACGAGGGAACGGGTTACCACCAGAACGATGGAGGCGTCGCGCCGGCTGTAGACTTCCGGTCGCCCATCGGCGTCCACTTGATGAGTGAGGTTGCTGTAGCTTCCAGGCCAGGGCTTCAGTTGGCCGCATTGGATTCGGATCGACAGACCGCAATGAATCCAGCGTCGCGACAGCAATCGTCACGCATTAATACACCCAGTGCTCGTGCCGTACTGGCAATCGGTTCACCTCGTCGCGAATCTGCCGCCACTGCGGCATGAACCGATCCATCAACGACTGGAACCGCGCGTTATGGGTCGGCTCGATCAGGTGCAGCAGTTCATGCAGGAGGATGTATTCCAGACAATCTGATGGCTTGCGAGCCAAGTCCGTATTCAGGCGGATGTTGCCCGACACCGGATTGCAGCTTCCCCACTGCGTTTTCATGTGCTGCACGAGGACGCGGTGGGCTTTTACGCCCAGAAGCGGCTCCCATTTTTTCAGCAACGCGGGCACGGCAGCACGAAGCTGGTCCCGGTACCAGGCGTCAAGCAATTCGCAGCGACGGCTCGCGTCACTGCCGGGGCGTATGCTGAGTTCGAGCGTGGAATGCTTCAGCCGCACGGCGGGTGCCGAGTCTGCCTCTACGATGCGCAACAGGTAACGCTTACCCCAAACGTAGTGACTCTCCCGGTCCAAATATTCACGGGACGTCTCCCTTTCCTGCGAAAGCAGTTTGCGCTGCTGTCGCCTGATCCAGTCCAGCCGGGTGATCGCATACACGCGGATGATGTCGGGCGTCATGTGCAGGGGCGCAGAAATCCGCACACGACCGTCTGGCGGATACACGCTCAGATGGACATGCTTGATTTCCTTCCTGATCACATCGACCTGAAGATCGCCCAGGTCGATGCTATTACGCAACTCCACGATCAATACTCCTGCTTCTGCGCTTCGATGACCCGGAAAATAGCCTCGACTTCCAAATCGTCCTTCAGAATCTCCCACAGCGCTTGCTTGATGATGTTCTCGCGCGGCAGCACACCACGCCAGCCATCTGGGCGCACGCGCTTCACGGCCGCATCGAGTTCGAGCGACAACACCAGCGCCTGCTCCGGCGTGCGGCGATTGGCAATTATGAGGTTATTGAACAACGCGCGCTTGCCCCCCGTATCGAGCGCAATAGGCGTATCGTCCGACTTGCCTGCGTGCACCCGGGCCGCGAGGTCGGCCATCTGTTTCAGGTATTCCTCGTACTCGATGGCTTTTTCTTTGCGCTTTTTGATGATCTCATCGAGCAACGCCGACATCTTCGCGAAATATGCCGGATCGGTCAGGTGATCCTTGACGATCTTGCTGCGCACATTGTTCTCGATGGCCTCGGCGACCGACTGCCGGTCCTTCATACTGCCCAGTTTCTTCGCGATCGCATCGGCGATGCCGGTCTTCACGATCAGGTCGAGCAAACCGACGTTCTCAAACTCGGAAATCTTGCGCGGTTCGCTGGCCGCGATGTACGTGTCGATCAGGTGGCGCATGTCGGCTTCGTACGGCTTGAGATCAAGCGTCTCGCCGCTCGCCAGGCGAATCAACTCGCGCAGCTTCACATACTGGTCCAGGTCCTGGCGGATGATGACTTGTTGCAAAGCGCTGTAGCCTGCCTCATCCAGTTCATCAGCAATGAGCGCATAGGCACGGAGCAAGCCGACCACGCCTGTGTAGAAGGCGACACGCAGCGGCTCGCGGGCCTTGAGGTCGTCGCCAATCTCGGTATTGCCGCAAAAATAATGGATGTGTTCCAGCTCGCCCTTGGGCGGCTCAACCTTCTCCACCAGCAGCGCCAGCGCTTCCAGCGCCGCATCCAGACGCTCCTTACCCTTCTGGACCCTGCTCTCGAGCAGGATTTCGGGATCTGCACCACCTGCACTGTGGTCCAGCTCAGACGCATATACCGCGATGGCGTTTTCGACCTTCTTGAACAGGTCCTTGTAATCGACGATGTAGCCGAAATCCTTGTCAGCGGTATCCAGCCGGTTCGTACGGCAGATGGCCTGGAACAGTCCATGATCCTGCATGGACTTGTCGATATACAGATACGTGCAGGGCGGTGAATCGAACCCGGTCAGCAGCTTGTCCACGACGATCAGCAGCTTCATGCCGGCCGGCTCGTTGATGAACCGGGCCTTGGCCTGCTCCTCATACGTCTCGGTCTTCGACATGCCCGCCTTCGGCTGGACGTCCTTCAGCAGTTCGGTGTAGGTGTTGTAGATGAACTGTTTGTCGGTCTCGGTATTCGCGCCGGTTTCTTCCAGCGTCACGTCCTTGGCCAGCGGGTTGTACGACGTGACGACCGCGCACTTGCCCTTGAACGGTGTCTTCTGGAACAGTGTGAAATACTTGCATGCCTCGTAGATGCTGGAAGCCACCAGCATGGCATTGCCGCGTTCGCTGGAGAGTCGGGGCTTGATGCTGAAATCGAAGATGATGTCCTCGACCACGCGATCCATGCGGGCGCGCGAACTGAGCACCTGCTGCATCGTGCCCCACTGCTTTTTCAGTTCGTTTTTCTGCCAGTCGTTCAGCGGCTTGGTCCTCGATTCGAACCATTTGTCGATCTTGTCCTGAGAGCCGAGTTGCTGATCAATGTCGCGCGCCTCGTAGACGAGATCAAGTACGACCCCATCTTCCACTGCCTCGCTAAACTTGTAGGTATGAATGTAGCTGCCGAACACCTCGAGGCTGGTCGCGGCGTCGCGCTTGAGCAGCGGTGTGCCAGTGAAACCGATGAAAACGGCCGACGGCATCATCGCCTTCATCACACGGTTCAGACGCCCGCCTTGCGTGCGGTGGCATTCATCGACGAACACGAAAAGATCACCTGCGGCACTGCCGGGCTGTGACTCGAGTTCCTTGATGAAGGCATCGAAGTCGCCATCACCGAGTCCCTTACCCGCACCGAACTTGTGCACCAGCGAGCACAGCAGGCGCGGTGTCGGCTGACCTAACCGCGTCATCAGGTCACGGCCGCTGCTGGTGCGGTGAATCGTCTCTCCACTGTCCTCGAACACGCGCTTGATCTGCTTATCGAGTTCATCGCGATCAGTAATGACGACGACACGGGCGTGAGGATTGTTTTCCAGAACCCATCGAGCCAGCAGCACCATCAGGATGCTCTTGCCCGCGCCCTGGGTATGCCAGATGATCCCGCCCTGGCGTCTGCGCACGTGTTCCTGCGCGGCCTTGATACCGAAATACTGGTGCACGCGCGGTAGCTTCTTGACGCCGCCATCGAACAGGACGAAGTCGTGCATCAGCTCGATGAGCCGGGCCTTGCTGCACATCCCGAGCAGATACTTGTCGAGCTTGTAACCGCTGTTATCCGCCTCGTCTTCTTTCCACTGGAGGAAGAATTTTTCCGGCGTGCCGGTCGTGCCGTATTGCAGCCCTTCGGAATCGTTGCCGGCGAAGACGAACTGCACGGTACTAAAGAACCATGCATTGAACTCGGGCTTCTGGTTGGACAGGTTCTGCCGGATGCCATTGCCGATGCTGACACGGCTGTTTTTCAGTTCCAGCACACCGACGGCGATCCCGTTCACATAGAGCACGATGTCCGGGCGACGCTCGTATCCGCCCTTCAGGGTGACTTCCTCGGCAATCGCGAAATGATTGCGCGTTGGCTGCGACCAGTTGATGAGCCACACAGTCTGCGCGACCTTGTCGCCTTCGACCTTGACGGGAATGCCGTAGCGAAGAAGTTGATAGACGGCTTCGTTGTTGGCGTTTAGGTCGCGCTGCGGGTGGTTGGCTTCGGTCTTGAGCCGATAGATGGCCTGACTGATCTGGGCAGGGCGATAACCGGCATTGGTCAGATATGCAGTCAGCAATGCTTCTTCGACATTGCTGTTGTCGACGCGATCGGTCCAGTCGTCCAGATAGTCGTACTTCAACTGCCCGGTGAACAGCTTGATGACGCGGTTCTGCGTGGCTTTTTCTGACTTACCGATCTCATCGGTCATGTGGATCCCCTATACCAGTCTTGTCTTGCCCGTGAGCAGTTCCTGCATCATGCCCTGCTTCAGCAGACGGGTCTTGTCGCGTCGCGCTTCCAGCGTGGCCAGTTCGGCGTCCATGTCGGAGAGCACTTCGGCGATCGCAGCTTGCTCAGCAATGGACGGTAACGCGATCTCAGCACTCGCTATGTGACTACGGTTCGTGGAAAGCACCTTCGTCCCAGCAGCCAAACTGCGCAGATGCGCGCCGAATGCCGGAATGAATTGAAGGTATGCCTTAAATCCATCAGCAAGAATTCTTTTGTAAGCGATCGATTGACCACGCCCTTGCGCTGTGACGCGAATTAGGCCGTCGTGTCGACGTTGCGCTGGGCCAGCTTCCATGGCAAGAGCGCCTCGTAATCATCGACGCTTCGCGCGTAGGGCAATGCCTTGAACAACTCGGTTAGATAGCG
>NZ_LOWC01000148.1:0-1541 GCF_001522845.1 Burkholderia sp. BDU5 | reverse complement strand
CCCCACTGCCGTGCGAAGCGCGCGAGCGCGCCGCGCAGCGGGTTCTCATGGAACGGGACGCCGGCGCGCGCGGCGCGCCAGCCTGCGCGGAACGCCGCGCGCTCGAACAGTTCGGTCAGCACGAGCCGTCCTCCTTTGTGTTGTCGATTGGCGCCGCCTCCGGACGCACGCGCTCGAGCATCCAGAGCTGGTCGGGCCGGAATGCGAGGTAGTCCTGCGGGGGATCGCGGAAGATGAAAAGGTGCTTTTCCTCGATGAGGCCGAGGTAGGTCATGGGGCGCCCGAGTTTGCGGGCGAAATGCTTGCCGACGTCGCGGTGGCTGAGCGTCAACGTCATGCGGCCACCTGCCGCTGGCCGAATGCCTGCTGGACGAACTCGCCGATCGCCTGCTGGCTGAGCCGGCGGTATTCGTCGATCGCCTTGCGCTCCTGGATGGCAAGCCACTGTCGCGGGTAGTCACAGCCGCTGAACATGCAGAACAGGTGCAGCTTCGTCGCAGGGAACGGCCGGCGCCCGGCGATCAGGTCGCCGAGATGCGGATAGTGGATCTTCGACTTCTTCGCGAGCGTCTTGCGATCGAAGCGCGTAATGCCGATCTCGAGCGCCTTCGCCAGGCATTCCTCGAACGTCATAGCTTCGATCTCGCTCTCGGGCAGCGTGGCGGCCGGCGTCCAAAGCGCGAACATCCTGATTTCTGGCTGGTTCATACGAAAAATCAATGGTTACCCAGTTGATTACCCACTTGCTTACCCAGTTGGCGCCGGGGCGAAATAATGGCCAGGACAACACCTGGCCGACTGCAAAGATGCGAACCGCCGCTATGCGAAAATCGAAGCCTCTGACCTCTTCAACCACCACATCACGGGGTTCGCGTGGACACAAAACTCGAAATCATGGTTATCACTGCACCAGGCGGGACGGCGATCGGCGAGTACAGCTTCGTCGTGCTGCCGAGGACTGGCGACTGGATCGAATTACCGGACGGACCGGATGCGGCAACCATGTTCGAAGTCGTCAAGGTTGTTCATCCTGTGACCGGCGACTCTCCCGACATCTACGTACAGCGGCTTGGAGACAATCACGAAGCGCTGGATCGTCTTTGTTCGGAGCGATCCGGGACCGAATAACCGACTCGGCTCGGGGTAAGTCGTCTGGGCCGAACAGCACAACCGCGATCAATCGGCGCCCGGTCATCGACACCGACAAACTGATGACCTCGAGGTCTTTCGTAACGGCGAATCCTTCCGGTTTCGCGTCCGAACGAAACTCGACCGGCTGCCGGATGTTGTCGATCGTCGCCTTGATGTCGTCCCTGGCAGGATTGTTCGCCGCCGCCACGGCCTCGTTCAACCGTGTCACTTGCTTGACCATCGCGCCGATCAGTTCCCCGATCACCGCCTGCGCTTCATCGGCCGGCAACTTCTTGTTCGCGATCACGTCGCAAAGCGCCGCCGTCATGATTTCGGCCTGGCGATCGGTGATGCGCGGTGAACGCGTCGGCTGCGGCGGCGGATCGGTGATATCGGAGACTGGCTTCACG
>NZ_LOWC01000147.1:0-11818 GCF_001522845.1 Burkholderia sp. BDU5 | reverse complement strand
CGGTTGTTCCGATGCCTGAGGTTAACAGCTCGCCGCGAAAGTTAACAGCCCCACCGGGCCTTTTTGAAACCGTCTCTAAGGAAATTCAGCAGCAAATCGACACCCCTAAAAACGGCGCCGCAGCTCTTTGGAAAGCTACCGCTGCGCCGCGAGGGGGATACTTCAACAGCCTGCTAGATTTCGACGTTATCGCATCGATATTGATCGTTTGGCGGATATGTCGCCTATCCGGCAACGAGGCATTCTCTTGATTGAGTTAAATTAAGCTCGATGTAACAAAGGTGCTTCGCTTGGCCTCTCCGCATGTACTTGCGCCGTGCGCGTGCCGGATCGGTTTCGCGGCAAAGGCGACGGGCATTTTCAGCCGTCTTGCAATTCCGATGCGGTGCGTTTATCTTGGATGAACAGGCCTCGCAAACGATTGCGAATACATATTAAGTAGTCTCGGAAATCAGGTCTGAATGTTTGAAGTAGTGATTGAGTAAGTTGACGCTCGGATCGACGAATGTCGCTCAGAAGGAGCGTTCAAGATAAAAATCTCCGCGCCGTTCGATACTCGCTCTGGCTTGGAGGTAATCCTCTTATTTCAATTTGATTGAATCAAACTTATAGTTCTCTTTGTAAGAAAAAATTATTTCTGCTTGCCAAATTTACGGGCGTTCTATAAATTTACAGCGTAGACTGTAACGATATGAATGATTGTCACACCGTTGTCGTCGAGGGATTCTAAGGTGTGACGCTTCAGATTAAACCCGGTGCTTGGATGGTATTTTCGCTGTAATCGCGGCAGCGTATTGATTTATGTGTGCGCCGCATTTGATTTAGCGAAGGTGCATCTTATCGATTGCCGATGCGGATGGCTGGCGCTTGCCGGTCTACAGGGCTCGGGCCGGGCGGAAGGGGCGGGTTGATATCGCTGAGAAAAAAGCAGCGGCGTAAACGGTTTCCGTGGAAAATTTTTCTGGAAACTGGGAGCATCTGTTTGTCTTTTTTTGGTGCGCACTCATCTAATTCCCCAAGACGCTCCGGCATATAGTAGGCATCGAGTTATGTGGTCGTTAATACATTCGAAGAAATAAGTTTGGGTACTTTGACAAAACACAAGCTAATCTGGTTTTGCGAAGACAGTCCCCGTCGCCTGTGATTTGCGGATAGACCATGAACGACGATGCACTACCGGGCCACTCGCCGGATTTACTGGATTTCGACGAAGATTTTATCAAAATCGACGCGGCCATCTGCGAATACGATTCCGTCGGCTACGCGCCCCAACGAAAAGGTGAGAGCGCATTTCAATGGGCTTCGGTCGAAACCGCATGTCTCGCTTTACTGAAAAAGGCGAAAGACGTCCGGGTCGCCATTTGGCATCTGCGCGCATGCATCGCGCGGCGCGGATTGATCGGGCTGGCCGATGGCGTTCGATTGCTGGCCGATCTGATGAGCGCGCCCGTCGAGGAATTGCATCCTCGCGCGCTGCCTGACGAATCGCCCGGCGAAACGCTTTCGATTCATCTCGGCTGGATTTCGGGACCGCAGTTCCTGCATCAGCTCGGCAGCTCCCGATTCGAAGATCGCGACGCGACGCTCAACGATCTGATCGGCGGGCGCGCCGCTTCGATCGTGGAGGATCGCGACTATCGCATTAGAGCGAACATTCTTGTACATAACATTCAGGATTCCTTGTCGAGAATCAGGGAATCGATCGCTGCAATAGAGCAAGAGCTCAACGTTTCGCGCGCACTGGATCTGTTGAGCGTGGCGGCGTCGCGGCTCACGCAGACGGAAACTGGAAGTGCGGGAAGTGCAGATGTCGCCGCCACGAAGCCGGTCGACGCGGCGCCAGGCACGCCGGCGCTGGATGCGCCGCTGCCTGCTGCGGGCCAGGGCGGCGCGCTGAGGTCGAGGCAGGAAGTCGGTGTGGCGCTCGAGCGAATCGTCGAGTATTTCCGCGTCCACGAGCCGAGCCATCCGGCGCCGATCTTCCTGTCGCGGATTCAAAGAATGCTAGGGGCGGGTTTCGAGGAAGTGATGGCGGAGCTCTATCCCGAGGCGGTTTCTCTGGTGGCCCAGCTGAACCGGCCGCAGAGCTCTATCAAGTAACGTGAACAACTTCGTGTAGAGGGCTTGCTCATCATGGTTCGACAAAAGGATGGACAGAAATTCATCGGGGAGAGTCGTGCACCCCGCGTGCAGATTGAATATGACGTCGAGGTTTACGGGTCGCAGAAGAAGGTCGAGCTGCCGTTCGTCGCAGGCGTGATGGCGGACCTGTCGGGCGACAACACCGAGCCGCTCGGCCCTGTCGAGGATCGCCGCTTCCAGGAGATCGACGTCGAGAACTTCGACGAGCGCATGGCGCAGATCGCGCCGTCGCTCAGCTACCACGTGAAGAACGTGCTTACCAACGACGGCACGTTGATCCCGATCGACCTGACGTTCACGTCGATGGAATCGTTCGAGCCCGCTGCGGTCGTCAAGCGCATTCCCGAGCTGTCGACGCTGCTCGAAGCGCGCAACCGCCTGAAGGAGCTGCTGACCTACATGGACGGTAAGGCCGCGGCGGAAGACGTGATCCAGGAATTGTTGAAGAGCCCGCAATGGGCGAGCGACGCCGAGGCGACGGAACAATCCGGCAGCACCGGTGAAGGCGGCGACCAACAACCGGAAGAGGGTGCGAAATGAGTATGCAGCAGCTTGAATCGTCTGCCGAGAAGGTAGTCGTCGATCAGAACGTCAACGAGGATCTGAAGGATATCCTGCGCCGCTCGTTCCGGCCGCGGACCAACGAGGCCGCGGAGGCAGTGCAGAACGCCGTCGAGACGCTGCTGGCGTATGCGCGGCGCAGCCGGGTCGTGGTTCGCGAGGACGTCGCGCAGACGATCGAGCAACTGGTCGCAGAACTGGACAAGAAGATCTCCGAGCAACTGACGCTCGTGCTGCACAACAAGCGCTTCCAGAGTCTCGAAGGCGCATGGCGCGGATTGCACTATCTCGTGTCGAATACCGACACGAGCGAGAACCTGAAGATCCGCTACCTGAACATCTCGAAAGCGGATCTCGGCAAGACGCTGCGGCGCTTCAAGGGCGTCGTGTGGGATCAGAGTCCGATTTTCAAGATGATCTATGAGCAGGAGTACGGCCAGTTCGGCGGCGAGCCGTTCGGCTGCCTGATCGGCGATTACTACTTCGATCACAGCATGCAGGACGTGTCGATTCTGACCGAGATGTCGAAGATCTCGGCGGCCGCGCATGCGCCGTTCATCGCGGCCGCCGCGCCCGGCCTGCTGCAGATGGACGACTGGAGCGAGCTGTCGAACCCGCGCGACGTGTCGAAGATCTTCACCGCGACCGAATACGCGTTCTGGCGCCGTCTGCGCGAAAGCAACGACTCGCGCTATCTCGCGCTCACGCTGCCGCGCTTCCTCGCACGCGTGCCGTACGGTCCGAAGACGCAGCCAGTCGAAGAGTTCGGCTTCGAGGAGAAGGTCGATCCGAACCGCGCCGAGGATTTCTGCTGGGCGAACTCTGCGTACGCGATGGGCGCCAACATCACGCGCGCGTTCAAGACCTACGGCTGGTGCACGAAGATTCGCGGCGTCGAGTCAGGCGGCGCGGTCGAGGTGCTGCCGAAGTTCGTACTGCCGTCGCAGGATCGCGAAGTCGATCTGCACTGCCCGACAGAAATCGCGATCTCGGACCGCCGCGAGCACGAGCTGTCCGAGTCCGGCCTGATGCCGCTCGTGTACCGGAAGAATTCGGACACTGCTGCGTTCATCGGCGCGAAGACTGTGCATCGTCCGGCGATCTACGAGGACGACGACGCGACCGCGAATTCGAATCTGTCGTCGCGGCTGCCGTACATTTTTGCGACGTGCCGTTTCGCACACTACCTGAAGTGCATCGTCCGCGACAAGATCGGTTCGTTCAAGTCGGCCGAGGACACGCAGCGCTGGCTCAACGACTGGCTCATGAACTACGTGGACGGCGATCCGAGCATCTCGAGCGAGGTCACGAAGTCGCAGCGTCCGCTGTCGGCGGCGGAAGTGGTCGTCGACGAGATTCCGGAGAACCCCGGCTACTATCGCGCGCAGTTTTTCCTGCGCCCCCATTTCCAACTGGAGGGTTTGACCGTTTCTCTCCGATTGGTTTCGAAGCTTCCGTCGACCAAGCAAGAGGTGACGACCTGAGCCGCGACTACCGGGCCGGTTGCGGTTTCGCTTAAAGAAGGAGGTGTTCGAGGCGTTGCGGGTCGGAGTCGAACCGTTCCGCAGCAGATTCAACAGCGGTCTTTTCGATATGGTCTTGTTATAACTAATTAGGAGTTCATAGCATGGCAAATGCGTTGGTTGATTACTTCTTGCAGATCGATGGCGTCGAGGGCGAGTCGACCGATCAGCAATACCCCGGTCTGATCCAGATTCAGAGCTGGCAGTGGGCGGAAGAAAACTCGGGTCGCTGGGGCTTCGGCAGCGGCGGCGGCGCGGGCAAGGTCGAGATGAAGGACTTCGAGTTCCGCATGGTGTCGAACAAGGCTTCGCCGAAGCTGTTCCTGATGTGTGCGACGGGCGAGCACATCGGAACCGCGAAGCTGATTTGCCGCAAGTCGGGCAAGGGCCAGCAGGAGTTCCTGACGATCTCGTTCGCGAGCGGCCTCGTGTCGTCGTTCCGTACGCTCGGCAACATGCCGTTCTCGCAGCTCGGTCACGCTAGCGGCGAAGTCGACGGCGTGCTGCCGACGGACCAGATCCGGATCAACTTCGCCCAGATCGAGTTCGAGTATCGCGAACAGCGCAACGACGGCACGATGGGCGCGGTGATCAAGGCCGGGTACGACCTCAAGCAGAACGCCCCGATCTAACCCGTCGGAAGGTTCTAGTTTCCAGGCTAACCTTGGGCAGTGTTGTGGCCTCGCGCCACAACACTCGGGAACACGCACGTGAGCGATCTTCAACTCTACAACAAGCTGTCCAGACGAATTCGTCGTCATTCGCTTCAAGAGGTCGTCGCGGATCATTTGGTCGACCTGATGAATCATGCGATTCGCGGTGCGCGCATGCGCGTCGCGGACGACAGTCCGGCAGCGCATTCGGTATTGAACTTCGGCTGTCCGCCGATGCAGGCGGCCGGCGCGACGAAGATCAACCCCGCTCACGCCGCCGCGCACATCTGCGAAGTGATTCGTCGCTTCGAGCCGCGCGTGGATCCCGCCAGCACGACGGTCAAGCCTCGGACCGAGAGTCGTCGGCGCTTGCCGCAGACGATCTACTTCGACGTGTCGATGAAGGCGCGCGACGATGGAACCGAGCTCAACGTGAGTCTCGCGCTCGACTACCTGAGCGGTTATTTCGGCCTGGCGGACGATCGGTGAACGGCGAACGGCGATGAATTTCCTCGACTACTACAACGACGAATTGCGGCAGCTTCGCGATGCGGGCGCGCGCTTCTCTAAAGAGCACCCGCAGGTGGCTTCGGCACTCGGGCTGCATCCGGATGCGGTCACGGATCCGTTCGTCGAGCGGCTGCTCGAGGGTGTCGCGTATCTGTCGGCGCGTGTGCAGAAGCGTCTCGACCGCGAATGCGCGGAGTTCGCGCAGCAGGCGCTCGGGCGCCTCTGCCCGCTCTACACGGCTTCGACGCCGGCGATCTCGACATTCGCGTTCCATCCGGACCTGGGGTCGCCCGACGCGTTCCGCGGCAATACGCTGCCGCGCGGCTCGCTCGTGGCGGCTCATCTGCCGGGCCGCAAGCTGCCGGTGATGTTCTCGACCGCGCGCGACGTTACGCTGTTGCCGCTGCGTCTCGCGTCGGTCGAATGCAGCCGCAGCATCACCGGGTTGCCGTCGTTGCTCGCGCAACGGCTCGCGTCGTCGCACGCGGTGCTGCGCTTCAAGTTCGAGGTCGAAGGCGGCGCGTCGATCTCCGAGCTGTCGCGCGAAGACAAAGGGTTCGCGCCGCTGCATCTGAGCCTCGCGGGAGACTTGCCGCGCGCTTATGCGCTGCATCGCGCGCTGCTCGCGGATACGACCGCGTGGTTCGCGCTCGTGTCGACGGCTCGCGGCGACGAAGTGCTGACGTTGCCGATGTCAGGCATTCGTCTCTCCGGCGTCGATGATTCGGAGGCGCTGCTGCCGGAGGATTTCGGCGGATTGCCCGGGCTGAGGCTGCTGCGCGAGTACTTCGCGCAGCCGACGCGCCTGCTCGGCGTCTACGTCGATGCGTTGGCTGTGGTCGCCGAGAAAGCGCCGTCCGCGCGTGCGTTCGAGCTGTTCTTCGCGTTGCGCGACGCGCCGGGCGATCTGGTCGGCGACGTCGATGCGAGTCAGTTCCGCCTCTTCGCGACGCCGGCGATCAATCTGTATTCCAAACGTTTCGATCCGGTGCCGTACGACGCGAATCAGCCCGAGCAGTGGATTCCGGTCGACCGGATGCGGCCCGCCGCGCATCACTTGTGGGCACTGAACGAGGTGTTCGTGTGCGAGACCAATGGTCGCGCGCATCGTGCGCGGTCGGTGCTCGAGACGGCGGGCTACGAAGGGCAGGATGGCTCGATCCGTTACGGCATGCGGCGCGAGGATGCGCTGCTCGTCGACGGCGTGCGGCGCGATCGTTTCGATCCGCTCGCGAGTCACGACTTGATCGCCGTTTCGATGGTCGACGACACGCTCGATCCGGACGATGTCGCGACGATCACGGGCCGCGCGCTCGTCGCCGATCGCGACTGGCGGCCGACCGCGCTGCTCGACGCCGAACTGCAATTGCTCGATCCGACCGCGGTGAAGCGTATCGAGTGCCTGTGGCCGGCGAGCGCGCCGCGCGGGAAGCCGAGCGTCGAAGCGTGTTGGGAAGCCGTGTCGCACATCGGCCGCAATCCGCTCGCGCTGCGTGTGTCGCAGCAGCAGGACGTGACGGCGCGCATCGTCGAGCAGCTGCTGCTCGCGATCGACAAGGACGATGCGCTCGACCGGCAGCGGCTCGAGAGCCTGCGCTCGGTCGTGCTGCGCTCGCGCTTCGTCGCGGCAGGTCGCGCGGCGCCGACCGCGCTCGTTCGTGCGACGCAAGTCGAGATCGACATTGCCGAGTCGCTGCACGCGGATCGCGGCGGCTGGTTGTTCGGGCGGCTGCTCGCGCAGGCGCTCGCCGAATCGGCGACGCTCAACGATGGCATCGAGATCGTCGTGCGCCTCGACGGCGATGCGGCGAGCTCGCACACGAACGCGGCGTCGCGCGATGGGAGGCTCACGTGACGACGCTCGACCGCGTGACGAAAGCGCTGACGCCTCGCCGCACCTTCTTCGAGCTGATGCGGCGGGTCGAAGCGCTGCAGCGTAGGCACGACAGGCGATCGGCGCGCAGGCGGCGGCTGCCGAAGTGGCTGCGCATCGAGCAGCCGGCGGAGATGCATTTCGCGAGCACGGAAGTCGAGCGCGTGCACGTGACACTGCCGCGCTTCATCGAGGACGACGATCACCCGCAGGTCACGGTGGTCCAGCGTCATTTCGGGCTATTCGCGCCGTACGGGCCGCTGCCGGTGCACGTGACCGAGCACGCGATGCAGGAGAAGCGCTTCGAGCGCAACGCTGCGTTCGAGCGCTTCGTCAACGTCGCATGCGGCGACCTCGCGTGGCTGCATTACTCGGCGTGGTCGTCGATGCATCCGGTGCTCGGCTATGAGCGCGCACGCAATCCGTTCGTCGAGCGCGTGACCGCGCTCGCCGACGCGCGTCGCGCGCCGCAGACCGACTTCGATCCGTTCGAGCATCACACGCAAGCGTGCCGGCGCGCGTTTCCCGGCATCTACTGCGCGCCGCGGCGCTCGCTTGCCGATCTGCAACGGATGCTGCGTGCGTACTTTGGCGTCGCGCTGCAGGTCGTGCCGCGTCACGGCCGCTGGATTCCTGTGCCGGCGGCGGCGAACAACGCGCGGCGGCTCGGCGGATGGCGGCTCGGCGCGCGGATCTGGGACGTGCAGCACTCGATCGAGATCGTGATCGGTCCGATCGAAGCAGACGAGTTCTATCGGTGGCAACGCCGCGCGGCAGCCGTCCTGGCGGTGTCCGCGGTCGTGACGGATTTCGTCGACGGACGAATTTACCCTGTCATCAAGGTTCAGGTGTGGACGCGCCCTGAACTCGCAGGAAGGGTTGGGTGCATGCGTGTCGGCGTCGACGCGTGGTCACGGCCGAATCGGGCGCTGCGCACCTTGACTGTCTATGAATCTTTTCGGGACTAGACGTGAATCGCGAACGCATATTCAACTGTCTCGGCCGCACGACTTATGCGGCCCTCGTCGACGCCACGGCGCTAGGCCGATCCCGTCGGCACACTTTCATCGACCTCGATCACTGGGCGCTGTGCCTGCTGCAGCGTGAGCAGAGCGATCTCGCACGCCTGTTCGAGCAGTTCGGCAGCGACGTCGGCGAAGTCAAGCGCCGGATGGAGAAGGCGCTCGACGGCTTCGACGTCAGTGGCGACTCGCTGCGCGACATCTCGAGCTCGCTCGAGCGCAGCGTCGGACCGGCCGTCATCTGGAGCCAGATCGCGGCGCGCGCGGGCAAGGTGCGCTCCGGCCACCTGCTGCTCGCGTGGCTCGACGAGGATCTGACGCGCCGCTGGCTGCAGCAGCGCGTGCCGACCGGCATCACGTCGGCCGCGCTCGATGAAGTGGTGAAGCGCTACGAGGCGCTCGCATCGGGTTGGCCGGAAGCCGACGAGGCGCCGGCGGCGGTCGGCGGCGGCGCGCTCGGCGTGGACGCGGGCGAAACCGGCACCGACGGCGGCAGCGATGCGCTCGCGAAATGGGCGACGTGCCTGACCGAGCAGGCCGCGCGCGGCGAGCTCGATCCCGTCGTCGGCCGCGACGACGAATTGCGGACAGTGATCGACATCCTGTCGCGCCGCCGCCAGAACAATCCGATCCTCGTCGGCGAGGCGGGCGTCGGCAAGACGGCCGTCGTCGAGGCGCTCGCGCAGAAGATCCACGCGGGCGCGGTGCCGCCCGGGCTTCTCGGCGCGCAGGTGTGGGCGCTCGATCTCGCGCGGATGCAGGCGGGCGCCGGCGTGCGCGGCGAATTCGAGCAGCGGCTCAAGTCGCTGATCGACGCGGTGATCGCCGCGCCGAGCCCGATCATCCTGTTCTGCGACGAGACGCACACGCTGATCGGCGCGGGCGGCGCGGCCGGCACGGGCGACGCGGCGAATCTGATCAAGCCGATGCTCGCGCGCGGCCAACTGCGGATGGTCGCCGCGACGACGTGGTCCGAGTACAAGCAATACATCGAGCCGGATGCGGCGCTCGTGCGGCGCTTCCAGGCGGTGGCCGTCGACGAGCCGAACGACGACGCGGCGGTCGACATGCTGCGCACGATCGCGCCGCGCTTCGCCGCGCACCACGGCGTACGCATCGTCGATTCGGCGCTGCGTGGCGCGGTCGAGTTGTCGCGCCGCTATCTGCCCGCGCGGCAATTGCCGGACAAGGCGATCAGCCTGCTCGACACCGCATGCGCGCGCGTTGCGATGAGCCAGAACTGCGCGCCCGCCGAGCTCGAACGGCTGCAGCATCAGGCGTTCGCGATCGGTCAGACGCTCGATTGGCGCGCGAGCGATCGCCGAATGGGCGTGCGCACGCCCGGCGACGAGGCCGAGCTCGAAGGCCGTCAAGCGAATCTCTTCCAGCAGGCGGCGACGCTGGAGACGGTCGTCGACGCGCAGCGCGACGAAGTGCGCACGTGGCTCGCGCGTCTGAACGATGAAGCACCCATGTCGGCCGACAGCGACGGCGATTCGTTCGCCGTGCGCATCGGCGCGAATCGCTGGGTGCGTCCTTGGGTCGACGAGCACGTGGTGTCGGAGGTGCTCGCCGAGTGGACGGGGGTGCCGGTCGCGCAGCTCGCGCAGGACGACGCGCAGCGCGTCGTCGAGCTCGAGGGCGCGCTGAACGCGGGCATCCACGGCCAGACGGGCGCGATGCGCTCGATCGCGCAAGCGCTGCAAGTGTCGCATTCGGGGCTCAACGATCCGCGCCGGCCGCTCGGCGTGATGCTGCTCGCCGGCCCGACCGGCACGGGCAAGAGCCAGGCGGCCGCGAAGCTCGCCGAGCTGTTGTTCGGCGGCGAGCGCAATCTTATCCAGTTCAACATGAACGAGTTCCAGGAAGCGCACACGGTATCGACGCTGAAGGGCGCACCGCCGGGATACGTCGGCTACGGCAAGGGCGGGCGCCTGACCGAAGCGGTTCGCAAGAAGCCGTACAGCGTGCTGCTGCTCGACGAATTCGATCGCGCGCATCCGGACATTCATGAAGTTTTCTATCAGGTCTTCGATCAGGGCTGGATGGAGGACGGCGAAGGTCGCCGGATCAGCTTCCGCAACTGCCTCATTTTGTTGACGAGCAATCTCGGCGATGTCGAGATCGAAGCGGCGTGCAAGGCCGATGCGCAGATTTCGCAGGCGAAGCTCGACAAGCTCGTCGGCGAGCGGCTGCAAGGGCGTTTTTCGCCCGCGCTGCTCGCGCGGATCCAGCTCGTCGCATTCCGGCCGCTCGACGTCGATGCGCTCACCGGGATCGCGACGCAGGCGCTCGACGAGCTTGGCGAGCGCCTCGCGGAGAACGATCTGCAGTGGCGCGCGGACGAAGGCGTCGCGGCATGGGTGGCGCACGCGGTGTCGCAGCATCCGGCGAACGGCCGCGCGGTGCGCGATCTGCTGCGCCAGCACGTGATGCCGGCCGTCGCGCGCGGCGTGCTCGCTGCACGCGCGGAGGGGCGCGCGCTGAAGACGGTGCGGCTGTCCGCGCACGAGCAGCTGTCGCTCGTGTTCGACGAAGACGCATGGGAACTCAACGGCACCGACGCGGCGACGCTCGGCGAGCAGGCGGCTACAGCTGCGGCTGCGCTGGAGGCTGCGGCGGCCGCTTCCGCGGAAGCGCACGAAGCACGCGAATCGCATGAATCACGTGAAGTGCACGACGCGCGCGCCGATGCGAGCGATGAGCCTCCGGCCGAAGCGCCGCGGCCTCACGAGACGACATCGGCGGATGCCGGCACGACGGGAGAACCGTCATGCGTCTGATCGAACTGCGCAGTCCCTTGCTGGAGCTGGATGCGGTCGCGCTGAGCTTCGTGGTCCACGAAAACCTGTCGCAGGAGCCGTCGTATCAACTGGATCTGCTGAGCCACGACCCGGACCTGGATTTCGACGCGCTGCTCGGCTCGTCGCTGTCGGCGGACATCGATCTGGGCGGCGGCGACGTGCGGACGTTCAACACGCACGTGTTCGGCGGCTACGACACGGGTCAGATGAGCGGGCAGTACACGTACACGCTGGAGCTGAAGAGCTGGCTGTCGTTTCTGGCGGAGAATCGCAACAGCCGGATTTTCCAGAACATGAGCGTGCCGCAGATCGTCGAGCAGGTGTTCCAGGGGCATCAGCGCAACGGTTACCGGTTCGAGCTCGAAGGCAGCTACGAGCCGCGCGAGTACTGCGTGCAGTTCCAGGAAACCGATCTGAACTTCGTGAAGCGGTTGCTCGAGGACGAAGGGATTTATTTCTGGATCGAGCACGAG
Organism: Burkholderia sp. BDU5; assembly: GCF_001522845.1. Taxonomy (NCBI): domain Bacteria; kingdom Pseudomonadati; phylum Pseudomonadota; class Betaproteobacteria; order Burkholderiales; family Burkholderiaceae; genus Burkholderia; species Burkholderia sp. BDU5. The sequence continues at coordinate 257 of NZ_LOWC01000147.1, read as the reverse complement.
CAGGACCGGCACGTGGTGGTGATCTCGGATACGCAGCGGTTCGAGGACTTGCCACTGCCGAACGACGAGCTGGAGTATCTGCCCGACGGCGAGGAGTCGCGCGCGATTCAGGGACGCGAAGGCGTGCAGCGTCTGCAGCGCACGCGGCGGATCAAGTCGAACAACGTCGCGCTGCGCGATTTCGACTATCACGCGCCGTCGAACAAGCTCGACAGCGATGCGCAGGTCGATCAGCCGAGCCTCGAAGGGATTCCGCT
>NZ_LOWC01000146.1:0-916 GCF_001522845.1 Burkholderia sp. BDU5 | reverse complement strand
AGAGACGGTTTCATAAAGACTGGTCGGCCCGCCGAAGGGTATTCCAGCAGATCAGGCAGCAACCGAGTTTGAGGAACGCGCCGTGAATGTCTGCACGGCGCTCGAAACGAATGCGGAGACGACGGAAGTGATGCAGCCAGGCATGCGTGCGTTCAACGACCCAGCGATATTTTCCAAGGCCGCTGCCATGTTCGGTGCGGCGCTTGGCGATAACCGGCTCGATACCGCGATCGCGCAACGCTCGTCGATGCCGCTCAGAGTCGTAACCGCGATCGGCGTAGACCACGCGCGGTCTCTGCAGTGGGTGGCCGCGCAATCCACGAATTGGCGGAATCGCATCGATCAGCGGCAGCAGCTGCGTGACATCGTGAACGTTCGCGCCGGTCAGGATCGCCGCCAGCGGCGTGCCATTGGCGTCGGTGACGATGTGGTGCTTGGAACCGGGTCGCGCGCGATCGGTGGGGTTTGGCCCAGTTTTTGGCCCGCCCCAACGGCGCGAATCGATGAGGAATCGACTGCGGCTCGCGAGAAATCGATTTGGTCTGCTGCTCGCAGCTTCGCGAGCAGCAATTCGTGCAGGCGATCCCATACGCCCGCAGCCTGCCAATCGCGTAGCCGTCGCCAGCAAGTCACGCCCGAGCCGCAGCCCATCTCGGCGGGCAGGTCGCGCCAGCGCAGTCCCGTCTTGAGAACGAACAGGATGCCGGTCAGCGCGGCGCGATTCGAAACAGGCAGGCGGCCTGGGTTCTTCTCGCGCCGCGGCTTGGGTGGCGGCAATAACGGCTCGATCAATATCCACAGTTCGTCGTCGATGATCGGCTTGGCCATCTCCTCGGTCTCGGTTGTTCCGATGCCTGAGGTTAACAGCTCGCCGCGAAAGTTAACAGCCCCACCGGGCCTTTTTGAAACCGTCTCT
>NZ_LOWC01000145.1:0-174398 GCF_001522845.1 Burkholderia sp. BDU5 | reverse complement strand
GTCGGCGGCTGGATCGAGCGCGCGGGCGAGACGCCGCGTCCGGCCGACGCGCCGGCCGACTACGGCAAGGCGGCGGCCGCGGGTGCGGGTGCGGGTGCGGGTGCGGGTGCGGGTGCGGGTGCGGGTGCGGGTGCGGGTGCGGGTGCGAGTGCGGGTGCGGGTGCGAGTGCGAGTGCGGGTGCAATTACGATTGGTTGAGCACGCAACCAATCGGATGACGAAGACACGGATCGATCAATGATCGGCGATACCGTAATCGGTACGGATGCACAATCGGCGATGCTTTTGCACAATCGAACGCAGCAGCCAATCAAGAGCTCGCCTAGAACCCGAGAGACAGCAACAAACCGGAAGTCGATTCACCCCTTCGACATAACAACAAGCAGCAACGCTTCCGTGTTCTTCGCGATGCGTATCTCAATGTTGAATAACCTTGAGGCACAGCATGAATGATGGTCGAATCCCCCCAACGCTGAGCGCGTCCGTCCGTACGCGCGTGAACGTGCCCATTCGCCCGCGCACCGCTCAGCAGAAGTTCGAGCCCGAGATGGTGACGTTCCAGGGCCTTTGCGACAACGCGGAGCATCTCGCGCTCGTCTTCGGGCCGCTCGCCGACGCACCGCTCGTGCGCGTGCATTCCGAGTGCCTGACGGGCGACGTGTTCGGCTCCGCGCGCTGCGATTGCGGCGAGCAGCTCGACGAGTCGGTCGCGATGTTCGGCCGCGAAGGCGGCATCCTGCTCTATCTGCGCCAGGAGGGCCGCGGCATCGGACTGTACAACAAACTCGACGCGTACCGCCTGCAGATCTCGCAGGGCCTCGACACGTTCGCCGCGAACCGCGCGCTGAACTTCCCCGACGACTTGCGCGATTTCCGCGTCGCCGCGCAGATGCTGCAGGCGCTCGGCGTCGTCGACATCTCGCTCGTCACCAATAACCCGGACAAGATTTCGCAGATCGAGAAGTACGGCATCCGGATCAAGCGCGTGCTGCAGACCGGCGTGTTCGTCAACAGCACGAATCACGGCTACCTGCGCGCGAAGATCGATCACCACCGTCACGCCATCAACCTCAGCCAGGAACTTCAATGATCACTCACCGCGCACCGATCAGCGGGATTGCCGCGCATCGCGACAAATACGTCCTGACGGCGGGTTACGACAACCAGGTCATCCTGTGGGACGCGAAAACCCAACGGCCGCTCGCCCGCGCGATGCACGACCACCTCGCGAACCAGGGGGCGTTTTCGCCCGACGGCGCGTACGTCGTCACGTCGTCGTCCGATTACAGCGCCCGCCTCTGGACCGTGCCCGACCTGCGGCTCGTCGCCGTGTTCGCCGACCAGGAAGACGACGTCGAAATGAGCGCGTTCCATCCGGACAAGCCGCTCGTCGCGACCGCGTCGCGCGATCACCGCGTGCGGGTCTACGACTTCAGCGGCAAGCTGCTGAACACGTTCAGCGGCCACACCGCCGACGTGATCTCGGTCGAATGGATGCGCGGCACCGACGAGATCGTGTCGTCGAGCGACGACGGCACGATCAAGCGCTGGTCGCTCGGCCACGACGGCCTCGTCGCCGACATCGATCTCGACGGCATCGAGACCGACACGATCGCGATCGCCGCCGACGGCCGCATTTTCGCGGGCAACGACGAAGGCGAGATCATCGTGATCGGCGACGGCGAGCGCGCGACGCTGCCGGCGCACGACGCGGGCGTGAAGCGCCTCGTGCTCGACGGCGATCGCGGCCTGCTCGTGTCGCTGTCGTACGACCGCACGATGCGGCTGTGGAAGATCGGCGCGTCCGGACAGCCGGAGGCGCTCGGCGGCGCGGCGCTGCCGCCCGAAGTGTGGCCGCGTTCGTGCTCGTTCGAAGGCGATGAGCACATCGTGTTCTCGACGTTCCATTCGAGCTATCGCCGCTACAACTGGAAGGCCGAGCGCTGGGATGCGGCCGAGCTGCCGCCGACGCACGGCGTGAACGCGGCGCTCGCCGTGGACGGCCATCTGTGGACGATCGGCGACGCGGGCATCGCGCGCGTCGACCAGCGCGAGCATGCGCGCACGGGCAGCCTGTGCAACTTCCTGACGCCCGCGGGCGACCTGATCCTGACGGGCGGCCAGCTCGGCAAGGTGTTCGACGCGCGCAGCGGCCGCGAGCTTCACCAGCACCGCTCGCCGCTCAACTGCGGCGTGTCGTTCGCGCGCGACGGCGTCGCGCATGCGGTGATCGGCGCGTACACGGGCGAAGGCATCGTGCTGCGGATCGACGGCGCGAAGGCGACCCACGTCGCCGACCTGCCGCTGCACGCGAACGCGGTCAAGGGCATCGCAATCTCGGGCGACCTGATCTTCTCGGTCGCGGCCGACGCGTCGGCCACATGGTATCGCGCGTCGACGCTCGAGCCGGTGTTCACGCTCAAGCGCGCGCACGACAAGATCGCGAACGGCTGCGCGGGCCTCGACAACGGTTTCTTCGCATCGGTGAGCCGCGATCTGAAGCTGCGGATCTGGTCGCCCGACCATCACGCGGACGTGATCGCGACGCCGCACACGCACTCGATCAAGTGCGTCGCGGCGAGCGCCGACGGCCGCTACGTCGCGACGGGCAGCTACAACGGCCGCGTCGCCGTCTACGACCGCACCGACGCGCGCTGGGCGCTCGACGTGCGCGTGACGACCGCAGGCGTGTCGTCGCTCTGCTACGACCCCGCCGCGCATGCGTTCCTCGCGAGCTCGTACGACGGCGACGTCTACCGCATTCCGCTGGAGCGCGTATGAGCGCCGCCGAACCGCACTACATCGACGCGCAGCGCACGATCGCCCCCGTCGACGGACCGCTCGCTGCGCCGCACGAGTACGCGGCGGTGCTGCGCTCGGATTTCGTGTCGAGCTACCACGACGGCCGCGACGTCTGGACCGACGAGGCGGCGATGCGCCCGGCGAGCGCGATCCTGCACGAGCATCTCGGCAGCCCGGCCGACGTCCTCGACGCGGGCGCGGGCCGCGGCCGCGACACTGCGTACTTTCTCGAGCACGGTCACCGGGTGACGGCGGTCGACCTCGTCGAGCCGCCGGAGTGGGCGCAGCTCTCGCAGCGCTGGGGCGAGCGCGTGCGCTTCGTGGCGTGTCCCGTGTCCGAGCTCCAGGGTGAAGCCCTGTTCGACGGCGCGCTCGACAACGGTTGCCTGCACCACCAGCATCCGGACGCGTACGCCGCGTATCTCGCGCGCATCCATGCGTTGCTGCGGCCCGAGGGTCTCTTCACGATCTCGGTGTTCGAGGCCGACGGCGCGGGGCGGCTGTACGCGAACCACGCACAGCGCCTCTATCGCGAGTTCACCGAGCCCGAGCTCGTCGAACTGCTGGGCGCCGCGCATTTCACGCCCGTCAGCAGCCACCGGGTGCCGCGGCCGAAGGCCGGGTTGCACTATCTGGTGCTGACGGTCCGAAAATCCCGTCCCGACTGACGCGAGTTCATGCCCATGACACTCAAGCTGGCCGACAACCCGAACTATCTCAGCGACCGCGCGGCGATGGCGCTGCCGGAAGATCTGTTCGTCGCGCGCACGCCCGCGACGGTCTTCTCGACGCATCTCGACCTGCTGCGCCTCGCGCCGGCGCAGTGGGTCGCGATCGCGCAGGATCCGGGCGCACCGTTCGAGCGGCGCTACGCGGCGGGCGCGCTGCTCGGTTTTGCCGGCGACCCACGCATCCGTCCGCTCGATCCGGAGATGTGCGACGTGCCCGCCGCGCAGGCGCGGCTCGGCACCGAGCCGGAGCAAGTGCCGCAGGTGATCGCCGAATGGGAGCGCGTCGGTGTGATCGAGGAGTGGATCGCGAAGGAATGCCCACGCTACACGACCGAGCTCGCCGCGTACCGGATGATGCGCTACCCGGTCACGAACCTCGAATACCGGCGCTTTCTCGAAGAGACGGGCGCGCCGTGGCTGCCGACGTCGTGGGCGTTCGGCGTCTATCCGGTCGAGCGCGCGAATCATCCGGTCTGGTCGGTGCCCGCCGAGGCGGCCGACGCCTACGCGGACTGGCTGAGCGAAGCGACCGGCCGGCGCTTCCGGCTGCCGAGCGAGGCCGAGTGGGAATACGCGGCGTCGGGCGGCACGGGCGTCGAGTATCCGTGGGGCGACGCGTTCGATCCGCGAGCGGCGAACACGGTCGAAGCCGGGCCGCTGTCGACGACGCCCGTCGGCATCTTCCCGCTCGGCCGCAGCGTGTTCGGGATCGACGACCTCGCCGGCAACGTCGAGGAATACGTCGCGGACGACTATCACCCGTATCCGGGCGGTGCGGCGATCGACGACGACCTCGCACTCACGCAAGGCAGCTACCGGATCGCGCGCGGCGGCAGCTTCACGCGCTTCGGCGATCTCGCACGCTGCGCGCGCCGTCACGGCCGCTATCAGCGCGACATCTACGCGATGGGCTTCCGGCTCGTGGAGGCGCGATGAACGCGAAACGGACCGCCATTCGGCGCGCGCGCCGCACATCGGCTTCTCCGGCGCGCGGCCGCCCCGGGCATTCGGCACGCGCCGCGCACCGGGCGGACGGCAGACGATGAATACGTTTTCCGATATCGACCGCCTGCACATGGCCCATGCGCTGCGGCTCGCCGAACAGGGCCTTTACACGACGCGCCCGAATCCGCGCGTCGGCTGCGTGATCGCACACGGCGAACAGGTGCTCGGCGCCGGCTGGCACCGGCGCGCGGGCGAACCGCACGCGGAAGTGCACGCGCTGCGCGAAGCCGGCGAACGCGCGCGCGGCGCGACCGCATACGTGACGCTCGAGCCGTGCGCGCATTACGGCAGGACGCCGCCGTGCGCGAACGCGCTCGCCGCGGCGGGCGTCGCGCGCGTCGTGATCGCGGCGCGCGATCCGTTCGAGCAGGTCGCGGGGCGCGGCGCCGCGCGACTCGCCGACGCGGGCGTCGTCGTCGAACAGGGGTTGATGGAAGCCGAGGCGCGCGAGCTGAACATCGGCTTCTTCAGCCGGATCGAGCGCGGCCGCCCGTGGACGCGCGCGAAGCTGATCCTGTCGATCGACGGGCCGCTCGATGCGATCGACCGGACGGTGCTCGGCGCGACGGAATCCGAGTCGCGCGACGATGTCCGGCACTGGCGGGCGCGCAGTTCCGTCGTGCTCGCGCCGCACGGCGCGCCCTTCCCAGCGGCGCGCAAGGGCGCCGCGTCGCGCTACGTCGTCCGCTCGCGCGACTTCGCAGCGCTCGACGCGTCGCCCGCGGCGACGGAAAGCGTGCCGACGCTCGCGCTGCATCGGGAAGACGCGGGCGTCGCCGCCGGTTACGCAGCCGCGCATGCCGATGCGGCGGCCGCATCCGCATCATCCTCCGATGCCGACGCCGACCTCCGCTTGCCCGACGCACTCGTACGCCTTGCGGCGCGAGGCGTCAACGAGCTGTTCATCGACGCCGATCTCGCGCTATGCGACGCGTTGTTCGAAGACGATCTCGCCGACGAGCTGCTGCTGTACGTGCATCCGTCGCGCTGCGGCGTGCCCGTGCCGGCGCCGCGGCTCGTCGCGTCGATCGACGACGTCGCGCACCGCTGGGGCCTGCGGCCGTTCCACCATCGCGCGATCGGCTGCGGCCAACGCATCCTGCTGCGCCGTCGCGAGGCAACCCGAGCAGACAGTACGTCAATAGCCGCGCGGCGCCCGTCGCCGCGCACCGGTTTTTCCCAGGACCACATCGAACGAGGACCTCAATGAGCGCATCTGCAGTCGAGACCATCTACGAGTCGACCGAAGACAAGGCGGCACTGACTTCGGTCGTCGACTTGGTGAAGCTGTCCGACCAATACCGGCAATCGGCGATCCTGCATTACGCCGTCGCCGAAAAGCTGTTCGATTTGACGCAAACGAGCCGCACGCCGGCCGAAGTCGCCGCGAGCTTCGGCATGGTCGAGAGCAAGGTCTCGATCCTGCTGCACGCGCTCGTCGCGCTCGGCCTCTTGAGCAAGGACGGCGACGCGTTCCGCAACACCGAGCTGACCGCGCGCTACCTGACGAGCACGAGCGCCGACTACATCGGCCCGATCGTCGAGCACCAGCATCTGCAATGGGACAACTGGCCCCGCCTTGGCGAAATCCTGCGCAGCGAAAAACCGCTCGGCTTCCAGCAGGAGAGCCGCTTCGCGCACGACACCCGCGCGCGCGACGCGTTCAACGACGCGATGGTGCGCCTGAGCCAGCCGATGGTCGACGTCGTGAGCGGTCTCGGCGTGTTCGCCCATGCGCGCACCGTGATCGACCTCGCGGGCGGCCACGGCACGTATCTCGCGCAAGTGCTGCGCCGCCACCCTGAGCTGACGGGCCAGATCTGGGATCTGCCGACGACCCGCGACGCCGCGCAGAAAACGATCAACGCGCACGGCCTCGCCGGCCGCGTCGAGTTCTTCGAGAAGAACCTGCTCGACGCACGCAACTTCGAGGGCGGCGCGGCGGACGTGGTGATGTTGAACGACTGCCTGCACTACTTCGACGATCCGGAAGCGCGCGCGGTAATCGGCCATGCGGCCGGCCTCGTGAAGCCGGGCGGCGCACTCCTGATCCTCACGATGACGATGGACGACAACCGTGTCGCGCCGGCGCTGTCCGCCGATTTCTCGCTGCACATGATGGTGAACACGAATCACGGCGAGCTGCATCCGACGCCGTGGATCGCCGGCGTCGCGCGCGACAGCGGCCTGTCGGTCAGCGAGCGGTCGATCGGCCGCTACACGCTTCTCATCGGTCAACGCCCCGCCAGCGAGGTCTAACCATGCTCGTCTTCGAACTGATCAATCTCGACGTCAATCCCGCCGACGCGGAACAGATCACACGCACGCTGTCCGCGCAATGCACGGCGGCCGGCTACCGGCTGCGCGCGCCGCAAGCGGACGGCGCCGCACCCGACGGCGTGTTCGTGCTGTCGCGCTCGGCTGCCGCCGCGGCGAACGCCGAGCGCACCGGCCCGGCCGGCTGGGCGGCCGCCGCGCAGATCCGCATCGATCCGGCCGGCGCGAACGGCGAAGCACCCGCCGTCTGGCAGGAAGGCCATTCGAGCGCGTTCTGCTATCCGCTCGCGCTCGAACTGACGGCGGCCGACGCATCGTCCGACGTCGCGCGCGACTGGCTCGCGAGCTTCGCGACCTTCACCGCTTGCATCAAGATGTGGCGCCGGCTGCGCGACGAGCCCGAGCAAGGCCGGCCGCACGAATTGCGCGTGAACCACATCAACATCCTCGCCCGCGATCTCGACAAATCAGTCGATTTCTACCGCCGAATCTTCGGAGCCGCTTACTGCTACAACCTCGGTCCGAAGAAGGTTGTAATGGAGCTGAACGGCTTCGATTTCTTCATCGAGCAGGCGGACGTGGTCGCCTACCCGCCTGGCTATCACTTCGGCGTGCGCTCGGATCCGGACGGCGTCAAGGCGATCGCCGAACTCGTCGAGGCGGACGGCGGCATCGAGATCGTCAAGGGCAACGGCCCGGCACCCGGCTATCACGCAGGGCCGGACCGCGTGCGCACCGCCTTCTACTTCCAGGACCCCGACGGGCTCGAAATCGAAGTCTATTCCCCGGAGATCGAAATGCTCGAGAGCAATCCGCACCTGATCTCGCAGCATCTGTCGCCGTCCTGACGCACACCCGACCCAGCAACCGACGAGGTAGTCCATGAGTTCCATCACCGCCCCTTCGTGGGGAGAACTGCTGTCCGGCCGCAACGGCTTGCGCTCGATCGCGCTCGCAGGAGGCGTCGCGCTGCACGCGATCAACATCTATATCGCGACGACGATCCTGCCCTCGGTCGTGCGCGACATCGGCGGACTCGAGTACTACGCATGGAACACCACGCTGTTCATGGCCGCCTCGATCATCGGCGCGCCGCTGTCCGCGAACGTGCTCAGCCGTTTCGGACCGCGCGCCGCCTATCTCGTCGCGCTCGTCGTGTTCTGCGCGGGCACGCTCGCGTGCGCGGGCGCGAAGGACATGCCGTGGATGCTCGTCGGCCGCTTTGCGCAGGGCTTCGGCGGCGGCATCCTGTTCGCGCTCAGCTATGCGCTGATCCGCATCGTGTTCGACGAGCGCCTGTGGTCACGCGCGATGGCGATGGTGTCCGGCATGTGGGGGGTCGCGACGCTGTGCGGGCCCGCGATCGGCGGGATCTTCGCGCAATCGGGCACCTGGCGGCTCGCGTTCGTCGCGCTCGTGCCCGTCGCCGTCCTGCTTGCGCTGATCGTGATCGTCCAGTTGCCCGCGCGCGAAGCGTCGGGCGCACGGGCCGGGCGGCCCGCAATCGGCAAGATCCTGCTGCTCGCGGTGTCGGTGCTCGTCGTGTCGGTCGCGAGTCTGTCGAAGGAGATCGTCGCGAATGTCGCGGGCGTCGCCGCGGGCCTCACGATCGCCGTGCTGATCGCGCGCTTCGACCGCGGCGCGACGATCCGGCTGCTGCCGACGGGCGCGTATGACGTGCGCGCGCCGCTCGGCGCGATCTACGCGTGCATGAGCCTGCTCGTGATCGGGATGACAACCGAGATCTTCGTGCCGTACTTCCTGCAGATCATCCACGGCTACCCGCCGCTCCTCGCCGGCTATCTGACCGCATTGATGGCGGCGGGCTGGACCGCAGGCTCGCTGTTCAGCTCCGGGCGCAGCGCGCGCACCGCGCAGGCGCTCGTGCGCGGCGGGCCGCTCCTCGTCGTGCTCGCGCTCGTCGCGCTCGCGATCGTCGTGCCGCCGCAGCATCTGCTGAGCGCGGGCCCCGGCCTCGCGCTACTGTGCGCAGCGCTCGCGGCGGTGGGTTTCGGCATCGGCATCGGCTGGCCGCATCTGCTCACGCAAGTACTGACGAGCGCGCCGGCCGGCCAGGAGGATCTCGCGTCGACGTCGATCACGACCGTCCAGCTCTATGCGACCGCGATCGGCTCCGCGCTCGCCGGCCTCGTCGCGAACCTCGCGGGCTTCTCGGAGCCGGGCGGCCTCGCCGGCGCGCAGCACGCGGCCGCGTGGCTCTTCGCCGTGTTCGCGGCGGCGCCCGTGCTCGCCGCGCTCGTCGCGCGCCGCGTGCGCACCCGATGACCGCGGCGCACACCGCACACGCGGTGCGCGCCGCCCGGACGCGCTCCGCAACGGGACAAGCACGATGAGCCCGCCGACCGACATCGATCTGTTCAAGAGCCTGCACGCGTTCGCGATCGCCGGATGGGCGACGATCGTCACGATCAACAACGTGCAGACGTTCGCCGCGACGACGGGCGCCGTCGGCCGCACGATGAGCATGGCGCTGCTGAAGCAGGATCCGCCCGTCGACACGCCGCTGTTGCGCCGCGCGGCGACGTCGCGCGGCCTGCACCGGGCCGCGCTCGTGATCATCGTGCTGCTGCAGGCGATCACCGCGATCGCGATGTGGGGCGGCGTCTGCCTGCTGCTGACGACGCCGTCTCCTCACGCGGCCGCACTGCCATGGCTCGACGCCGGCGCGACCAGCTTCGCCGCGTGCGCGCTCGTGCTGCTGCTCGGCGGGCTGTGGTACGGCTACTGGATACGTCAGGAAGGCCTGCAATTGACGCATATCGCGCTCGTCGTCTGGTCGATCGCCGCCTACCTGCTGTTCCACCTCGGTACGACACCTTGATTTGACAGGATCCCTGCGATGACGACTCTTCTTCCCCTTCACGACGGCGATCGCGTCGTGCAGTTCGACGACGACGTCGCCGCCCGGCTCGATGGCTTCGAGCTGCGGCTGCTCGCGGGCCGCGTCGTCGCGATCCGCGACAACCAGTTCATCGATCTGCAAAACCTGATCGCGGGCGGCGGCGCCGTCACGCGCGACGGCAATCCGTGCGACCTGCGTCGCCGCAATCTCGGTGCGCTCCATTACGACTTCGGCGGCCACGGCGAGCTCGAACTGCGCGATGCCGCCACCGACGGCGCCGGCCTTGCCGCCGCGCTCGCGCCGCAGACCGCGGCCGCGCCCCAGGCTCCGGTTGAGGCGGTCCGGCTCGCATCCGGCGACCGCCTCGCGTTCCTGCCGTTCGAGCGCGCGCGCGACGTGCCGAACATCTCGGCGGACGCGACCCACAACGCGGCGACGCGAATCACGCTGTCGCACTGGCCGGCGAACCGCACGCCCGCGCGCTACAAGGCGAACCTGTCGACCGAGAGCGTGCTGTGTTTCGCGCCCGAGTGGGTCGACGATCCCGACGTGCGGCACGTGACGACCGATCACTTCGATCTCGACGGGCTCGCGTCGGTGTACGGGCTGATCGCGCCCGACCATGCGTTGCGCCATCAGGCGCTGCTCGTCGACGTCGCGCGCTTCGGCGATTTCGCGCGCGGCCGCTCGGACGCCGCCCGCCGGCTTTCGTTCGCGCTGAATGCGGTCGCCGCGCAAGCGTCGCGTGACATCGGCACGCCGCGCGACGAGAGCACGCGCATCGCGCGGGTCTTCCACGCGCTGCTGCCGGCGCTGCGCGACCTGCTCGACGCGCCGTCGATCCCCGACGCGCTGTGGCGCGACGCCGACCTGCACCACGCGGCGACGGAAGCGCTGCTCGACCATCCGGACGCCACGCTCGAGCAGCATCCGGAACTCGATCTCGCGGTGTTTCGCCTGCCTGCCGCGGACGCGCTGCGAGGACGCGTGTCGCAGCGCTACTTCGGTCTGTCGCCGATCGGCTTTCACAACCGGACGCCGCTGTCGACAGTCGCGCTCGTCGCGCACGGCGACGTCGTCGTGCATCAGCGCTACGAGGGATGGGTCGAGCGCGTATCGGCGGCGCCGCGGCCGCGGCGCGATCTGTCGATCTTCGTGCGCGCCCTGCAAGCGGCCGACACGCACGCGCGCCGCTGGCAATACGACGGCGTGCAGCACATCATGCCGCGGCTCGGCCACGACGGCGCCCGGCCGAGCGGCATTCCGGCGGAAACGATCGTGCGCGAGCTGAAGCACCTGCTCGCGGTCGCGCCCGCCGCGTGGCAGCCGACGCCCGCGGCCGAGCGAAGCGCCGAAGCGCCGATCGCTCGCGTCGCGGGCGGCGCGCTCGGCTAGAGCATCGCGACGACGGCCGGCGGCTTGGCGGCCGCCAGCACGTCGGCAGGCATCGGCGGCGCCGCGCGCTCGAGCACGACCGAAAGCTGATTGCGCAGCAGCGACTGCGGAATGCGGTTGCAATAGCCGGCGCCCGCCGCGAGATCGATCAGTTCGTTCTTGCTCGACGCGGAGAACTTGCAGCGCAAGCTTTCCATATATTGCTCGATTGTCCGCACCGACAAGCCGAGGATGTTCGCGACGTCCTTCGCCGTCTTGTTGCGTGCGAGGAAGAACAGCACCTGCCGTTCGCGCTCGGTCAGCGCGAGCGCGTCCTTCGGCGAATCGATCCGGTACGAGCCTTGCTCGACAGGATCGCCGATCCGCTTGCCCGCATACGAATCGCCGATCACGCGACCGAGCGTGATCATGTCGATCTGCGACAGCTCCGCCGCATGAAAAATCGTGCCGACGATTTCCTGGTTCCTGTCGACGAGCGGAATCTTCGTGAAGACGAACGCCATCCAGACATCCGACGCATACGGATGAACGTCGAGCACCTTGATCGCCCGGCCGGTTTCGCGGACTTCGCTATCCTGCGCCTGGAATTGGTCCGCGCAATTCGACGAGCCGCACGGCAAATCAAATGCGGATTTATTTTCGAGTTCGCGCGGATTGCGCACGCCGACCACTCGGGCGAATGCATCGTTGACGTGAATGAATCGCGACTGGCTGTCCTGGCAGCCCCAAAGACCGGGATAATGATCGAAAATCAACTTCAGTTGGTCAACGAAACACGTCATCTGGCCTCCAATTGGTATTTTTCGGTCACACCTGCGAGTTCGTTGCGCACGCAAAAGCGCGCGCGGACGAAACAGTCTCCTCCACTGCCTGATCGATCACTGCATATTGGCATGCGGAACGACGCCGCGCGATGCGCGTCGGCACACGCTCACTTGAATCCGATCGGGACATCGGTGTTCCGCCACGCCGTGAAACACGGCTGTTGCGCATTCGAAATAAAACGATTCGCGACAACGTTCGCGAATCGTTCATGACAAGGATCGGTCACGCGTGCGTGGCACAACGACCACGTGACCTGTTTCGGAGTTTAAAGCAATGCAATCGTAAGATTTAGCCTGAAAACGCTATTAGTGTTTTAGAAAGCGAAAATCTCTATTTCTATTTTTATTCGCTTATTGTTCACACATTCGACTTGAACTCGGGCAGCCGCGCGCCGATGCGCGCCGCCATTTCCGCGCCGAGCGCCTGCAGGCCGCTTGCCGGTCGCACCATCACCTCGAACTCGACGATCTTGCCGTGTTCGTCGAAGCGGATCAGATCGACGCCCTTCAACTGCTTGTCGCCGACTCGCGCGCTGAACTCGAGCACGACGTTCAGGCCGTCTTCGGTCGCGAGCTGCCGGTGATAGACGAAATCGTCGAACACCTTCACGACCGTGCCGATCGCGAGCACGAGCGCCTGCGCGCCTGCATAGGCCGAATGCGCGATCGGCGAACGGAACACCGCGTTCGGATCGGCGATGTCGGCAAGACCGGTCATGTCGCACGCCGCGACCATCGCGTGCCAGCGCTCGAGCGACAGCCGCACGGCCGGCTGCACGCCGGCGGGAATCGAAGTCATGTTGCGTCTCCTTTTCGGTAAGTCGGGTGTGTCGTCATGTGATGCGATGCCGCGCCGCACGAGCCTCCGCTTGCAAGGGCGGCGAGCGACGCCCGTCATATCGACGCGGCGAGCGTCGTGCCCTGCAGGATCGCGCGCTTCGCGTCGAGCTCCGCGGCGACGTGCGCGCCGCCGATCAGATGCACCGAGCAGCCGGCCGCGCGCAGGCCGTCGTACAGTTCGCGCCGCGGCTCCTGGCCCGCGCAGACGACGACGCTATCGACGGCGAGCGTCTGCGGCTCTCCGTCGATCCGCACATGCAGCCCCGCGTCGTCGATCCGCTCGTACGACACGCCCGACGACATCGCGACGCGACGCGCCTTCAGCGACGTCCGATGGATCCAGCCCGTCGTCTTGCCGAGTCCGTCGCCGACCTTCGACGCCTTGCGCTGCAGCAGATGCACGTTGCGCGGCACGGCCTCGACGTGCGGCATGCGCACGCCGCCGCGCCCTTCGTAGCCGACGTCGATGCCCCATTCCGAATAGAACTTGGGCGGCGCGACGCTCGCGCTTTCGCCCGTCTGCGTCAGATACTCGCTGACGTCGAAGCCGATCCCGCCCGCGCCGATCACGGCGACGTTCGCGCCGACCGGCTTGCCGTCGCGCAGCACGTCGAGATAGCCGAGCACGTTCGCGCGATCGATGCCGTCGATGTCGGGCACGCGCGGCATGACGCCCGTCGCGAGCACGATTTCGTCGAAGCCGCCGCCCGCGAGGCCCGCGACGTCGACGCGCGTATTCAGATGCAGCTTCACGCCGCTCAATTCGATCTGCCGTTGGAAATAGCGCAGCGTCTCGTGGAATTCCTCCTTGCCGGGCACCTTCTTTGCGATGTTGAACTGTCCGCCGATCTCGGACGACGCTTCGAACAATTCGACGTGGTGCCCGCGCTCGGCCGCCGTGACGGCGAAGCTCAGCCCCGCCGGCCCCGCGCCGACGACCGCGATCCGCTTGCGCGTCGCGGCGGGCTCGATCACGAGTTCGGTCTCGTGGCACGCGCGCGGATTGACGAGGCACGACGTGATCTTGCCGCTGAAGATGTGGTCGAGACACGCCTGGTTGCAGCCGATGCAGGTGTTGATCTCGTCCGCGCGCCCCTCGCGCGCCTTGCGCACGAACTGCGAATCGGCGAGGAACGGCCGCGCCATCGACACTATGTCGCAATAGCCGTCGGCGAGCAGCCGCTCGGCGACGTCGGGCGTGTTGATCCGGTTCGTCGCGATAAGCGGAATGCCGACCTTGCCGACGAGCCGCTTCGTCACCCATGCATACGCGGCGCGCGGCACCTTCGTCGCGATCGTCGGGATGCGCGCCTCGTGCCAGCCGATCCCGGTGTTCAGGATCGTCGCGCCGGCCGCCTCGATCGCCTGTGCGAGCCGGATCACTTCGTCTAGCGTCGAGCCGCCCTCGACGAGATCGAGCATCGACAGCCGGTAGACGATAATGAAGCGCGGCCCGACGCGCTCGCGCACGCGCCGCACGATCTCGACCGGAAAGCGAATGCGGTTCTCGTACGAGCCGCCCCATTCATCGTCGCGATGGTTCGTGCACGCGGCGATGAACTCGTTGATCAGATAGCCCTCGGAGCCCATGATCTCGACGCCGTCGTAGCCCGCGTACTGCGCGAGCGCCGCACAGCGCGCGAAGTCGTCGATGGTCGCTTCGACCTCGCTTGCCGACAGCGGATGCGGCGTGAACCTGTTGATCGGCGCCTTCAGCGCGCTCGGCGCGACGAGCGCCGGATGATACGCATAGCGGCCGAAATGCAAAATCTGCATCGCGATCTTGCCGTCGGCGTCGTGCACCGCGCGCGTGATGATCCGATGGTGCTCGGCCTCTTCTTCGGTCGTGAGCATCGAGCCGCCCGGCACCATCCGGCCCCGCTCGTTCGGCGCGATCCCGCCCGTGACGATGAGCCCGGCCTCGCCGCGTGCGCGCTCCGCGTAGAACGCGGCCATGCGCTCGAAGCCGTTTGGCGCCTCCTCGAGACCGACGTGCATCGAGCCCATCAACACGCGATTTTTCAACGACGTGAAACCGAGCTCCAGCGGAGCCGTCAAGTGGGGATAGTGGGTCATCGGTCGCTCTTTTTTGCAACGGGTTGCATAAATATATCGGCGTGCTCCTGCGAATGCAACGCGTTGCATAAAATGGGCGCTCTAAACGGGCAGGCATCCCTCGATATGGCAAGATGCAAGGGTTTCGACCATCCGCACCATCGTCAATGTCCCTGCCTCACGCGCTGCTCACCTCCCTCGCCGAACGCCCGGGTTCCGGCTCCGAGCTGACGCGTCGCTTCGACCGCTCGATCGGCTACTTCTGGCACGCGACTCATCAGCAGATCTACCGCGAGCTCGCGCGGCTCGAGGACGAAGGCTGGGTCGAGTCGGCGCCCGTCGAGCAGGCGCGCGGGCGCAAGCGCGCGTACCGGATCTTGCCGGCGGGCCGCAAGGAGCTGAAACGCTGGATCGCGCTGCACGACGATCCGAAGCCGTTGCGCGACGAGTTGATGATCCGGCTGCGCGCGGAGGCGGTCGTCGGACCGACCGGGCTCGCCGACGAAATCAGGCGGCGGCTCGAGCTGCATCGGCAAAAGCTCGCGGTCTATCGCGAGATCGAGGCGCGCGATTTCGCGCATGACATGAACACGAAGGACCGGCGCTTGCAGCATCTCGTGCTGCACGCGGGGATCATGCAGGAGAGCCTGGGCGTCGAGCTGATGCAGCATGCGCTGGACATTCTGTCGATGCCGGACGAGAAGTCGAAGCGGCGAAGCACGTGACGTCGTGCACGCATGCGAGGCGACGCATGCACACTCGATCATGCAAATCGCGAGCCCGTGCAGCAAAGAACCGATCGAAGACTCTTGACGGCGATCCACGCCTGCACGCGCCGCAACGGTTACAGTGCCGCGTCCGCACTTCGCGAAGATCGCCGAAAGACATCAGAGCGCGTTTCACGCATGCGCAAGCATTCGCGCATGCGTGCTCGAATGCTCGAATGCTCGAATGCGACGAGGAACCACCACATGAAATCGATCTCCTGGAATACGCCGTCCGTCCGCCACGAGTTGGCCGCGCTCAAGCAAGCCGCGCCGTTCGTCTACGGACTCACGAACTACGTCGCGGCGAATCTCAGCGCCAACGTATTGCTCGCCGTCGGCGCGGCGCCCGCAATCGGCGCGGCGGCCGACTGGCCCGCACGCTTCGGCGCCGGCGCCGGCGCCGACGCGCTGTGGATCAACACCGCCGCACTGATGAGCAGCGGCGCCGACACGCTGCGTGCGGCCGCGCGCGCCGCCGCCGAAGCGGATACGCGCTGGGTGCTCGATCCGGTCGCGGTCGGCGCGGGCGCGCCCGAATACGACGCGATCGTGCGCGACCTGCTCGCGTTCAAGCCGACCGTGATCCGAGGCAACGCGAGCGAGCTGATCGCGCTCGCGGGCGGCGCCGCGGCCGGCAAAGGCGTCGACACGACTGCGAGCTCGGAAAACGCGCTCGCGTTCATTGGCGATCTCGCGCGGCGCAGCGGCGCGATCGTCGCGGTGAGCGGGCCGACCGACTATGTGACGGATGGCGTCGACACGCTCGCGATCGCAGGCGGCGACGCACGCTTGACGCGCGTGACGGGGGCCGGATGCGCACTCGGCGCGTTGATCGCGGCGCTCCTTGCGCAACGCGGCGCGCCGCTGCTCGCGACGGGGGCGGCGCATGCGATCTACGCGATTGCTGCGGAGCGCGCGGCGGAGGCGCGCGGCACCGCTTCGTTCGCCGTCCGGTTCGTCGACGAATTGTCGTTGCTCGCGCCAGCCGAATAAATGTTTGAAACGTTTTGCTTGACGAGACGCGCGCCGTTCACGTATCTCGCGCACGGCCGTCTCGTCCGCCTTCTTCTCCGTCGCATCCGAAGCGCGCCGCGACATGCATGAGGCCGCAATCGAATTCGCGAATCGGTACCTGCGCCAAGCCCGCCCCTTCATTCCTCATGCTTTAAAACACTCGAAGTTTTTCTCGCCCAGTACCGAATATCGGATGCGATCGTCAATCAGGAAATATTCAATAATTTCGCCCATTTGCATATTCCGACATGACGCCGACGCTTGTATTGCGCGCCTGACGCTTGAACAGCCCCCAACATCCAGAATGCAATAGCGCTTGAATTCCGCCATTGCACGCGATGCAGAAATAAAATGAGTTCCATCAATAAAACACCGCATCGCGCCCCATTCCGACTTTCCAATCCGGAAACAGACCCATCAATCTATTTGCAAACTATCTTGCAGCGCATTTATGCTTTTGCAATATAGGCGACAGGCAATGGAAAGAGAGGCAGGCGGAGACGGCGTCCGTTAATTAGCATTAGCGAAACACTTGGGCGAAAACCGTGTGCAATCCATGTCCCGAGGGCCGATTATGTTGACTCTGACTTCCAGCATTTCTGCGCAATCGCTTCGTCAACCGTTCGACAGCACGTTGCCGCTGACCAAAGTGACGCTGCCCGCCCACTCTCCCCGCACGATGACCGACGACGAGCTATCCGACATGATCGGAACCTTCAATCGTTACGCCTTCGTGATTCTCGACTGCGAGGACACATCGACTCGTCGCACGAAGCGCATCGGCCGCATACGGACGGCGCGCGTGCTCGTCCACACGTTCGCCGCGGGAGCCGTCGCGCTCGTATGCTTCGCGGCGCTCGGCGCACTCTTCCTGCGCGTGCTGAAGCTGCCGCTGCGGTAATACATGCCATCGCTGATGCTGCCCAATACGTCGAATCTCGGCTTGCCCGTCGCGCTTTTCGCGTTCGGCGAGCCAGGTCTGCTGTATGCGGTCGCATTCTCCGCGCTCGTGCAGATCGGCCATTTCACGATCGGCGTCTGGCTGCTGTCCGGTCATGCATCGTGGAAATCGATCGCTGCGAGCCCGGCGATCTGGGCGGTCGTCGTCGCGCTCTTCATGGCGTTGAACGGCCTGCACCTGCCCGCGCCGCTCGCGGCGGCCTCGACGCAACTCGGCAACATGGCGCCGCCGCTGATGCTGCTGATGCTCGGCGCGTCGCTCGCGAGCATCCGGCTCGCCGGCTTGCATCGGGTCGCGGCGCTCGCGGTCGTGCGCGTCGCGGGCGGACTCGGCGTCGGGCTCGGGCTCGCGTACCTGCTCGGATTGCCGAGCGTCGCGGCGGGCGCGTTCGTCGTTCAATGCACGATGCCCATCGCGGTGCTGAGCCACCTGATCGCACAACAATACGACGGCCCGACGGAAGACATCGCAGGCATGATCCTCGTGTCGACCGGGCTCGCGCTCGCCGGGCTGCCGTTGATGCTGGCTTCGACGAAACTGGTTGTCGGTTAGACGGAGGGGTTCGATTTCCGATTTCCGCCTTTCGGCTGTTCGCGAGCACGGACAGGTCGCGCTGCGCTCAAACGCGAGCGCAGCGCTTGTTCCGCGACGCAGCGCGCATCCGTTCCGCTTGCGCCGCGCGGCGAGACTGCCGCGCATCAGCGATGCAGCATGATGACGTCGGCGTCGTCCGCATGTTCGAGCAGCAGCCGGCGAACGCGCGCCTGCAGAGCTCGCGGAACAACGCGGCATCGTCGGGCGACGCGGATGCCGCCACGGCCGAGGTGCAGCCCGCGCGGCGGGCGGCGTCGGTCATTGGGCGATGAAATCGATCACGATCGCCCCGGGTTCGCGCTGCCGGTACTCGATGCCGACCCGCTCGCCATAGTGCAGGCGATTCTGGTTGAAGAGCGAAAGCTGATCGTGATCGTTGACGAAGTGCATGGTTTCGCCCGACTAAAGCGCATCGAGCGCACCGAAGATCGCCGCATGACGGAATCGCTTCGCGACGCCACGCGCGTCGAACGAATAGATCGCGGTCGGAGAAAGAGGGAGATGCGGCTGCAACATGATCGGAAGTCCTTATCGGATGTCACTCGGATGAAGAAACGATGGTGCACGTAATGTCCTGCCAGACGAGCCGGCGCGCGCCACTTGATGGACGCGGCGCGGCTGGGATCGATTCGGCATGAATAGATGCATATTGCGAGCAACCATTCTATGTGCGCGTTCCAGCTCGCACAACAGCGCTTCGATCCGATCCCATCGCGCAAAGCCGGCGCGATCGGCGTCGCGTTCACCGCGAATCGCCGCGCCGGTGAGGCGTTCCCGGCAATTCGCGGCGCGCCGACGCCGCGCATGTGCCATTCCGTCGTGCTCGAAAAGATTGATTTCGCTCAACGAATACCGGGGCCGCTGCCGCAAAATAAATAAATGATCTGTCCAGCACGTCGATGGAGCCGCCGATGTCCGCCGATACCTCGAACCACGCCCCGTTATCGCAGCCCAAACGCATTCTCGTCGCGATCGATGCGTCGAAGGCATCGCTGCGCGCAGTCGCCTATCTGAAGCTCGTGGTGCCCGCCGGCGCGACCGTGCGCTTCGTCAGCGTCGTCGACACGCCGCGCGCGTATACGCTGCCGCACACGTTCGCGCCGTCCGAATTCGCGGCGGCGCACGTCGAGCTCGTCAACGACGCATCGAATGCGCTCGGCGACGCAACGCATGCGTTCGGCCGCGCCGACGTCGCCGCCGAAACGGCGATCGTCGATCTCGCGAAGAAAGGCGGCGACGTCGTCGACGCCCTCCTCGACGAAACGCGTGACTGGGGCGCCGATCTTCTCGTCGTCGGCTCGCGCCAGTCTCAAGGGCTGCTGCGCTGGGTCGACCGCAGCGTGTCCGAACCGCTGTTCGCGAAGACGGATTGCGCGATCCTCGTCGTGCCGCCCGGCATCGAGATCGCCGAGCATGCGCCGAAGCGCATCATGCTCGCCACCGACGGCAGCCCGATCGCCACACACGCATTGCGGTACGGCGCGCAATTCGCGACGTCCGACACGCATTTGCGCGCGATCTACGTGATCGACCGCGCGGTGCGACTCACCGATTTCGTGCCGATCCACGTGCTCGAAGACGCGTTCGTCGAGGAAAGCGAAAAGGCGCTGGCGGTGGCGCGCCAGTTGCTCGACGACGCGCCGGGCCAGTCGAGCGCCGCAGTCGTCAGCACCGACCGCACGAGCGACGACGTCGCGCACACGATCGTCCGCGAAGCCGATCGCTGGCCCGCCGACCTGCTCGTGATGGGCACGCACGGCAGACGCGGCGTGTCGCGCTGGCTGCTCGGCAGCATCGCGTTGCGCGTCGCGCGGCTCACGCAGATTCCGCTGCTGCTCGTGCACCGGCCGGCGGCCTGAGGCGCGAAAGCGGCCGCTGCGACATGCAGCGGCCGATTGTTTTGCTTTGCGAACGTTTGGGCAAACGCGATGGCGCAAGCATTTGGACCTCGTTTCGGTGTCGGTTCCGACGCGAAGTCAGCTCGCGATTCGGAGTTGCTCAAACGGGATTCGCAAGTGTCGACCACGGCGAAGCAATTCGCCTCTCCCAAACACCGCGCCCATCGCCGCCGCGCTTTCGCCGCGTCACCATCATCCGGAAACGAAAGGTATCCGCACGCGGCACCCGGCCTCGTCTCCTTCCACGTATTTGATCGAGCACCGGCGCTGTCGCTTGCGGTTTTCACCTGCGGCTACCGGCATTGTCCAGAATCCCGAGTCGACGAAACAGCCACATCGACAAAACGCAGTAGCCGCTCGCCGCCCGCGACTCGCTTCGCTCATTCGCCGGCTCACGCGCTCCGCTATGCACCCGAGCGAGGTTTGTCCGCGCCGTCCGTCTTTTCATCGAGCAGCACGGCCAGTCCGCCCGGCCCGAGCTTGCTCACGCTGACCCAGAAGGGGCCGCCGCCCGGCGTCTCGCCCGTCGGCACGATCGGCACCTTGTAGTAACGGTTCAGCATCATCAGGAACGCGAGCGCGTAGCCGCGCCGACGCTCCGACGGCGCGATCTCGAGGCTATGCACGTACAGCCGGTCGGTCAGCTGCGAAAGACCGTATATCGCTTCGCCGACTCGCGCGCCTTCCGCATTGCGGATAACTACCGCCCATTTCGCATGCGCCGCGGGCTCGATCTTCGCTTCGGCCGCCTTCGTCTCGATTTTGATCGACGGCAGGCGGCGCAGCTTGCGCCAGGCTCGGAAACTCCGCAGTAATCCCATCGACTTCGTGCCTTTTTATTCCGTTGCTCGCTCGGCCGAAATTGGCTTTGACAGTGAGTTTTCGCGTCTTTCGGGAAACTGGCTGGCGTACGAACTAGGTACAGCTTCGAGCAGGCGCGGCAACTTTTTGTATTTTTCGATTCAACAAGAGTGCGATAAAAAGTGCCTGATTGGAAATCAGCAAAAGACGAGAGCGGCGTAGGATTCTGCGCAGCAGATGTAGGAATTCCCTTACGTCAAAAATGGATATGTTCGCGGGCCGCGTATGCGTTCGCGCCTGACTGCGGCAACGCGCCAATCGAACGGTTTGAGTGTGTCTCGATGTAGGGAGGAATCCGCAGGTCCGTGCTCGAGATTCGCGTTGTGACGCGGCGGCGCCGCCGCCGGCCCAAATCCCGCCGCCGCCTTTCCCGGCCAGGAACTGCGGAGCGTCGGCGTTACGTTGGGATCAACGCCCGCCCGTGCGCGTATGCGCGAGCGCGCCGCGAATCCCGCGCAGCAGGTCGATCGGCCGCGGCGGGCAGCCCGGAATCGTCAGATCGACCGGCACGAGTTTCTCGAGCGGCCCGCACACCGCATAGCTGTCCGCGAACACGCCGCCCGTGCATGCGCAATCGCCCGCCGCGACGACGAGCTTCGGCGCGGGCGTCGCGTCGTACGCGAGCCGCACGGCGTCCCGCATGTTAAGCGTCAACGGCCCGGTGATCAGCAGCATGTCCGCATGCCGTGGGCTCGCGACGAACTTGATCCCCAGCCCCTCGATGTTGTAGTACGGATTGCCGAGCGCATGCAGCTCGAGCTCGCAGCCGTTGCACGAGCCGGCGTCGATCGCGCGGATGCACAGCGCGCGCCCGAGGATGTCGAGGATGTCCTGCCGGATGGGCTGCGCATCGCGCTGCCACGCGTCTTCGCCGGGCGGCGCGGGCTCGTCCGGCCATCCGGTGCGTGCGATCTGTCTGATGAGCTGCCACATTACAGGTCGTGCCCCGCGTAGTTCAAGTTGAACGACTTGTTGATCAACGGAAAGTCGGGAACGATGTTGCCGATGATCGCATGTTCGAGCGCCGGCCAGTTGTGCCACGACGGATCGTGGCAATGGCAGCGCGCAACGTCGCCGCGCGCGCCGAGTTCGAGCGCGACGAGCACCGGGCCGCGCCAGCCTTCGATCCAGCCGACGCCGCGCCGCGCATCGTCCGTGCCGCGTCCTGCCGCTCGCGTATCACCCGAGCCGCTCGGCGCGTCCGCAACGGATGCAACCGGCGCGGCAATCCCGTCGCCAGGCGGATCAGCAAGCAGCGCGCGCATCGCCCGCATCGATTCGTACGTCTCTGCAAAACGCACCGCGACCCGCGCGGCGACGTCGCCGCGCTCATCGCTGACGACGTCGACGGGGACCGCATCGTACGGCGCGAGCCGATGGTCGACGCGCACGTCGCGCGCCCGCCCGCTCGCGCGCGCGGCGAGCCCGCAGACGCCGAAATGCGCGGCCGTCTGCGCGGTGAGCCGCCCCGTACCCGCGAAGCGGTCCTGCAAGCCGGACTGATCGTCGTAGATCGTCTGCATGGCGCGCACCTCGGCCTCGATCCGGTCGCACTGCGCGGCGATCGCCGCGGCGTCGTCCGCCGCGATGTCCCGCTCGACGCCGCCGGGCACGATTCGCTCCATCAGATAGCGATGCCCGAAGATCCGGTCGTTCAGACGCAGCCAGTCTTCCTTGAGCCGCGAGAACTGCGCGAGGCCGACCGCGAAGCCCGCGTCGTTGCCGAGCGCGCCGAGGTCGCCGAGATGATTCGCGACGCGCTCGCGCTCGAGCAGCAGCCCGCGCAGCCGCAGCGCGCGGTCCGGCACACGGATCTTCATCGCCTGTTCGAGCGCCATGCAATACGCCCACGTGAACGCGACCGTCGAATCGCCGGCGACGCGCGCGGCGAGCCGGCTGCCCGCCAGCGCATCCGCGCGCTCGAACAGCCGCTCGACGCCGCGATGCGCATAGCCGAGCCGTTCTTCGAGCCGCAGCACCTTCTCGCCGACGACCGAAAAGCGGAAATGGCCGGGCTCGATCACGCCCGCGTGAATCGGCCCGACCGCGATCTCATGCACGCCGTCGCCCGCGACCGGCACGAACGGATAGTCGACCGTCGCGCCGTCGAAGCGCGCCTGGCCCGCCGCGTTCTTGCGCAGTGGATGGTAATCGTGCGGCCATGCGCCGTGATCGAGCCATGGCCGCGTATCGCCCGCGCCGCGCGCGCGCAGCCCGACGAGGTCGAAGACCGCGCGCTGCATTCGCGTCGCGCTCGCGAAAAGCGTCGACAGATCCGGGTAGTCTCCCGCTTCGTCCGTCGCCGGCTCGACCGGCAGCCGCAGCCACAGCAGGCCGTCGTCCAGCTCGTACGCCGCGCGCATCTCGAGGCGGCCCGCGACGGGCTCGCCGCCCCATAGCGTGACGAGCCGCCCGCCCGCTTCGCGGATCGTCGCAGCGGCGCGCGTCCACGCGTCGGCGTCGATCGATGCGAACACGACGCGCGGCTGCCCCGCCGCGCTCGCCAAGCGCGTTTGGCCGGGAATGTGGAACGATTCGATCCGCATCGCCTACCCCGCGATCATCGCCGCCGCCTGCCGATACCAGGTCGCGAGATACGGCGGCACGTAGAGCCCCAGCATCAAGCCGAGGCCGAGATGCACGAATACCGGCAACAGCGCCGGCGGATGTTCGAGCGTCGCGACGTTCGATTCGCCGAACACCATCCGCTGCACGCGCATGAAGATCGCCGCGAACGCCGCCGCGAGCGCGACGAGCAGGAACGGCGCGCTCCACGGCAGCTTCGCGATCGCCATCGTCAGGATCAGGAATTCGCTCGCGAACACGCCGAACGGCGGCATGCCAAGGATCGCGAGCGCGCCCAGCATCATTCCCCAGCCGACCGTCGGGCTCACCTGCAAGAGCCCCTGAATGCCGTCGATCGCCTGCGTGCGCGCCTTCTGCGCCGCGTGCCCGACCGTGAAGAAAATCGCCGACTTGACGAGCGAATGGACCGTCATGTGCAGCAGCCCGGCGAACGTCGCGACCGGGCCGCCCAAGCCGAACGCGAACGTCATCAGCCCCATGTGCTCGATCGACGAATACGAGAACAGCCGCTTCACGTCCTTCTGCCGGAACAGCGAAAACGATGCGACGAGCACCGACACGAGCCCGAAGCCGACGAGCAGACGGCCGGGCAGGCCGTTGCCGAGCGCGCCGTCGGCGAGCACCTTGCAGCGCAGCACCGCGTACAGCGCGACGTTCAGCAGCAGCCCGGACAGCACCGCCGAGATCGGCGTCGGGCCTTCGGCGTGCGCGTCGGGCAGCCAGCTGTGCATCGGCACGAGCCCGACCTTGGTTCCGTAGCCGACGAGCAGGAACACGAACGCGATCGACACGATCGTCGGATCGAGCTGCGTCTTGACGGCATTCAGGCTCGTCCACAACAGCGCGTCGCCGTCAGCGAGCCGCCGGCCCGCCGCGAGATACAGCAGGATCGTGCCGAACAGCGCCTGCGCGATGCCGACGCCGCACAGAATGAAGTACTTCCACGCGGCTTCGAGGCTCGCCGCGGTCCGGTAGACGCTGACGAGCAGCACCGTCGCGAGCGTCGCCGCCTCCATCGCGACCCACAGCACGCCGACGTTGTTCGTCAGCAGCGCGAGCAGCATCGCGAAGATGAACAGCTGGTACATGCAGTGATAGAGCCGCATCCGCCCGTCGCTCATCTTGCCGCGGTCCTGCTCGATGCGCATGTACGGATTCGAGAACAGCGACGTCGTCCAGCCGACGAACGCCGTCAGCGCGACGAGGAACACGTTGAACGCATCGACGAAGAACAGCCCGCCCAGCGCGAACATCGGCCCGTGCGCGACCGTGCGCGCGGCGAGCAGCAGCGCCGCCGCGCACGTGAGGAAACTGAAGCCCGCGTTCAGCGCGCGCGCGACGTGCTGCCGCCGCACGAACGCAAGGCACCCGCCCGCGACGAGCGGCATGCCGAGCGACGCCAGCAGCAGATAGACGTCAATCATCTTTCAGTTTCTCGAGATGGTGTATGTCGAGGCTATCGAACTGCTCGCGGATCTGGAACATGAACACGCCGAGGATCAGGATCCCGACGAGCACGTCGAGCCCGATCCCGAGCTCGACGATCATCGGCATTCCGTTCGTCGCCGCTGCGGCCGCGAAGAACAGACCGTTTTCCATCGACAGGAAGCCGATCACCTGCGGAATCGCCTTCGCGCGCGTGATCATCATCATGAACGACAGCAGCACGCACGCGAGCGCGATGCCGAGCGTGCCGCGCGCGGCCGATTCGGCGAGCCGGCTGATCGGCGCCGCGACGTTGAACGCGACGATCACGAGCGCGATGCCGGCGACGAGCGTCGTCGGGATGTTGAGGAGCGGCTCGACATCGGCCTTCACGTTCAGCCGCTGCACGAGCCGGTAGAGGATCCACGGGATCAGCCCGACCTTCAGCAGCAGCGTGAGCGCGGCGGACACGTACAGGTGCGTGTCCGCGGTCACGAAGCCCAGGATCAGGTTCGCCGACACGAGCGCGACGCCCTGCAGCGTATACAGATGGATCAGCGACAGGATTCGCCGCTGGCTCAGCATCGCGAACGACAGCAACAGCAGGATCGCCGCGAGGAAATTGATGAGCTGGGTCGCGTAGCCGTGCATCTACGCCCCCAGCAGGAAATGGACGAGCATGCCGATCACCGCGAGCAGGAACGCGGTCGCGAGGAATTCGGGCACGCGAAAGAGGCGCATCTTCGCGTTCGTCGTCTCGACGACCGCAAGCGCCGCGCCGCCGACGAAAAGCTTCACGAAGAGCGCCGGCAGCGCGAACAGCAGCGCGAGCGGATTGCCCGCCTCGGCGATCCCCCACGGCATGAAGAGCGCGAGGCCAATGCACGAATACGCGAAGAGCTTGAGGCTCGCCGCCCATTCCATCAGCGCGAGATGGCGGCCCGAATATTCGAGGATCAGCGCCTCGTGGATCATCGTCAGCTCGAGATGCGTCGTCGGGTTGTCGACCGGCAGCCGCGCATTTTCCGCGAGCGACACGAGCGTGAACGCGATCCCCGCGAACGCGAGACTCGGATAGATCACGAGCTCGCGATGGCCGAGCGTCGCGACGATGCTCGTCAGGAGCGTCGACTGCGTGATCAGCGACGCCGAGAACAGCACCATCAGCAGCGCCGGCTCCGCGAGAAAGCCGATCAGCATCTCGCGGCGCGCGCCGAGCGTACCGAACGCGGTGCCGATATCCATCGCCGCGAGCGACAGCGCGACGCGCGCGAGCGCGAACAGGCCGACGAGCGCGATCGCGTCGGCGGCGGGCGAGAACGGCAGTTCGGTCGACAGCGTCGGCACGATCGCGCACGCGAGCGTCATCGCCGCCCACACGACGTAAGGCGCGCCGCGAAACAGCGGGCTCGCGTGCTCCGCGACGACCGATTCCTTGTTGAACAGCTTGTGCAGCATCCGGTACGGCTGCCAGATGCTCGGCGCGCGGCGGTTCTGCAGCCACGCGCGGCACTGGTTGACCCAGCCCGTCAACAGCGGCGCGGCCGCGAGCGCGACGAGAATCTCGAGTGTCTGCGACAGGATGCCTGAGGCGGTTACCATGGTCTCACCACCGTCAGGAGAACGATCAGCACGGCGAAGCTGTACGTCAGATAGATCGCGATGCGGCCCGTCTGCAGCAGCCCGACGAGCGCCGCGACACGGCTCACGAGCGCGGCGATCGGCTCGTAGAGCAGATGCCACGTGCGGTCCGCGACGCTCATCCGGTATTCCGGCTGCCGGTCGTACGGCGACGGCAACTGCCGCTCGATCCGGAAGAACGGCGTGAAGATCTCGCGGATCGGCTGGCCGAAGCCTTCGGCCGTGTCCTGCATCCGCGCGGTCACGGACGGATGGCCGCACGACCACGGCGCGGAGCGCCTGAGCCGCCCGTGGTAGAAGCGCCGCACGAGCAGCCACGCGAGCGCGCAGCACGCGAGGAAGAACAGCATGAAGAGCGCCGGCATGTAGCTCGCGCGCGCGGTGGACACGGGCGCGAACAGCAGCCAGCCGTGGTTGACGCCGCCGATACCCGCGCCGATCAGCGAGCGCGTCACCGCGTCGAGCACCTTTGCGTACTGGACAGGCGCGAGGCCGAGCAGCACGCCCGCCGCCGCGAACCAGCAAAACGCGACGCGCTCCCACGGACTCGCGTCGCGCGCGCGCGCGAGCTTCGCCTCGCGCGGCTGACCGAGGAACACGATGCCGAAGAACTTGACCATCGTGTAGCCGGCGAGCGCCGCGGTCAGCGCGACGAGCGCGGCGACGAGCGGCACCGTCATCCCGAGCACCGAATCGGGCAGACCCGGCGTGAAGAGGAAGCTCTGCACGAGCAGCCACTCCGACACGAAGCCGCTCGACGGCGGCAGCCCCGCGCTCGCGGCGACGGCGGCGAGCATCGCCCACGCGGTCCACGGCATGAAGCGGATCAGGCCGCCTAGCCGCCCGAGATTGCGTTCGCCTGTCGCGTGCAGCACCGCGCCCGTGCCGAGAAACAGCAAACTCTTGAAGCACGCGTGCGCGACGATCTGATACAGGAGCGCCGTCAGCGACAGCGCCGCGAGCGCGGGCAGACGGTAGCCGAGGAACAGGATCGTGAGACCGAGGCTCACACACATCAGGCCGATATTGTCGATCGACGAGTACGCGAGCAGCCGCTTCATGTCGGTCTGGATCGTGCTGAACACGACGCCGAGCAGCGCGCTGAAGAGGCCGAGCGCGAGCATCAGCACGCCCCACCATGCAACCTGCACGTGCAGCAGATCGAGAACCGTCCGCAGGATGCCGTACAGACCGACCTTCAGCACGAAGCCGCTCAGCAGCGCGGACACGGGCGACGGCGCGGCCGGATGCGCGGCCGGCAGCCACACGTGCAGCGGGTAGATGCCCGCCTTCGCGCCGAAGCCGACGAGCGCGAGCACGAACGCGGCCGACGCCGCGAGCCCGTCGAGATGCTGGGCGCGCATGTTCGCGAACGCATAGTCGCCCGTGCCCGCCTGCAGCAGCCCGAAGCACAGCAGGAGCGCGAGCGCGCCGACGTGCGAGATCAGGAAGTACAGGAACGCGGCGCGGCGGATCTCGGCGATCCGGTGGTTCGTCATCACGAGGAAGGTTGCCGACAGCGTCAGCGTCTCCCACGCGACCATGAAGCAATAGGCGTCGTCCGCGACGAGCAGCAGCACCATGCTCGCAACACAGACGTGGTATTCGAAGCAGATGAGGCCGGGCGCCGTGCCCTCGCCCTTGCGGAAATAGCCGGACGAGAATGCGCCGACGCCCGCCGTCACCACGCCGAGCACGAACAGGAAATAGGAGGACAGCGCGTCGATGCGCAGATGGAACGGCAGATCGGGCAGGCCAAGCGGCAGCACGACGGTGGACGGCGCGGCGAACACGCCGGCGAAGCCGGCGCCCGCCAGCGCGAGTCCGGCGAGCGCGCCGAGCGGAAAGAGCCCGTGTGCGACCACGCCGGTGCG
Source organism: Burkholderia sp. BDU5 (assembly GCF_001522845.1). Taxonomy (NCBI): domain Bacteria; kingdom Pseudomonadati; phylum Pseudomonadota; class Betaproteobacteria; order Burkholderiales; family Burkholderiaceae; genus Burkholderia; species Burkholderia sp. BDU5. The sequence goes on along the minus strand of NZ_LOWC01000145.1, from coordinate 145,985 downwards.
GCGCAGGTTCGCGAGTCCGGCGCAGCCGAGCACGAGCCACGCGACAGCGACGAGCAGCACGCATCGGAGAAGCAGGCCCTGTTCCATGTTGTCTGACTCGTGGATCGCCTAGCGCCGCGCCAACGGACGTGCGAACGAGTATGGCGAAGCGCCGCACGCCGCGCAAGCGGCGAAAAGCCGCGCGCATGCGGCGCCGCAGCGTGCGCGACGCGCGCTCGGGCAGCGCGTCTCCTCTTTCTCCTCGTCGATTCGGTGCGTCGAGCCGGGCGTCATCGCAGGACCATCTCGTTACAAGAGTATGATAATGGCGTTATCATCCTAGCACCATTGTCGATCTGTCACCATACGCGCCGATACGCATCACCTCGTTCCCCGGTACGCGTCGCGACTGTTCGGCGCCCGAACACGCCCGTCCCCGGCTAGGTGAGCAGGACGCGCAGGACCATCCGCCGCCACGCCATGCCATGCCAGTCGCCTACTTTCGCAGTCTCGCCGGAAAGGATCGCAATCTCGACGCCAACCGGCACCTCGGCTTTTCCCTCGCGTTCGTCGCGGGCGCCGCGAACGCCGGCGGCTTTCTTGCCGTCAAGCAGTACACGTCGCACATGAGCGGGATCGTATCGGCGATCGCCGATCAGGCGGCGCTCGGCAACGTCGTACTCGCGTTCGCGGGAATCGCGTCGCTCGCGTCGTTCCTGCTCGGCGCCGCATCGTCGGCCGTGCTCGTCAATTGGGGGCGGCGCAAGCGGCTGCACAGCCGCTACGCGTTCCCGCTGCTGCTCGAGGCGTTCCTGCTGCTGTGCTTCGGCCTGCTCGGCAGCCATCTCGCGCTCTGGCGGACGTTCTTCGTGCCCGTCACCGTCGTCCTGCTGTGTTTCATCATGGGCCTGCAGAACGCGATCATCACGAAGCTCTCGAACGCCGAGATCCGCACGACGCACATGACGGGCATCGTCACTGATCTCGGCATCGAGCTCGGCAAGCTGTTCTACTGGAATTCGACGCAAGCCGGGCCCGGCGAGCCCGATGTGTACGCGAACCGGCAGAAGCTGCGCGTGCTCGGCGCGATGCTGGCGATGTTCTTCGCCGGCGGCCTCGCGGGCGCGCTCGGCTTCAAGCATGTCGGCTATTCGGTGACGATCCCGCTCGCCGGCCTCCTCGTCGTGCTGGCCGGCGTGCCGATGCTCGACGATCTGCGCGAATGGGCGAGCCGGCCGGGCGACGGGCGCGTGCATTGATGGCGCGCGGGAGCGCGGCGGCGCCCGCCCGCGTCGATTCGCGCGCGTAGATGGGCGGCGCTTGCCGGCGCGGACTCGGGCGGGGTCGCCTCGCTCGGCGCGGCCCGATCACGGAGCGCCGCCTTGCGCGCTCCGCCCCGCACGACAGGTTCGCGTTCCGGGTCCGGCGTCCCGGCCCCGAGGGCGAGAGCGAAAGCAATGTCAAGTTTCGAATACCGTCGCTCGCCGCCACCCGGCCGGCCGCGAGTCCACGTCCACGTCCACGTCCACGTCCACGTCCACGTCCACGTCCACGTCCACGTCCACGTCCACGTCCACGTCCACGTCGGCAGCAGTGTCGTGCAGGCCGCGACGGCCGGTTACACTATTAAGCCGAAAGCATTTCGTCAGCAACCGGAGTACGCACCGCCTCCCCTCTCGCACCCAGGCCAGCCCCGTTCGACGCACTCGCCCACTTTCCTGACACGCACATATCATGTTAATGTTATGTGCATATACATTCCTTGGCACGAAAATGATCGATCGCGCGCCGGCCCCGTCCGGCGATTGGCTCAACTGCACGTGCCGCCCGATGCGCGGCCCGTCCCGGAGGCACGCATGTTCGACATGCATGTAGCGCTCCTGGCTCACGACTACGCGCGTCGCGAGGCGCGGGACGTGATGGGCGCGCAGGGGCTCGTGATCGTCGGCGTCGGCCGGAGCGGAGAGCGCGGCTTCCAGATGCTGTACCGTTTCGCGGACGCCTGCGGGCGCCTCGAAGCGCTCGGCACGAACGTCATCTTCGTTTACCCGAAGGAATCGGCGCGCCACGTGCTCGATCGAATCTCGGTCTCGAGCGCGCGGATCCGGCAGCGCCCCTGCCTCTTCCTCGACGACGACGGGCACTTCTTCCGCCGGCCGTGCCCGCCCCGGTCGCTCCTCCTCATGCATCTGAACCGCGACATGAAGCCGCTCGACACGGCGAAGATCGTCCTGCAGGATGACGCGTGGGATGGCGAACTGCTCGCATTCCTCGCCCGTGCGCAGGCCCGCGTCATGCACTGAGCAGGCACGCGCAGCAGGCACGCGCGAAAGCCGGACGGAACGGCCGGCGCGCGATGAATTACTTGAAGGAATCCTGGTGGCACAAGCATTGATCGAGATCGGCCTGAAATGGGGGCGCTACGACGCCGCGCTCGCCGGTCAGGCGCTCGCCGGCACGGCTGGCTGCTTTCAGAGCGACATCGTCGTCGTCGCGAACGGCCGCCGCGCAAACGCGAAGGACGTGATGTCCGTCGTCGCGCTGCGCGCGAAGTGCGGCACGCAGATGCAGATCCTGTCGAGCGGCCCCGACGAGGACGACGCGCTCGATTCGCTCGCTTCGTTGCTGACCGCGAGCCGATGAGCGGAAATCGGCCGATGCGACCGCGTTTTCCCGGCATGTCCGCGAACGCGTCCGAGCCGCTGTCCGCCCCGCACCGCTGCGGGCGCGCGAACTCGCCGGTCGTGATCGAAACGCCGCACCTCGTGTCACTGTGCTTCGACGACCGCGGCATGCAAAGCTGCATGTACGCCGACAGCCCGGACATGCTCGCGCTCGGCTACACGCGCACGGCGATGGGCTTTCTGCTGCTGCGTCCCGAGCCGCGCCGGATCGCAATGATCGGCCTGGGCGGCGGCTCGCTCGCGAAGTATTGCCACCGGCACCTGCCCGATGCACAAATCACGACAGTCGAAATCAATCCGGACGTGATCGCACTGCGCGACCGGTTCCGGATTCCGCCCGACGACGCGCGCTTCGCGGTCCTGTGCGCCGACGGCGCCCGTTACGTCGCGTCTCGCGATGCGTGCGCCGACGTGCTGATCGTCGACGGCTTCGACGCCGCCGGCCTGCCGTACGAGCTCGGCAACCGGCAATTCTATGCCGACTGCCATCGTCATCTCGCGGAAGGCGGCGTGCTCGTCGTCAACCTGCTGACCGACGATCCGCGCGTCGCCGACTGCCTCGCCGCGCTGCGCGATGTGTTCGGCGCGTCGGCGACGCTCGCGCCCGCCGAGGACAGCGCGCTCAATCTGATCGGCTTCGCGTGGAAAGGCGACGCGCCGCTGCCGTCGCTCGAGACGATGATCGAGCGCGCGAACGCGATTGCGGATCGGCACAGCGTCGATCTCGTCGAGGCGGCGGTGCGCATCGAACTGGGCGTGAGCTACGATTGGAGCCGGTTCGGCGAACCGATCGAGGCTTGATCCGCGGCGCGCGAAGCCGCGCCGGAAATGAGGGGACGGACGAAAAATCGTCCGGGAATCGGCATGTATTATAATTTGATTAACATACTCGCCACTGTGTCCCGCCATGGAAACGAAAAGCGCTCGTCTGACCGTCCTGATCGACCCCTTCAAGAAGAAGGCGTTCGAGCAGTTGTGCGCCGCGCAGGATCTGACGCCATCGCAAGTCGTGCGTCAGATGATTCGCGACTATCTCGAGCAGCACGGCGTGAGCTACAAGACGCGCAGTCCAGTTGCCGTCCGCGGCGCCGCGAAGCCGCAGCCGCGCCGCAAGACCGTCGCCTGATTCATGGGTGCGTGCGCGCCCGCGTCGTACGAAAGCAGCAATGATACCTTGCGATGTCTGTCAGCTGCTCCTCGCCGAGCGGCATCCCGCGAGCGGCGTGCCGCTCGTCGCCGTCGGCAAGCCGACCAGGCTGCGGCCGCTGCTGCGCAAGCCGATCGAGATCGGCAAATACCGCTGCGGCGCCTGCGGCGCGAACTGGATTCGCGAAACCGACGCGTCCGCGCCCGACCAGGTCCACTGGCTCTTCCTCGGCAACGCCTCGAGCATTCTCGAGCCGGCCGCGCGCAAGCGGTCGTCGTCGCACGGCAAGCGGTCGTCGTCGCACGGCAAGCAGGCGCCGGCGGACGAACCGCAAGCGCAGCCGGCCGACGCCGAGCGCGTGGCCTGACCGTTCAGCGCCTGACGCCGCCCGGAACCGGCACGCGCCGGATCTCAGACAGATAGAGGATGATCAGCGACACCCAGACGATCCCGTACAGGAACATGAAGCACGTCGAGCGCACGCGGAACAGATCGACGAGCGCGCCGAAGATGATCGGCAGCAGAAAGCCGCCGAGTCCGCCCGCGAGCCCGACGATGCCGGTGACGACGCCCATGTTGTCCGGAAAATCGTCGGCGACATACTTGAACGTCGACGCCATCCCGAACGCGAACACGGCGCCGAGCGCGAACGTCAGCGCGACGAACCCGGCGAGCGGAAGGTGCAGTTGCAGCGTCGTTGTGCCGTCGACCGTATGGATCACGAGGTCGGTCGGCGGATAGGACAGCAGGAACAAGCAGATCCACGCGACCCACAGCCCCCACCAGGTCACCGCATGCGAGCCGTAGCGGTCGGACAGCCCGCCGCCGAGCGCGCGCAGCACCGAGCCCGGCAACGAGAATCCCGCCGCGAACGCCGACGCGGCGACGAGCGACATCCCGTAACCGTTCTTCAGATACTGCGGTATCCACAGCGACAGCGCGGTGAAGCCGCCGAACGTGATCGAATAGTACTGGCAGAGCTTCCACACGCGCGGATCGCGCAGCACCTTGAACGAGTCGAGCCACGCGCCCTTTTGCGCGCCCGCGCCGGGATCGGGCGCCGACGCGAGCCAGAAGATCGCCGCGGTGACGACGAGCGCGACGGCGTACACGCGCGGCACGAAGCGCCAGCCATACGCGGCGAGCAAGAGCGGCGTGACGAACAGATTGACCGCCGCACCGGCCGTGCCGGCGCCGAACACGCCCATCGCGAGCCCGCGCCGTTGCGGCGGAAAGAAGCGCGCGACATACGGCGTGCCGACCGCGAACGACGCGCCGACGCAGCCCAGAAAGAGTCCGATCAACAGGAATTGCCAGAGCTCGGTCGCATAGCTGACCGCATAGACCGGCACCGCGCAGGTGACGAGCAGCACGGTCATCACGATGCGGCCGCCGAAGCGGTCGGTCCACGCGCCGAGCGGCAGCCGCATCAGCGCGCCCGTCAGCACCGGCGTCGACGTGAGCAGCCCGAATTCGGTCGCGTTCAGATGCAGATCCTCGCGCAGCTGGATGCCGATCACGCCGAACATCATCCAGACGACGAAGCAGACGAGAAACGCGAGCGTGCTCGCAAAGAGCACCGACCATGCGCGCGCCGGGACGGCGAGGACATGGTCGAACGCGCCGGAACCGTGCTGTGAGGCCATGTCCGCCCTCCTTTGTCGATCAGTTCACTGAACCAGCGGGCCGTTCGCGTCGCCGAGCGCGACGCCCTCGATCCGTGCGCCGCTCGCAAGGAGCGTCACGTATTGCTGGATCGCCTTGTGCCGCACGTGCTCGGCGAGAAACGCGGCGATGTCGGATGCGACCGCGTCGAACGGCACCGGATCGCCCGGCACGCGACGGTCGATCCGCACGATGTGGAAACCGAAGCGCGTATTCACGAGGCGCGGCAGCACGCCCAGGTCCGGCGTATCGAACACGGCCGCCTCGAACTCCGGCACCGAATCGCCGCGCAGCAGCTGCCCGAGGCTGCCGCCGACGTTCGCCGACGGACAGTTCGACAGCTCGCGCGCGCGCGTCTCGAACGTCTGCGAATCGGCGAGCACGCGCGCGAGCGTCGCCTCGGCCTCGCGGCGCAGCGGCGCGAGCGGCGTCGCGTCCGTCACCGCGAACAGGATATGGCTCGCGTAGACGATGTCGCGCCGGCGAAAGCGCACCGCATGGTTCCGGTAATAGCGCTCGCAATCGTCGCGCGTCGGCTCCGGCAGATGCGTGAGCTCGCTCGCGAGCAGCGCGTCGAGCACGCCGTCGTCGAGCGGCGCGCCGCCCGCCGCGAGCCCGAGCGCGACCGTGCGCTGCCGCAGCAACTCGCGCACGACGAGCGCGCGCCGCGCCGCATCGAGCGGATCGTCGGCATCGCCGTGATGTGCACGCTCGTCGTCGATGTCGGACGCGCCGATCTCGACGCCGTTGACGCTGACGCGCGCAGGCCGCTGCGCGCCGGGGGTTTCGTCGATCGCGTTCATCGGCGTCTCAGCGCTTGCGCACCACTTGATACGGCCGAATCAGATACGCGACCGACGCGAAGCCGCTCCAGACGTGCACCATTCGCGTGAACGGCGACACGAGGAAGATCGTGAAGCCGAGCAGGATGTGCGCGCGATAGGTCCACGGCACGCCGGCGAGCAGCTCGGCGACGCCCGGCCGGAACGTGACCACGCCCTTCACGTAGTCGGTCAGCACTTCGAACATCGCGCCGTCCATGTGGCGCGCCGACAGCACGACGGTCCCGAGCCCGAGCGCGAGCTGCGCCCACAGCATCAGCACGATCAGAATGTCGGACTTGCGGCTGTTGCGGCGGATCCGCGCATCGCCGAGACGTCGCGCGATCAGGATCGTGAGCCCGACGATCGCGACCGCGCCCGCCGCGCCGCCCCCGACCATCGCGATCAACTGATGCGCGGACGCAGACAGGAACGGCGACACGAGCCAGTGCGGCGCGAGAAAGCCGGCGAAGTGGCCGATCACGACGACGAGCACGCCCCAGTGGAACAGGTTGCTGCCGAGCCGCAGCGCGCCGTGCCGCAGCAACTGCGACGAATCGCTCTTCCACGTGTATTGCTCGCGATCGAAGCGGATCAGGCTGCCGATCAAAAGCACCGCAAGACACAGATACGGATAGATGCCGAACAGAAACGTATTCAGGTAATCGCTCATGGGCTTCTCCTGATCCTTCGTCGGGTCCTTCGCCGAAACCTTCGGCGAGTTTTTCGTTGGGCCTTCGTCCGCGCTTCCGCCCGTGACCGGCGACGCTTGCCGGCTGCGCGTCGACGCCCCTGCGCCCGCCCGTGTCCCGCCGTCTACCGTCCCGGCCGCTTGTCGTAGAACCGCACGGGCTCCGTCGCGCCCGGCGTCGCCGCGCCGACGAAACGTACCGGTTCGTCCACGTAGTCGGCGTCGAGCGCGCGATGGTCGACGACCGTGTGCGCGTCGTCGTCCGGCGCATCGGGCACGTCTGCCTGCCCCTTGCCCGCGAGCGACAGCAGCGCGCCGATCAAGAAGCCGTAATGGCTGCCCCGCTTGGCGAGCGCCGCCGCGAGCGACCGTAGGATCTCGGCCGTCTCCGCGAGCAGGTTGCGCGCGTCGCGCTCGGGCAGGCGCGACAGATATTCGAGGAACACCGGCAGATAATCGGGCAGCTCGTGCGCGCTCAGATACAGCCCGTGTTGCTCGTACATCCGCAGCAGATCGACCATCGCCTGGCCTCGATCGCGCGATTCGCCGTGCACGTGCTCGAACAGATGCAGCGACGTCGCGCGCCCGCGATCGAACAGCGCGACGTAATTCTCCTGCAGCGTCAGCAGATCGCGCTCGCCGAGATACGCGAGAAAGCGGGCGAGCCCCGCGCGCGCGTCTTTCGTCAGCCCTTTCGCGTCGCGCAAGCAGGCGTCGATCGCGGGCAGCGCGTCGACGAGCGCGTCGCCCGGATAATCGAGCAGCGCCGACAGCGCCGAATACACCGCGCCGCGCGGCTCGAGCGGTGCGTCGCTCATCCCCCCACCTCCTTGATCGGAATCGTCTTCTGGCTTTTTTTCATGCCGAAGAGACTCGTTTCCGACGTCCCGCCCGAGCAGCCGTTGCCGAACGAGAAGCCGCACGACGCGCGCAGATCGAACGCATCCTCCGCGTATTCGCGATGGGCCGTCGGGATCACGAAGCGATCCTCGTAGTTCGCGATCGCGAGATAGCGGTACATCTCGTCGACCTGCGCGATCGACAGGCCGCCCTGCTTCAGCACGCCCGGCGCATCGACGCGATCGACGTGCCGCGCGCGCATGAACGCGCGCATCGCGAGCAGCCGCTCCAGCGCGAGCTTCACCGGCGCTTCGTCGCCCGCCGTCAGCAGGTTCGCGAGATAGCGCAGCGGAATCCGCAGCGATTCGACGTCCGGCAGATAGCCGTTCATCCCGAGCGCGCCGCTGTTCGCCGCCGCGTTGATCGGCGACAGCGGCGGCACGTACCACACCATCGGCAGCGTGCGGTATTCCGGATGCAGCGGGAACGCGATCTTCCAGTCGATCGCCATCTTGTAGACGGGCGAGCGCTTCGCCGCGTCGAGCCACGCGGCGGGCACGCCGTCGCGCTCGGCCTGCGCGGCGATCGCGGGATCGTTCGGATCGAGAAAGAGCGCGAGCTGCGCTTCGTACAGATCCGTCTCGCGCTCGACGCTCGCCGCCTCGCCGATGCGGTCGGCGTCGTACAGCAGCACGCCGAGATAGCGGATACGGCCGACGCAGGTCTCCGAGCAGACGGTCGGCTGGCCCGCCTCGATGCGCGGATAGCAGAAGATACACTTCTCCGCCTTGCCGCTCTGCCAGTTGTAGTAGATCTTCTTGTACGGGCAGCCGGACACGCACATCCGCCAGCCGCGGCACTTATCCTGGTCGATCAGCACGATCCCGTCTTCCTCGCGCTTGTAGATCGAGCCCGACGGGCACGCGGCGACGCACGCCGGATTCAGGCAATGCTCGCAAAGCCGCGGCAGGTACATCATGAACGTGTTCTCGAACTGGCCGTAGATGTCCTTCTGCACGTTGTCGAAGTTGTAATCCTTCGAACGCTTGTCGAACTCGCCGCCGAGAATCTCCTCCCAGTTCGGCCCCCACTCGATCTTCTCGAGCCGCTCGCCGCTCACGAGCGAGCGCGGGCGCGCGACGGGCATCGCCTTCGCATCGCCCGCTTCCTGCAGATGCGCGTAGTCGAACGTGAACGGCTCGTAGTAGTCGTCGATCTCCGGCAGATGCGGATTCGCGAAGATCTGCGCGAGCAGCCGCCACTTGCCGCCGAGGCGCGGCTCGATCCTGCCGTCCGCGCGCCGCTTCCAGCCGCCGCGCCAGCGCTCCTGGTTTTCCCAATCCTTCGGATAGCCGATGCCCGGCTTCGTCTCGACGTTGTTGAACCACGCGTACTCCATCCCTTCGCGGCTCGTCCATACGTTCTTGCACGTGACCGAGCACGTGTGGCAGCCGATGCACTTGTCGAGATTGAGCACCATCGCGATCTGCGCGCGGATTTTCATCGGGTTTCTCCTGCATCGACGTTGCGTTCGCCCGGTGCGGCCGATGCGCCGGCGGCAATCGCGCCGCCTTCGCGTTCATCTTCGCCGTCGAGCCAATCGATCCGCTTCATCTTGCGCACGATCAGGAACTCGTCGCGATTCGAGCCGACGGTGCCGTAATAGTTGAAGCCGTACGACAGTTGCGCATAGCCGCCGATCATGTGCGTCGGCTTCAGCGACACGCGCGTCACCGAGTTGTGGATGCCGCCGCGCGTGCCGGTGATCTCGGAACCCGGCGTGTTCACGATCTTCTCCTGCGCGTGATACATCATCACCATCCCGCGCGGCACCCGCTGGCTCACGACGGCGCGCGCACAACGCGCCGTTCGCGTTGTAGCACTCGATCCAGTCGTTGTCGGCGACGCCGATCGCTTGCGCGTCGCGCTCCGACATCCAGACGATCGGCCCGCCGCGCGACAGCGTCAGCATCAGCAGGTTGTCCGTGTACGTGCTGTGAATGCCCCATTTCTGGTGCGGCGTGATGAAGTTCAGCACGATCTCGGGATTGCCGTTCGAGCGCTGGCCGACCATGTGCGCGTAGCTGCCGGTATCGATGGGCGGCTTGTACGCGCAGAGCGACTCGCCGAACGCGCGCATCCACGGATGATCCTGATAGAGCTGCTGCCGGCCGCTCAACGTGCGCCACGGCACGAACTCGTGCACGTTCACGTAGCCCGCGTTGTACGACACGTGCTCGGACTCGATCCCGCTCCACGTCGGCGACGAGATGATCTTGCGCGGCTGCGCCTGGATGTCGCGAAAGCGAATCTTCTCGTCCTCGCGCGCGTGCGCGAGATGCGCGTGCTCGACGCCCGTCACGCGCGACAGCGCCTGCCACGCCTTCACCGCGACCGCGCCGTTCGTCTCCGGCGCGAGCGCGAGGATCACCTCGGCCGCGTCAAGCGCGCTGTCGATCCGCGGGCGGCCCTGCGCGCAGCCTTCTTCGGTGACGCGATAGTTGAGCGCGCCGAGCAGCGCGACCTCGTCCTTCGTGTCCCAGCCGATCCCCTTGCCGCCGTTGCCGAGCCGGTCCATCAGCGGCCCGAGCGACGTGAACTTGCGGTACGTGCCCGGATAGTCGCGATCGACGACGGCGACGGCCGGCATCGTCTTGCCCGGAATCGCATCGCATTCGCCTTGCTTCCAGTCGCGCACGTCGAACGGCTGCGCGAGCTCCGCCGGACTGTCGTGCGCGATCGGCGCGAGCACGATGTCGCGCTCGATCCCGAGATGCCCGTCGGCCAGCTCCGAGAAGCGCTTCGCGATCCCCTTGAAAATCTCCCAGTCGCTCTTCGACTGCCACGCCGGATCGACCGCCGCCGACAACGGATGGATGAACGGATGCATGTCGGACGTGTTCATGTCGTCCTTCTCGTACCACGTCGCGGTCGGCAGCACGACGTCCGAGTACATGCAGGTCGTCGACATCCGGAAATCGAGCGTGACGAGCAGGTCGAGCTTGCCGCGCGGCGCGTCGGCATGCCACGTCACTTCCTCAGGGCGCCGGCCGCCATCCCCTTCGCGGATCTCGTCGCCCTGCACGCCGTGCGTGGTGCCGAGCAGGTGCTTCAGGAAGTACTCGTGGCCCTTGCCCGACGAGCCGAGCAGGTTCGAGCGCCACACGAACAGGTTGCGCGGAAAATTCTCGGGCGCGTCCGGGTCCTCGCACGCCATCTTCAGCTCGCCCGACGCTAAGCGCCGCGCGATCTCCGCGCCCGCGTGCGCGGGATCGGCGATGTCCGCGCCGACGCGCAGCGGGTTCGCGCCCAGTTGCGGCGCGGACGGCAGCCAGCCCATCCGCTCGGCGCGCACGTTGTAGTCGATCGGCGCGCCGTGGAAGCGGCGCTTGTCCGCGAGCGGCGACAGCAGCGCCGACGGATCCATCGGGTCGTAGCGCCACTGGTCGGTATGCGCGTAGAAGAACGACGTCGAATTCATCTGCCGGGGCGGCCGGTGCCAGTCGAGCGCGAACGCAAGCGCGGTCCAGCCGGTCTGCGGCCGCAGCTTCTCCTGCCCGACGTAATGCGACCAGCCGCCGCCCGACTTGCCGACGCAGCCGCACATGATCAGCATGTTGATGATCGCGCGGTACGTCATGTCCATGTGGAACCAGTGATTGATCCCCGCGCCGACGATCACCATCGACTTGCCCTGCGTCTTGTGCGCGTTCTCCGCGAACTGGCGCGCGACCGAGATCACGTCCTCGCGCTTCACGCCGGTGATCGCCTCCTGCCACGCGGGCGTGTACGGCACGTCGTCGTCATAGCTTGTCGCGACGTCGCGTCCGCCGAGGCCTTGGTCGAGCCCGTAGTTCGCGACGAACAGATCGTAGACGGTCGCGACGAGCATTTCGCCGTCCGGCGTCGCGACGCGCCGCGCGCCGATCCCGCGCGACAGCTCGGACGCATGCGCGGTGTGGTCGAAATGCGCGTGCGGCTGGTTGCCGAAGTACGGAAACAGCACGTCGACGACTTCGTCATGCGCTTTCGCGAGCGACAGGCGCGGCGCGAGCGCGCCGCCGCGCGACGTCTCCGCCTTCAGGTTCCACTTGCCTCGATCGCCGCCGTCCTGCCGCGCCCAGCGGAAACCGACCGAGCCGACCGGCACGACGAACTCGCCCGTCGCGTCGTCGATCATCACGGTCTTCCAGTCCGGATGCTCGGCCTCGCCTAAAGCGCCGTCGAAATCGGACGCGCGCACGAGCCGCTCGGGCGCGTAGCCTGCGCCGTGCGGAACGAGCCGCACGAGGCACGGCATGTCCGTGTAGCGGCGGCAGTAATCGGAGAAGTAGTCGCTCGATCCTTCTACGTGGAATTCCTTCAGGATCACGTGGCCCATCGCGAGCGCGAGCGCCGCGTCGGTGCCCTGCTTCGGATGCAGCCACAGGTCGCCGAACTTCGCGCCTTCCGCGTAGTCGGGAAACACCGACACGATCTTCGTGCCCCTGTAGCGCGCCTCGACGAGGAAGTGCGCGTCGGGCGTGCGCGTCTGCGGGACGTTGGAGCCCCACATCACGATGAACGTCGAGTTGTACCAGTCGGCGGACTCGGGCACGTCGGTCTGCTCGCCCCACGTCTACGGCGACGCGGGCGGCAGGTCGCAATACCAGTCGTAGAAGCTGAGGCACACGCCGCCGATCAGCGACAGATAGCGCGAGCCCGCCGCGTACGACACCATCGACATCGCAGGAATCGGCGAGAAGCCGACGACGCGGTCCGGCCCGTGGCGCGCAATCGTATGGACGTTCGCCGCCGCGACGATCTCGTTGACTTCTTCCCACGTCGCGCGCACGAAGCCGCCGAGGCCGCGGCGGCTCTGATAGCCGCGCCGCGCGGCTTCGTCGTCGACGATCGAGCGCCATGCGTCGACGGGCGCCATCGTGCGGCGCCGCGCGCGCCACAACTTGACGAGCGCGCTGCGCACGAGCGGATACTTGAGCCGGTTCGCGCTATAGAGGTACCACGAGTACGACGCGCCGCGCGAGCAGCCGCGCGGCTCGTGATTCGGCATGTCGGGGCGGGTGCGCGGATAGTCAGTCTGCTGCGTCTCCCACGTGACGATGCCGCCTTTCACGTAGACCTTCCACGAGCACGAGCCGGTGCAGTTCACGCCGTGCGTCGAACGGACGATCTTGTCGTGCTGCCAGCGTTGCCGGTAGCCCTCTTCCCACTTTCGGTCCTCGTCGGTGACCGCGCCATGTCCGTCGGAAAACTGCGGGCGGGTCGTCGTGAAAAAGCGCAGCCTGTCCAGGAAATGGCTCATGGCGATCCTTGTGGGGGTGAGGCGCACGGTTTTGAATCTAGCAACGGCCATTCACAAAGTAAAGGTAACGTGAACAATCTCGACGAGAATGCGAGCCGAGCGCCGGATGCGGCATCGTGCGTGCGATCGCAATTGCGAGTCGATCCGCGCGGTCGTCGCAGTCGTCGCGATCGCGGCGCGCGAGCATCTCGAGCCCGTCCGGTGCGGCGCGCTTGGGCGTGGGCAGCGCAATCCACCGGTCGCTCCGGCTTCGGCTCCGGCATTCGACACTTCATCTGCCGGACCTGCGCGGCCGGAATCCGCCGAAGCGACGTCGAAAAAAATGGTCATGAAAAAAGGACTGCGCACAGTCGAATACGGCTAAAGGCATGGAAAACGCCAATGGCCATGCGTCGCCGAATATCGACGAATTGGACGGCGTACTTGTGACAGCGGATGAAAAAGCGCAGCGTCGAGTGCCGCGCGTTGCCGGTTCGATGCGCCGATGCCGCTCCGCACGATGCGCCGCACAGCGGGCACCCTTACGCCGCCGACAAGGCGCGAGCCTTGACGCGGACGGCGCACCGGATTCGAATGAATTGCCTGGCGGCGTAATATTTGAAAGAATTTGATCCGCAGCACCTCGGCGATGTCGCATTGCCGAAAATGGCAGGAATCACGCAAAATATCGACATTCCAATTCCCGCTGCGCATCGAGCCCATATGCTCGACGCTCCCCAACCAGCAGCACCGGCATAACGAAGCATAGGTATGAACTCATGACCGCCAGCGGGATCAGCCCTGGCGCATCGAGCGATGCGTCCCGTACCGACCGGCGCGGCGCGCTCGTCGCCGTGATCGTCGCCGCGCTGGGATTCGCGGCGTCATACGGCGTCGCACGTCTCGTGCTGCAGCAGGAGCGCGACGCCGCGCAAGCCCGTTTCGAGCGGCGCGCCGGGCACGTGACGACCACGCTGCGGCAAGAGCTGCTGGCGGCCGCGACGGTGCTGCGCGGCGCGCGCGGCATGCTCGGCGCGAACGCTTCGCCCGCCGCCGTCGGCTGGCCGAACTATCAGGCGCAGCTCGACCTCGACCGCGCGCGCTCGCCGATCCGCTCGCTCGGCTTCGTCGACGCGAAGATCGTCGTCGGCGCCGCGCAGACGAACGTCGATCCGCAGACGCGCGCCGCGCTGCTGCGCGCGGCGGATTCCGGCCTGGTCACGCTCGACGCGCATGCGACGCCGTCCGACGGCGCGTACGCGCCGGACAGCGGCGTCGGCGCGCTCACGCTCTATCTGCCCGTCTACACGTCGAACGAAGCGCTGCCCGCCATCGAACGCCGCCGCGCCGACACATCGGGCTTCGTCGCCGCGACGCTCGATGCGCGGCGCCTCATCGAGCTGTCGACCGCGAACGACCGCGACATCGACTTGCGCCTGACGGCGGGCGAGCCGGGCACGCTCGTCTACGCGACCGACCGCGAATACAACGGCGCCGACACGTCGCATCCGCCGCTCGCCCGCACCGAGCAGCTCAATTTCGGCGGCGCGCCGCTCACGCTCGCCTACACGACCGAAAACCGCTGGGCGGCGATCCGCTCGAACGCCGTCGCGACCACGGTGCTCGTCGCCGGCGCGGCGACGTCCGCGCTGCTCGCGGTGCTCGCGTATCTGCTCGTCAGCCGCCTCGGCGCGCGCGCCGTGAACGCCGACGACAATCCGATCAACGAAGCGCGGATGATGGGCATCATCCGCTCGTCGATGGAAGCGATCATCACGATCGACGAGACACAGACCGTCGTGATCTTCAATCCGGCCGCCGAGCGCGTGTTCGGCGTGTCCGCGATGGACGCGATCGGCTCGCCGCTCGCGCGCTTCATTCCCGAGCGCTTTCGCGCGGCGCACGCGAGGCACGTCGAGCAGTTCGGCGTGACGGGCGTGTCCGACCGGCAGATGGGCCGCCAGCGCGTGCTGTTCGGTCTGCGCGAGAACGGCGAGGAGTTTCCGATCGAAGCGTCGATCTCGCAGATCCGCGACGGCTCCGGCAAGCTGTACACGGTGATGCTGCGCGACGTGACCGAGCGCGTGCGCGCCGAGACCGCGCTGCGGCAATCGCGCGAAGAGCTGCGCGAACTGTCCGCGAATCTGCAGAACGTGCGCGAGGAAGAAAAGACGCGGATCGCGCGCGAGCTCCACGACGACCTCGGCCAGCAACTCACCGCCCTCAAGATGGACGTGTCGGCGATCGCGCTCGCGCTCGCCCGCTATCGCGACGAGCAGCCCGACGCGCAGCTGGTCGTGGCCGTCGAGCAGCAATTGCACGGGATGCGCCGCCTGATCGATTCGACGGTCGCGTCGGTGCGACGCATCGCAGCCGACCTGCGGCCCGTGATGCTCGACGATCTCGGCCTCGTGCCCGCGATCGAATGGCTCGCGAACGATTTCACGAACCGCTACGGGATCGACGTCGAACGCCGGCTCGACACGGCCGACACGAGCTTTTCGAACGCCGGCGCGACGACGCTGTTCCGGATCGTCCAGGAGGCGCTGACGAACGTCGCGCGTCACGCGGACGCGACCCGCGTGACGCTGATGCTCGCGATCGACCAGGACCTCTGCGTGCTGCAGATCAAGGACGACGGCCGCGGCATGCAGCCCGACGAGCGTCGCGACGCGCACGGCGACAAGTCGTTCGGCCTCATCGGCATCCGCGAGCGCGCACACATGCTGAGCGGCACCGTCACGACCGATTCCGCGCCCGGCCACGGCTTCTCGATCAAGGTCGCGCTGCCGCTCGCGGCGATCCGGCAACAGGACGCGCTTCCATGATCAAGGTCCTGATCGCGGACGATCACGCGCTCGTGCGCGACGGTCTGCGCCACATCCTCAGCAGCACGCCGGGCTTCGAAGTCGCCGGCGAGGCGTGCGACGGCATCTCGACGATCGAGCTGATGCGCTCGGCCGATGCGCAAGTGCTCGTGCTCGACCTGTCGATGCCGGGCCGCAACGGCATCGATCTCATCAAGCAGATCAAGGAAGAAAAGCCGACGCTGCGCATCCTCGTGCTGACGATGCACGCGGAGCAGCAATACGCGTCGCGTGCGTTCCGCGCGGGCGCGTCGGGCTACATGACGAAGGAAAGCGCGAGCGCGGAGCTCATCGGCGCGCTGACGAAGATCGCGGCGGGCGGCGTCTACGTGAGCCTCGCGATGGCCGAGCGGCTCGCGCAAAGCCTGAACGAGCCCACCGAGTCGCTGCCGCACCAGCGCCTGTCGGACCGCGAGTTCGACGTGTTCCGCCGGATCGCCGCCGGCGAGACGATCAGCGAGATCGCGCAGGCGCTCAACGTCAGCGCGAAGACGGTCAGCACCTACAAGGCGCGCATCCTCGAGAAGATGCAGATGCCGCACGACGCGGCGCTCGTCCGCTACGCGATGCGGCACAAGCTGTTCGACGACAGCGACGAGGTCTGATCGAAGTCCGGTCGGCGCTCGCCGTAGCGCGACGGGCCGCCGCTCGTGCGCCTGTCGCGCCGTCGCCCATTGGGCGGCTCGCCGGGCGGCCGTCGCCCGGGCGGCAGCGCAACGGTGCCAGGCCGCCGCTTCGCGCACCGCATACTCCATCGCTCCGCCACCGCCCGCCGCCCCGTCCCCGCCCAGACTCGCCCGCGATCGGCCCGCCCGTTTTCCCGTCGACACCGCCCGCCAGCCCGCTCGTCCCATGCCCGCCCCCGACGTCGCCAGCCGCCGCCCCGCCCTTTGTCCGCATCCGCTCAAACCCTCGTAGGGATATCCCTACAGCGACCGCGCCATCGCCTACCTCATTTTCACCCGGCGCTGATTTCACGCCGCGATTGGGCAGACCATACTGCCGGCCATGGATGCACGCGAATCAACTCCTCCGCTGAGAGTCTTTCTCGTCGACTACGCGGCCCCGGTCAGAGCGCGCCTTGCGTCGCTGCTCGAAACGATCCTCGGGGTCGCGGTGGTCGGCGAAGCCGAGGACGTCCCGGCTGCGATGGCGGGCATTCTCGAATCGGGCGCCGACGTCGCCGTCATCGAGCTGAGATTGACGGGCGACAGCGGGCTGGAGTTGATTTCGGCGCTGACGCGCGCCGCGCCGAAGGTGGTCAAGATCGTGCTGACCAACCTGTCCGGAGCGGCATTTCGCGCGGCATGCAACGACGCAGGGGCGGATTTCTTCTTCGACAAGACCGCCGACGTGGACGCCGCATGCCGCGCCGTGAGAACCCTGGCCAGCGCGCGCCGAGCGAGCGCGGCCGAATGACAGGAGCAGATCATGTTGCAAGCGCAAACGCAGAAGGCCTTCACGTCCGTCGCACGACCGCGCGCGACGATGCCGCTGCGCGCGGCCGCGCGCGACGACGCGGCGAAGCGTCCGGCCACGCGCTGCTCGAGCTGCACGATGCGCAGCGTCTGCATGCCCGCCGACCTGACCGTCAACGAATTCGCCAAACTCGACGCGTTGATCTGCTCGACGCGTCAGATCAAGCGCGGCGACACGCTGTTTCGCACGCACGACACGTTCCAGAGCATCTATGCAGTGCGCACCGGTTCGTTCAAGACGGTCGTCATGCATCGCGACGGCCAGGAACACGTGACGGGCTTCCAGATCGCCGGTGAAACGATGGGGCTCGACGGCGTGTGCGGCGGCCGCCACAACAGCGACGCGGTCGCGCTCGAGGACAGCACCGTCTGCATCATCCCGTTCGCGCAGCTCGAAGCGGTGTGCCGCGAAGTGAAGCCGATGCAGCACCACGTCCACCGGCTGATGAGCGGCGAGATCGTCCGCGAATCGAGCCAGATGATGCTGCTCGGCACGATGACGGCGGAGCAGCGCGTCGCCGCATTCCTGCTCAACATGTCGGAGCGCTTCCAGAAGCGCGGCTACTCGGCGGCGGAATTCAATCTGCGGATGACGCGCGAGGAGATCGGCTGCTATCTCGGGATGAAGCTCGAGACCGTCAGCCGGATGCTGTCGAAGTTCCAGCGCGACAAGCTGATCGCGCCGCGCGGCAAGCAGATCCGCATCATCGATCCGGTCGGGCTCGCGCGCGTGTGACGCGAGCGGGCCGCGCGGATCGCAGAACAATCGCTACGGGGATAGAAGAAAGGCCAGCAGGCCGAACGCGACGGGGAAAAAAGCTCGGCAAACCGGGCTGCGACGGGGCCGAACAATACGGGGAGCAAACTGGCCGGCCGCTACGAGGAAAACGAAATCGAAGATCGACGAATTATCACCCTACCTCGAAAGAGGCGCTTCGGGACGGCGTAGCAATACGGCCGTCCATTTTTTTGTCGACGCCCGGCCGCTTGCGCCGGGCGTTTTTATGCGGATGCGCGCGCCGACTACCGCAGCGCACGCATCGTCATCGACGCGCTGCGGGCGTCACGAGCGCACCGGCAGGACGAGCGTCGCCTGCCTGTTCGGATCGAACTGGAACGTCACGCCGAATCGCTCGCCCGGATTGACGGGCGGCTGATACAGGCTGTCGTACGTGTCGAGCACGATGCCGATGTGGTGATCCGCCGGCACGTCGTACGCGGTCGCCGAAAACTCGATCGGGAAATCGACCGTCGCGCCCGGCGTCGCCCAGTGCACGGTCCGCGCGCCGTGCGTGATCAGCTTGCCGAAGCCGAGCGCGTCGACGTCGTACAGATACGCGACGACTTGCGCGCGCGCCTGCGACGGCGTCGCACGCAGGTTCAGCCTCGCGATTCCGCGCAAATGCAGCGGCGACGCAAGCGGCACGCCCTCGTAGCGGACGCCCGTCGCGAGATTGACGGTCGCGAGCGGATTGACGACAGGCGCGCCGAGGCTCTCGCCGAACGTCGACAGCACCGGAATCGGGCCGCTCGTCGCGGTCGTGTCCGAGAAGTTCTGGATCAGATCGCTGCCCGCGGCGCGGTTCGGCGCGCTCTGCAGCGTGCCCGACACGCCCTTCGTGCACAGGCACGACAGGTCCCAGCGCAGCGCGCCGCGCGGCCCGACGTACAGCGTCTGCGCCTGCACGTTGCTCGCGGGCCACGTGTCGAACGACTCGCGCGTGTTCGCGAACTTGATCTGCATCGACACCTTCGGCTCGGTATCGACGCCGTTCTGCACGCCCTTCAGCCAGCGGTCGAACCAGCGGTGCGCCTGGTCGTATGGGTAATTCGGCGCGCCCAAGAGCGCGCCCGGAATCTCGGCCTGCGCGTGGATGCCCGGATTCAGCAGCAGCTTCTTCGGCACCGTCAGTTGCGAGAACAGCTTCATCGACGAGTTCGGCGTGAACATGTCGTCTTCGAAATTCTTGCTGATGAAGACGGGCGCGCCGCGGCGGTTCAGCGTGTCGAGATAGGTCGACGGCGAGCGCACCTGCGCCCACGCGACGATCTCGTCGACCTTCGCCTGCGTCGTGTTCGGATCGAGGAGCGCCTTCACGTACTGGCCGACGATCGGATCGAGCCGCCCCGTCACCTTGCCGGACAGAAACAGCACCGCGCTCCACGTCGCGTTCGGCGACTGCTCGCCGTATAGCTGATCGACGAGATCGCCCCAGCCGGAGAGCGCCGCCGCCGTCTTCAGCCGCCTGTCCTGCGCGAGCGCGAGGAGCGACAGCCCAGCGCCGTACGAGATCCCGCTCACCGCGAGCTTGTCGGGATCGGCGGGCGTGTTCGCGGACACCCAGTCGACCGCCGACGACACGTCCTTCACGTCCTGCGGACTCGCGACCTCGACCTGTCCGCCCGACAGGTAGAAGCCCCGCGCCGTGTACGCGAGCACGATGTAGCCGTCCTGCGCGAGCTTGCGCTGCTGGCCGAGATATTCGAAGAAGTCGGACGCGGCCCAGCTCGAGATCATCACGATCGTCGGAAATTTCTGGTCGGGGCTCGTGATCCTCGGCAGGAACACGTTCGCGGTGAGCCGCGCGCCGTCCGTCGCCGTCACGCTCTGGTCGTTGACCCAGCAGGTGCCATCCTCCGGCGAGCTCACGCCGGGAAACTGGAACGGCGTCGTGTAGACGGCCGCTTCGGCGGGCGTCGCAGGCCGGCAGGACACGCCCGCGTGGGCAAGCGACGCGGCGAGCGCGACGCTCGCGCCCGCGATGAAACGCGCAAGCTTCATGTATCTCCTCCAATTTGTCTTGGATCTTGTTTAGTCGAAGATGCCGTCGGCGGCTCGCTATCGGCGGGTTTTGCGCGACGCTGGCTGATTGAGCCATTCGTCGCGCGCAGGGTCAAGGCATGCAAGACACGGGGACGGCCGCCCGACGCGGCGGGCGCCGGCGTTCAGCGTTTGAGCCATAAGGCGAAAGCCTTGCGATGCGCGCCGGCCGACTCCCCGGCGGATCGGGAATCGTTTGAAATAGGCTTGTAGCGCATTCGTAAAGTAAACCCTCGAAACAGCGCGAGCGGGACGAATCGAGCGAAGACGCGCGCCGAAACGAGCCGGTTGCGCGTGCGCCGCTTGCCGCGCGCGGAACCGAGCGGCATGCATCGCCGGATGCGCGTCGCCGATGCCCGATCGGGCATCGGCGACGCGCTCGGCGAAAACCGCCGCCGCACTTCGCGGCCGCGGCTGTGGCAGCGGCCAAAGCCACGGCCGTGGTCCGCGCCGGCGCCGTCAGCTCGCCATGCGCCGCGCGTGCGCGAGCGCGGTCAGGTTGCCTTCGCCGAAGCCGTGATGCCCTTGCCGCTGGACGATCTCGAAGAAGATCTCGCCGGGCCGGCGCTTGACGAACGTCTGGAAGAACAGCTGCGGCACGCCGTCGTCGCCGATCTCGCCGTCGACGAGGATCCCGCGCGCGCAGCGCGTCGACGTCGATCCGGCAGTCGGGCAGCCGCGTGTCGATCTCGTCGTAATAGCCCGCCGGCGGCTCGACGAACTCGACGCCGTTCGCGACGAGCGCGTCGGTGCACGCGAGGATGTCGTCCGTCGCGAGCGCGATGTGCTGGACGCCCTCGCCCGGATGATCGGGCAGGTACTCGTGCATCAACTCGGTGCGCCGCGCGCCCTCCTCGTACACCGGGATCCGCACCTCGCCGCACGGCGACACCATCACCCGCGACTCCTCGGACACGTGCCAGTTCGCGTTGAGCTCGTGAATCTCGCGGAAATGCAGCAGATCATGGTAGAAGTCGAGCCATTCCTGCATCCGGCCGCTGCCGACCGTCTGCGTCAGATGGTCGACCTGCCGCAGGCCGGTGCCGAAGTACTCGAGGTCGGCCTGCGCGGTCGCGACGTCGATCGGGCGGAAGTCGACGTCGAAGATCGAGATGTCGCCGACGCCGCCGCGCAATCCGCCGCGCCCGCGCCAGCGGTCGACGAAATAGATGTGCGACGCGCCGATCCCCTGGATCGCCGGAATCGTCAGCTCGCCGACGCCGAGCCGCTCTCCCTCGAACGCCCACGCGCCGAGCGCGATCGCGCGGTCGAACGCGCGCTGCGCGTTGTCGACGCGAATGCCGATCGCGCAGACGCCCGATCCGTATTCGTCCGCGTAGCGCGCGGCGAACGAGTCGGGCTCCGCGTTGACGAGGAAGTTCATGTGCCCCTGGCGGTACAGCGTGACCGCCTTGCTGGCGTGCCGTGCGATCGCCTTGAAGCCGAGCTGCTCGAATCGGCGCGCAAGCGCATCGGGCTCGCGCGACGCGAATTCGACGAACTCGAGTCCCGCCATCCCGAGCGGGTTGTCGCTCGGCGGGCCGGAAAATACAGGGTCGCGGGACGTAGGGCTGGCGGGGCTGGACATCGATGTCTCCTGGGCTGGCGGTGGAACTTGCGCGGCCTGCGGTCGGCGCGGCCGTCCGCACGCTGCGCCGCAGCATGACGACCGCCGATCGTCGGCCGGCGCTAGCGATTTTAACCAAATCGTTCATGCGGCCAAACAGGATCGACGCGCATCGGCCATCTGCCTAGAGCAAACCCGGAAATCGTTCGATAATCGCACGCTTCCGTTCGATAATCGCCCATTGCAATGCCTTGCCAAGTTGCTCGGAACCCGCCGCCGCTCCTATCCTGCGATCACCCCGACGCGACGGCTCGCGCGAGCTGCGCCGACGACGCCGCAAACGCCCCAGGCCGCCGCGGCGGTGATGCGACGACGAAAACAGGAGACATGGAATGACCCCAGCATTTGACGCGGTCGGCACGGCCGGCGCCGGCCCCGCCCTCGGTAAACAGGCTCGCAAGGCCGCGATCGGCAGCTTCGTCGGCGCGGTAGTCGACTGGTACGACTTCCTGCTGTACGGCATCGTCGCCGCCCTCGTGTTCAACCACGCGTTCTTCCCGAACGTCAGCCCGACGATGGGCACGCTCGCCGCGTTCGCGACGTTCGGCGTCGGCTTCCTGTTCCGGCCGCTCGGCGGCGTCGTGTTCGGCCACTACGGCGACCGGCTCGGCCGCAAGCGGATGCTCGTCCTGACCGTGATGTTGATGGGGGTGTCGACGGTCGCGATCGGCCTGTTGCCGACCTTCGAGACGATCGGCTGGTGGGCGCCCGTGCTGCTCGTCGCGCTGCGCGCGGTGCAGGGCTTCGCGGTCGGCGGCGAATGGGGCGGCGCGGCGCTGATGGCGGTCGAAAGCGCGCCGCAGAAGAAGAAGGCGTTCTACAGCAGCGGCGTGCAGGTCGGCTACGGCGTCGGCCTCGTGCTCGCGACGGGCATCGTGTCGATCCTGAGCCACACGCTCGGCGACGCCGCGTTTCGTGCGTGGGGCTGGCGGCTGCCGTTCGTGTTCAGCATCGTGCTCGTGCTGATCGGCCTGTGGGTGCGCTCGAGCATGGACGAGTCGCAGGAGTTCGTCGAGAAGGTCGAGCACGGCCACCGCAAGCTGAAGCTGCCGGTGATCGAGGCGCTGACCCGTCATCCGAAGGCGTTCCTCTACATCGTCGCGCTGCGCCTCGCCGAGCTGTTCACGATGTACATCGTGACCGCGTTCGCGCTCAGCTATTCGACGTCGAATCTCGGAATGTCGCGCGATCTGTTCCTGAACATCGGCCTCCTCGTCGGGTCGCTGAGCTGCGCGACGATTCCGTGCTTCGCGTGGCTCGCCGACCGCTTCGGGCTGCGCCGCATCTATATCGTCGGCGCGCTCGTCGGGCTCGCGTGCGCGGTGCCGTTCTTCGTCGCGCTCGAAGCGCGCGCGACCATCTGGATCGTGATCTTCTCGGTGATGCTCGCGAACATCGCGCACGACATGGTCGTGAGCGTCCAGCAGCCGCTCTTCACCGAGCTGTTCGGCGCCGAATACCGTTACAGCGGCGCGGGCGTCGGCTATCAGTTCGCGAGCGTCGTCGGCGGCGGCTTCACGCCGTTCATCGCGGTCGCGCTCGTCAGCTTCGCCGGCGGCTCGTGGCACCTCGTCGCCGCGTATCTCGCGATCGGCTGTCTGATCTCGACGTTCGTCGCCGCGCGGATGCGCGTCGCCTGAGCGCCGCGCGCGGATGAAGAAAACGCCGCTCGACAAGCGCGACTGGATCGCCGGCCTCGAAAAAGGCCTCGCGATCCTCGAAGCGTTCGACAGCCAGCACGCGCGGATGACGCCGACCCAGGCCGCCGCGCGCACTGGCCTGACGCGCACCGCCGCGCGCCGCTATCTGCTGACGCTCGAATCGCTCGGCTACGTGTACACGGACGGACGGCTCTATGGGCTCACGCCGCGCGTGCTGCGGGTCGGCTGGTCGTACTTCGACTCGGCGCGGCTGCCGCGCACCGTGCAGCCGTATCTGCAGCAACTGAGCGCGACGCTCAACGAATCCGCGTACGTCAGCGTGCTCGACGAATGGGAACTCGTCGTGATCGCGCGCAACGGCGTGTCGCGCGTGATGACGACGGGCTTCGTGCTCGGCGCGCGCGTACCCGCGCCGCTGATCTCGCCGGGCGTCGTGCTGCTCGCATACAAGAACGATCAGGACGCGGTGCGCGCGTGGCTCGATTCGACCGAGTTCCCGCCGTTCACACCGCACACGCTGACCAACAAGTCGCGCCTGCAGGAGAAGATCGACCGGGCGCGCATCGATGGCTACGCGCTGATCGAGCAGCAACTGCAGGTCGGCGTGCGCGGGATCGCGGTGCCGCTCAAGAACCGCCAGGGCGAAGTCGTCGCCGCGCTCAGCACCAACATGCCGATGGGCAGCGAAAGCGCCGGCGCCGCGCTCGCGCGCGTACTGCCGCACCTGCAGGAAACCGCGCTCGCGATGATGAACGTGCTGTGACGCGGGGTGCGCCGCGGGCCTCGCGGCGGATGCCTGCCCGCCGATCGGGCTCGTGGTGCTGTCTGCTTGCTGCGGCCGGGTATCCACCGCTTCACATGCCCGTTCAATATGGCAAGCGTGCCGTCGGTGCTCTTGCCGTGCGGCGCATCCGCAAACGGGCTGCCACTGGTTTTCCAACTGATCGGCGCCCCCTTCAACGAAGCCACGCTCGTGAACGCTGCCGATGCATACCATGCATGTGACCACATGGCACACGAGACATCCGTTCTTGTCGAACACCGCGGAAGGCCGTTGAAGAAGCGCGAATGCATCCTTGACATGTCTGCGATGCACCCTCCAGATACCGGCAAGCACGTTGAACGTACGCGCCCATCTTCCGGCGGAGGTCAAACCAGAAAGCGGGATGCGCGTTCCCAATCGGTCGCACCCGCGGGAATTTCAGCAAAGCCGTCATTTCGTTCCGATTCGATGTCGATCGATGCTCTGGCGATAAGGCCGAAACACGC
This sequence comes from Burkholderia sp. BDU5, assembly GCF_001522845.1. Taxonomy (NCBI): domain Bacteria; kingdom Pseudomonadati; phylum Pseudomonadota; class Betaproteobacteria; order Burkholderiales; family Burkholderiaceae; genus Burkholderia; species Burkholderia sp. BDU5. The sequence goes on along the minus strand of NZ_LOWC01000145.1, from coordinate 121,151 downwards.
CCTCTACATTTGATTTTCGTCAAAACTGCAACGGTGCCGCGGCTGTTGATTTCGAGCCATACATCGGCGTCCACGTGCGCGTGCACGTCCAGCCAATTCTGGCCAAATGGACAGATCGGAATATCCGTCAGCCGCCCCAGTCCCAATCGATGTCTGCGCCGGTCGGCCCCGCGTCCGAGCGGGTCGCCAGGTTAGCCCAAGCCCGCGCAAGCCCCAAAACGACACAGGCCCGGCATCTCGCCGGGCCCGCCCGCGCCGCCGTTCTCACGGCGGCCATCCCTTCGATAGGGAACGACCTCACTTACTTCGCCTTCTCGGCCGTGTTCGAGATCGCCTGGCCGCCCTTCGAAATGTCCTGGCCGACGCCGGCGATCGTGTTGCAGCCGGCAAGCGCGGCGGTCAGGATCAGCAGGGCAGCAGCAATCGCGCGATTCATTCTCACTCTCCTTGTCAATGCGGGCTCTTTGCGAGCAACCGACGTATCGAAATCCACCCGAGCACGGCGGCGCGGGGACCGATCCCGATTATACGGACGCACCCGTCGTGCGAGGCACAGCAATTGTTAAACGTGTTTCGGCTCGTACAGCGCTTTCGCGGGATGCGCCACTGTCCATCATCCGTCAACCTGCCCGCATTTTCTGCTTGACTTCGGCTGCCGGCGACCTAACATACGCATCGCGTATATTTCAGAGAGTTCAGCCGACCGATGACCGTTCCTCAGCAAGCGTTCCTGCGCGACGCGATGCGCCGCCTCAACATGACCCGCGAAGCCTTCGCGAACCGCATCGGCGTCAGCCGCCGCGCGCTCGACACATGGCTTTTGCCCGACGATTCGCAAGAATCGCGCGGGATGCCCGAAATCGTCGAGCGCTTCGTCTCCGAGATCGTCACGCGTCCGGAGTCCGCCGAAAAATATACGCAACGCGTAGATTCGCCGCCTCCGCTCGCGAACCAGTTCCTGTTCGAAGGCAAGCCGCAACTCCTGTCGGTCGACCAATTCTCGCGCGATTCGGTCGAGGCGCTCTTTCGCGTTGCCGACGTGATGCAGCCGATCGCGCGCCGACGCAAGATCTCGCGCGTGCTCGAGGGCGCGGTGCTCGGCAATCTGTTCTTCGAGGCGAGCACGCGCACGCGCGTGTCGTTCGGCGCGGCGTTCTGCCGGCTCGGCGGCTCGGTGTGCGACACGACGGGCTTCACGTTCTCGTCGATGGCGAAGGGCGAATCCGTCTACGACACGAGCCGCGTGATGGCGGGCTACGTCGACGCGCTCGTGATCCGCCACCCCGAGCAAGGCTCGGTCGCCGAGTTCGCGCGCGCGACGAACCTGCCCGTGATCAACGGCGGCGACGGCCCCGGCGAGCATCCGAGCCAGGCGCTCCTCGATCTCTACACGATCCAGCGCGAGTTCTCGCGGCTCGGCAAGATCGTCGACGGCGCGCATATCGCGCTCGTCGGCGATCTGAAGTACGGCCGCACCGTCCACTCGCTCGTCAAGCTGCTCGCGCTGTATCGCGGGCTGAAGTTCACGCTCGTGTCGCCGCCGACGCTCGAGATGCCGACGTACATCGTCGAGCAGATCTCGAAGAACGGCCACGTGGTCGAGGAAACGCACGATCTCGCGGCGGGCCTGAAAGGCGCGGACGTCGTCTACGCGACGCGGATCCAGAAGGAGCGCTTCACCGACGAGTCGTTCGAAGGCTACACGCCGGACTTCCAGATCAACCAGGCGCTCGTCGATACGGCGTGCGGCCGCGACACGCTGATCATGCACCCGCTGCCGCGCGACAGCCGGCCGGGCGCGAACGATTTGTCGACCGATCTGAACCGCGACCCGCGCCTCGCGATCTTCCGCCAGACGGACAACGGGATTCCGGTGCGAATGGCGATCTTCGCGGTACTGCTCGGCGTCGAGCATCTGGTGCAGCACTCGATGCGCGACGCGACGTGGCGTCCGCCCGCGTATCTCGGGCCGGAGGATGCGGTGTTTCACGGGATCGACTGATTCCGGCGGAAACGCGGCGGGCACGGCGGGCGGCGGGCCGGGCGTCCATCGCCCGTTCGCTCGACGCGCCCGGACGACGTTCGCCCCACGCACCTTGCCTGCGGGCGTCGATTGCATCGGCGGCCACCCGGCCTTCCTCGGACTTTTCCCGCCCTCCCGATTCCCGCATTCGCGCGATCCGACGTCTCGCACGTTCCATGCGCGCCGTCGGCCGCCTTGCCGCACCGCTTCCGCCGTCGCGCTCGCCCGGATCGCCTCGGCGTTTGCCTCCGGGCGCACGCCCGTCGCCCCGGCCGCGGACGCACGGCGGGGATCGGACGCGCTACCCACACAGTCCCTGACTCCCGGCGAACTAGTCAGCCGCTCGCCGACCAGCGCCCACCGTTTACCTCTTTCCATTCAAAGAGATAGCCCGATCCATCGACCATTGTTCGAGAAAACGTAACAAGAACGCTTCTCATTTATAAACTTATTCACTAAAATGGCGCCCGAAAACAATTTGTAATGTTCGGGCGGGATGGCGTCGCGCATGCGATTGCCTCGCCCGATCGAGTCACACCTGGCGAGGAAATACCACCGATGAAGTCGCGCTCCGACGAGTTGAAGCTCGGAAAATTCACCACCCTTTGCAGCGTGCTCGCCGCGAGCCCGGCGTTCGCGCAGGACGCCGCGCCGCCCGTCGCGACCGCCGATCACGACAAGGAACTTGCGCCGATCCAGATCAAAGGCGCGGCGGAGCCCAGCTACAAGGTCGACTTCTCGTCGTCGGTGAAATTCACCGCCCCGCTCGTTGACACGCCGAAATCCGTCACCGTGATTCCGCAGGAACTGATCCACAACAGCGGTGCGGCGACCCTCACCGAAGCGCTGCGCACCGTGCCCGGCATCACGTTCGGCGCAGGCGAAGGCGGCAACCCGCTCGGCGATCGCCCGTTCATCCGCGGCTACGACACGCAGGGCAGCATGTTCGTCGACGGAATGCGCGACACGGGCGCCACCACGCGCGAAATCTTCAACACCGAGCGCATCGAGATCACGAAGGGCTCGGACGGCGCGTACGGCGGCCGCGGCGGCGCGGGCGGCAGCATCAATCTCGTCACGAAGGCGCCGCATCTCGGCACGACGGCCGAGGCGAGCGCGGGGCTCGGCACCGACCGCTACCGCCGCTTCACCGCCGACGGCAACTGGCAGTTCGCCGATCACGCCGCATTCCGCCTGAACCTGATGAGCCACAACAACGACGTCGCCGGCCGCGACGCGGTGAACAACGAGCGCTGGGGCGTCGCGCCGTCGATCGCGTTCGGCCTCGGCACGGCGACGCGCGTGACCGCGAGCTACTATCACCTGTCGACCGACGACCTGCCCGACAGCGGCATTCCGTACTTCTACACGACGGCGAACAAGCCCGCGAACGTCGACACGATCTATCCGGCGAACGTCGACCGGCACAACTTCTATGGCCTCGTCGACCGCGACTTCCGCAAGACGACGTCGGACATCACGACGCTCAGGATCGAGCACGACATCACGCCGTCGCTGACGATCCGCAACACCACCCGCTACACGGAGTCGACCCAGGACTACATCTGGACGCAGCCTGACGACAGCCAGGGCAACGTGATCAACGGCCGGGTCTGGCGCCGCAACAACAACCGCATCAGCTCGATCAACAGCATCGCAAACCAGACCGAGCTGTTCGGCGAATTCCGCACCGGCCCGTTCAAGCACAGCTTCACGACCGGCCTCGAGCTGTCGCGCGAATGGGGCAAGCGCGATACGTACAACGTCGCGACCGGCACGGGCAATATCTGCCAGCAAGGGATCGGCGCCGCATCGGGCTACAACTGCACGAGCCTCTGGTCGCCGAATCCGAACGATCCGTGGGCCGGCTCGATCACGCGCAACAACGACTACGCGCATGCGCGCACCGTCACGAAATCGATCTACGGGTTCGACACGATCGAGCTCAGCAAGCGCTGGCAGGTGAACGCCGGCGTGCGCCTGGACGACTACTCGACCCGCTTCACGGACACCCGCGCAAACGGCGGCAAAACCTACACGCGCGACGACACGCTGTTCAACTGGCAGCTCGGCCTCGTGTTCAAGCCAGCGCAGAACGGCAGTGTCTATGCGTCGTACGCGACGTCGTCGACGCCGGCCGGCATGCTGCTCGGCGAAGGGTCCGAGTCGCAGTCGCTGACGCCCGGCCGCGGCGGCGTCGGCTCGAACGCGGACCAGCTCGCGCCGGAGAAGAACCGCAGCATCGAGGTCGGCACGAAGTGGAACGTGCTGAACGACAAGCTGTCGCTCACCGCCGCCCTGTTCCAGATCGACACGACGAACGCGCGCGTCACGCTGCCGAACAACCAGTACGCGATGGTCGGAAACAAGCGCGTGCAGGGTCTCGAACTCGGCTTCGCCGGGCAGATCACGCGCGCGTGGCAGGTGTTCGGCGGCTACACGTACATGAAGAGCGAACTGCGCGACAACGGCAAGAACACCGCCGACAATGGCCACCCGTTCCCGAACACGCCGAAGCACAGCTTCACGCTGTGGTCGAACTACGACGTGACGCCGAAGTTCACGGTCGGCGGCGGCGCGTTCTACATGTCGAAGGTGTTCGGCGACACCGCGAACCTGCGCGCCGTGCCGTCGTACTGGCGCTTCGACGCGATGGCGCAGTACCGGATCAACAAGAAGCTCGACCTGCAACTGAACGTGAACAACCTGTTCAACCGCACGTACTTCGATCAGGCATATCCGGCGCACTACGCGTCGATCGCGCCGGGCCGTTCGGCGTTCGTCACGCTGAACGCGCGCTACTGACGCGATGCGGCCGGTATCGTTGAAGGCGCTTGCGTCGGCGTCGCGCGAGGATCTCGCCGAGATCCTCGCCGGCCCGCCCGAGCGCGCGGCCGCGTGGGTCGCGGCGGCTGCGGAGAACGGAATCGTCGAGGCGCAGGCCGTCTACGGGCAATACCTGCTCGACGGCCAGGGCGTCGCGCGCGATCCCGCCGCCGCGCTCGAATGGTTCAAGCATGCGGCGCGCGCCGATCATCCGATGGCGATGAACATGGTCGGCCGCTGCTACGAGTTCGGCTGGGGAACGGCCGCGAGCGCGGCCGTCGCCGCGTACTGGTATCGCGAAGCCGCGCGTGCGGGGCTCGACTGGGGCATGTACAACTACGCGACGCTGCTCGCGCTCGGCAAAGGCGTCGACGAGGACCGCGCGGCCGCGCTCGAGTGGTTCGAGAAAGCGGCCGCGCTCGGCCACGCGAAGTCGATCAACCTGATCGGCGGCTTCCACGAAGACGGCTGGATCGTCGCGGCCGACCGCGACGCGGCCTTCGATTGCTACCGGCGCGCGGCCGCCGCGGGCGACTTTCGCGGCCAGTTCAACTATGCGCGCCTGCTTGCCGAGCGTGGCCGCGTCGCGGAGGCGCTCGAGTGGCTCGCGCGCGTGCCGCGCACCGCGACGCCCGCGTTCGTCGCGAAGATGCGCGCGTATCTCGCGGCGTCGCCGATCGACGCGTTCCGCGCGATCGCGGCGCGACAGGAGGAATTCGCAACATGATGCTTCACATTCCCGGCGTGCTGACGAAGGAACAGGTCGCGCAATGCCGCGATGCGCTCGACCACGCCGACTGGACCGACGGCAACGCGACGTCCGGCGCGCAGTCGGCGCTCGCGAAGCGCAACCAGCAGTTGCCGGAGGGCTCGCCCGCCGCGCGCGCGGTCGGCGACGCGATCCAGGACGCGCTCGCGCGCAACGCGCTGTTCTTCTCGGCGGCGCTGCCGCTCAAGGTGTTTCCGCCGCTCTTCAATCGCTACGCGGGCGGCGATGCGTTCGGCACGCACGTCGACAACGCGATCCGCCTGTTGCGCGGCACCGATTTTCGGGTGCGCAGCGATCTGTCAGCGACGCTCTTTCTCGAAGAACCCGATGCGTACGACGGCGGCGAGCTGTGCATCGAGGACACGTTCGGCGTCCATCGCGCGAAGCTGCCGGCGGGCGACATGGTGCTGTATCCGGCATCGAGCCTGCATCACGTGACGCCGGTGACGCGCGGCGCGCGGGTCGCGTCGTTCTTCTGGATCCAGAGCATGGTGCGCGACGATGCGGACCGCACGCTGCTTTATCAGCTCGATACGCAGATCCAGCAGTTGACCGCGGAGAAAGGCGGGCGCGATGCGAGCGTGATCGCGCTCACCGGGATCTATCACAATCTGTTGCGGCGGTGGGCGGATGCGTGAAGAAGGCTCCACGGCGCAGAACGACTCTTTCCTTCACTAGCGCCGCCAAAAGAACTGGGGAATCTTCGAAACGTTCTTACAGACGAGCGTGAAATATCCGCCGATGTGATTCTTGCGAATCGCTCGCAAGTCCTCCTTCGATTTCTTCACCAGTTCACGTAATGAGCGATTGCTCACTCCGCCCACTCTCATCTTGACCGTAACGTGAGGTATGTAGGCCATCCTCACATCCGGCAAGCTGAACAGGCGCAGAATCATGTCGTAGTCGGCGCTGATATCGAACGAGTCGTCGAACCCGCCAATCCGCTCGTAAAGCGAGCGCCTCACACACAACGTGGGATGCGGTGGCATCCACCCGAAAGCAAGCTTCGGACGGCTGAACTCGCCAGCCTTCCAGTAGCGAATGACCGTGTCGATCGAGTAGCGGCCTACGTAGACGAGATCGGCATAGACCGCGTCAGCTTCAGACGCCTGTAAAGTGCGGGCGATCCTCGACAGAACATCCTGTCCGGCGAGGAAATCGTCGGAATGCAGAATCGCAATGGCGTCGCCCGTCGCCATCCGCAGGCCTTTGTTCAATGCATCATATATTCCGTTGTCGCGCTCGCTGATCAGGATATCGATGTGCGACCGGTAGCGCTCCAAAATCTTCAATGTCCCATCCGTCGAGTCGCCGTCGACGACAATGTATTCGATGCCCGGGTAATCCTGGGCGATCAGCGACTCGATCGTACGCGAGATCGTTTCGCGTCCGTTGAAGACAGCAGTGATGACGGAGATCTTCAACATCGCGAATACGCCATCCGATGAGCGGCCACGCACACGGAAATGTCGAGCTTTTCCAATGCCACCTGGCGTGCCACTGCCCCGCACCTTTCACGCAGCGACCGATCCCGAACAAACTTGGCCGTGGCCTCGGCCAGAGACTGCGCGTCACGAGAAGGAACAACGTACCCGCTCACGCCATCGATCACGAATCGTTTCACGTCGCCGACATCGGTCGACACGATCGCCTTTCCCATCGCCATCGCTTCCCAGACCGATATCGGGGAGGCTTCAGCGATGGAAGAGCAGACGTACACATCGGCCGCCTGCAAGATGCCTGGTATGTTGTTCGATGCCCCCATCAAGTGCACGTTCGTCAGATCGTTCTGCCTAATCGATTCCTTCAGCGCGGAAACGTAGGCGTTCTGCGAGTCGTACGCGGGACCGACGATGTAGAACGCGAGATCGTCGAACCACTGCGATAACAACGCCGCCATGCCGATGAAATGCTCGACGCCTTTCAGCGGATTGAGATTCGCGACGGTAACGATCTTGAGCGCCGACGTCCGCGCGAGCGCGGGGGCCGCCGCCGCTGACGCTGGATAGAACTTCCTGCAATCGACGGGCGCCTGGATTTCAATAACGGGCATCGGCAAACGCGCGTCACCCATGTAGTGCGAACGCACCCGTTCGCCAGCCACGATGACTCCGTCGGCAAGGCTTCTGCACGCAAGCAGAAATATGGGGCGAAGCCACCGTGGCAGAACCGTGTCGTTGATGTGCCAAAGCGCCTTTGTTCCCGCCAGCTTGGCCGCGATCAATCCCTTGATCTGCCAGAACCCGCCGCTGCAATGCACGAAATCGTAGCGGCCGCGGCAAAACAAGCGCCAAAGAAGATAGATTTCGAGTGGGAATGAGATCAGATACCACACGATTGCCTTGCGATTTCTGGCGAGCCGATGAATCGGCAGCGCAACCCTGTCGATGCCGATTGCGTCAAGGCGTGCAGCGAATGCTTCCGATTCCTGCTGCGGATGAACGACGGTGGTTTGCACGCCTGTGTGCTTCAGCGCCTGCGCCACCGCCGCAATACGCAGTTGGGGACCGGCAATCCGCCCATCTTCGATGACGTTGGCGATTCGTAAGATCGGTTGCATGGCGCGCGACACGCAATGGAGTAGCTGTCGCACTGGATCTTATATTGCACGTCCCCTGTGAAAAGCCTTCTGTCCGGTGCGTATGTCATTTTGACAGCCGCAACTCGATGAAGTCTCCCGATTGGAATGGCTCCGAATGCCACCCTGTTCAGGACGCTCCGTCACATTCATTGGCTGCCTCGATCTTGCGGCGCGCCACCATCAACCCGCCCATGTAAAAACCACAGGCCGGCAGCAAACCATCGACCGCCAATGCGAGCCAGCAAAGCAGCGCGGTAGGAATGGTAAGCGCCGTCACCACGATCGACCGGAGCAGCACCAGACCCGATAGCCGTACGCGCCACGCCTTGCGCGCCCCCGGAATCACATGTTGAACCGCCCAGTGCAACACACATGTTGCCGCGAACAGCACGCCGCCGCGCCGTTCTGCGTGCAGAATTTCGAAGCCGCGCTGCCGCAATTCGTCCGCCATGCCTTCGAGCGACCAACGCCGGAAATCCGTGACGTCACACTCCCCAAATACAAAAGGGAAGCTGACGAGCAACAGGCCACCATGCTTCAGCACGCGTTCCATTTCGTCAAACACGTCCGCGACCGCTGGAATGTGCTGCAGCGTATCCATCGACACAATCAGCGACACGCTTTCATCACGAAACGGCAGCTTGCGGGCGTCGCCCACGACAGTCGTTGCATCGGACGGCGCGATATCGTACGCGACATAGTGGCCGACGCGAAAGCCCTCAATGATGTCCACGCGATACGGTGCGACGCCGGCCCCGATATCGAGGCACACCTCGTGCTCGACGACGAACCCGGCATAGCGCTCGCCAGCGCGCCGGATGTAACGACGCGCGAGAAACGGAATCGGGTAGCCGCGGTAGCGGACGATCCGCGCCATTTGCCGAACCCGACTCTCCAATGATTTCATACGGTTTCGTCTCTCGTCACCTGCGACGCCGTGTCGACATGCGGCTCTACCCGCGACGTGGCCAGCAGTACGCCCAGCATGAGTCCGAGCAGCGGCAACGACAGCTGGATAGCCGAAAACAAGACTGTCGTGACATAGCACACAACGAAGATCGCCACTCGCGTATGGCCTCGGAAGTGTCTCTTGATCGCGAACGCAACCGCAACGGGAATCGGCAAGCCGAACACACCAAGCTCGAACAGCGCGGCGCCGTATCCGCTCATGATCTTGATGCCCGGATCGCGTCGCCCCAGCCAGACGTAGTCGACCTCGCTCAACTTCTTCCCGACATACTCGTGAAAGTGATCGAAGCCGTGAGGGGCACCCCAGTTGTCAGCGAATCCCAGAAGCGAGAACAGGCTGTGACCGAGCCTGGCATTCAGACTCGCGTCCGTCTCGAGGACGACCCAAGGATCGCCGATAAAGTCGAGCGGCAACTGAGCAATTCGCATTGACCTGAATTGCGGTAGCAGATCGGCAAGGATCCAGAGGATCGCCAATACTGCGAGCGACGCAAGGACGAGATTTTTCGGCGAAACAAAGAAGATCAACCAGTAGATTGCAAATATGACAAGCAGCAGCACCGCTATCGACGATTGTGCAAGAACGACGATTTGAAACAGCAACGCTAACGAGACGATCCTGTTGCCGTTGTTGCACAGATAGTTGAGGCCCAAGAGGCACAGACAGTAAATCCCGTAGAACGACGGCTCTGTCGCGAGACCTGTCACTCCGCGACCCGGGTCGAGGCTCGTGTTCGGAATGAGAGCCGACATCATCGACGGCTCCGCCAGCCGCTCGACGAGACCGACAATCAGCCAGCAGAATGTGGCAAATACCACGTAGCGCCGCAACAGCGCCCAGCCGTGACGCGTTCGCGACAGACTCACGGCCGCCGCAGTCACGGTCGTCAAGCTCAGGAAGGTCAAGAACTCCCGGAATCCGAAGAACGACCGATCATCGATCAGCCATAGCACGAGGGCTGCAAACGAGCTGGCCGCGAACAACCACACTTCACGTGGCAGCCCGCCGCGCGCCGCCAGGCAGACGGCAAGCGACATGACGAATGCGTACGGCTGAAGATCGGACGCCGTGGGCACGATCTGGACGTAAGGGAAAAAACAGAAGAACAGAAAAGCGCCGGCGAACGGCATGATTGTCGCTGCGCCGACCCGCTTCCCGTCGTTTTGTGCGACAGGCGCCGTCGTTGCAGATTCGTGGGGTAACTCACGCATGGCCCTGAGATCGATCTTCAGCGATCGCGCAGTATCAACGGCGCCAGAGACCGCATCGCGATGCATGACTTTAGCCGTTGCACTGTCGCGACATAGTCCCAGGCGCCACGCACCTTTTGACCGATGATCATCGCACTGTCTTGCGCATCGACGCGCAGCCTCGGTATCAACCTGTAGCGCACGGGCGCCGCCAGATCGTCCATGCTTGCCAGCCGATGGTCCATCGTGAACACGTAGCGTGGTGCGGGCGGCCCGGCGAACAGCGCAAAGTCGGCGCGTCGATGATGAAACTGGCCGTATGGATAGGCAAACGCATCCGGTACCAGACCGAGTCGGCGCCTGAATATTTCTCGCGAGCGCTCGAACTCTTCAGCCGCCTCGTCCGGGCTCATGCGTCCGAAGTTGCGGTGCGCATGACCGTGCATGCCGACCGAGTGCCCGCGTTCAATCAATGCGCCAATCTGGTCCCAGCTCATCGCCTCGATTCCCCTGTAGCTCCTGAACGTTGCGGTGATGTCGTGCGTGCGTTCGATGAACGCCGTGGTCACGAAAAACAGCGCTCGAACACCATAGTGATCGAGAATCGGCGCTGCCTCGGTGAAATTGTCGAGATATCCATCGTCGAAGGTGACGAGCCAGGCTCGCTGGAAAGCGCCGCAAGCGGCCTTGCAACGCCAATCGACGCTCGGCATGCCCGGCAAGTGCATGAGAAGCTCGAGATGCTGCGCGAACAGAGCCGCCGGCACTGAACCCGCCACCGGCGAGCCGACGGAATGGTAGGTCAGCACGGCCAACGGCCGCACAGGCGGCGTCCTGAGCGCACCGAATACGCGTGCGATCGACGACTTCACGGCTAACCGGTTCAGCATGGGCGGCCACCGTCTGTCATTGTTGCGCCGATCCAAAGGCGCTCATTTGTCCACCTCTGCAGTGGCACACACGGTACCTCCGACGCCCGCGACTTGTAACGCACGGGCAACGACGTGAGAAGCGAGGCCCTCACGCTGGACCAGCGGGAACCTGATCAGCCTGATGCGTGCGAAGCCGGCCGTTTGCAACAGTCGCCGCAAGCTCCCCGGATCGAGAAGCAGGACATGAAACTTCTTTTTTGCCTCCCGCCAGTTGCCGCCTTCTAGTCGCGCGCGCAGGCCGTTCCGATTGGGTGTAGTCAGGAAGATCATGCCCCCGGGTTTGATCTTTCGACGGATCATGTCAAGCATCGCGAACGGATCGGGAAGATGTTCGATGACTTCGATCATCGTGACGACGTCGGCGCTCCTGTCCGCGACCTCGTCCAGCGTTGCGCGCAAATCCAGGTTGTGATGGCGCCTCGCGAAATAACGCGCCGCATCCGAGCGCTCGACGCCAAGCACGTCAATGCCTTGATCGTTCAGAATTCGCACGAGCTGACCCGTGCCACATCCGAAATCGAGGACGGAATCGCCTGGACGAACGATGTGGCGCATCAGGTATCGGCCGTATCGCCGCAACACACGTTCCCCCGATGACTGATCGGTCGCGTCGTCCGCGATGCGCGACAAACGGTAGAGGCCGGCATAAATGCGGTCGAGCTCCGCAAGCGACGGCATCGGGTAGCGTTGAACGATACCGCACCGCTCGCACCGGAAGAAATCTGTCTCACCATCGAGAAAGTACGGTTTGAGTGTGTTGGAACAGTTTCGATATCCGCAGCACGAATACATAGTGTCATCCGGTCAGGCAAATTGCTGTTCGGCCTTGCCGCGCGCCCTGTACGCGAGCACGACCAGCTTGACCGCCTGCGACGCCGCCGTGGAAATGGCAACTCCCGCGCCGATCCGGCCAATTGGAAAAATCAGGCAACCCGCCGCGAGACTCGCGGCGGCAGCCAGCTCGGCAATCAGGAGACCACGGGGTTTCTCGACCGCCCGGTGATAGACATTCAACATGTAGGTCCCCATTTGAAGCACCGCCGCAACCGACAATGGGACCAGAAGGGGGACCAGCGCGGCATAGCGCATGCCGAACAGCGTGCTGAACAGCCATCCGCCGGCGACATTCACGGCGGTCAAATAGGCGACGCTCAGTGCCGTGGCGATCAATATCCAATACGTGAGAAGGGATTTGAGCGCGGATACGCCGCCATGCACCGCCGCTTCGCTTGCACGCAGCGGCAGAAAAGTCTCGAGGGCCTCGGACAATACGACGAGTGGCGCCATCAGATAGAGCGCCGCGCGATAGCCCCCGGCGCTCGCCGGCCCGACGATCACGCCGATCACATAGAGCGGCGCAGCGGCAATGGCCATCTGCACGACAACGAATGGAAAGAGCCACCGGGCAGTGCGCGCGTGAACCCGTGCGTGCTGCAAAACGAGCGCCCACGAGCAGCGCGCTCGCCGCATCTCGACGCAGATCGGGAGACAGCTCACGAGCGCGACCATACCGACTGCCGTCATCACCGCAGGCAACGCACCGCGCCACCCGATCGGCAGGAGAAAGATTGCCAGCGCGGCGCCGAATTGCCGGCAAATGTCGCTCGCAAGACCCCATCCCAGACGCTCTACCGCGAGCAGCCATCGGCGCACAAAGTCTTGAACCACCACGGCGACGCTCGACAGCGCGACCAGAATGCAGTCCACGGCGCGCATGGATTCGCCGAGGCCCGCGGCGACAATCACCGCCACCACCCCTGCCATCGAACCGATGGCGGCGGAATGTGCGATCAATGCCGCACAGAGCCCGTACCGTTCAGACTCGGCCGTGCGCGGCAAGCTGGATTGCATCGGCGATGTCACGAGCGCCCATTGACACCCGAGCGCGAAAACGACGATCGCCCACACCAGCGCGAATACACCGAATTTTGCAGGGCCGAGGCCATGCGCCATCAACAAGCCCAGAACCAGGTTACCCAGACTGACCACCGCCTGGTCGCCAAAGCGCATCACTATGCGTTGTCGCCGCACACATCCCCTCTCTTTCGTTTCAAGCAGCCGTCGCATCACCGAACGCCACCGCTATCGAGTCCATCCGACTCGAGGCAGAATCTTTCGACGATCGATTGAGGTTTTATGCTTCGCGACAGGTTCGAACATTCGCACAAGGACGTCTTCGGTCAGGTAATGCGGTTTCAAGCCCAGTTCGAAGAGCCCGCGATGCTTCGCGTTGTAGTAGTGATCCTCCAACTCCTTGCGCGGATTCTCGATCTGTTCGATGCGTACCTGCAGCCCGAGGCGCGCGCCTGCCTGCCGGACATGCGCTGCCAGTTCATTCACGGTGAATTGCTCGGTGAACTGGTTCAATATCCTCAGTTCGCCACGATCGGCCGGCGCTCCGATCGCAAGCTTGATGCATTGCAAGGTATCCTTGATGTTCAAGTAGCCGCGCGTTTGCCCACCCTTGCCGTATACCGTCAGCGGAACACCGGCAACCGCTTGCACCAGAAAGCGATTGACGACGGTTCCGAAAATGTCGTCGTAGTGAAAATTGGGCATCAGGCGCGAATCGGCAATCGACTCTTCGGTCTCGATTCCGTACACCGGGCCCTGCATCAAATCCGTCACCCGCAGGCCGTGCGTGCGAACATAGAACCATAGCAAGTCGGTATCCAGCACCTTCGTCGTGTGGTAAAGGCTCCCCGCCTGTCTCGGATAGAGGAATCGTTGACGCCGTCCGTTATGCTCGACGTCGAGCCACCCTTCTTCAATGTCGATGTCGGGCGTGCCGTACTCGCCCATCGTCCCGAGTTTGATCAGATGACAATCGGGCGCGTGTTCGAGCATTGCCCAGATCACGTTGAACGTCACGCCCAGGTTATTCTGCAGTGTCCTGCGCGCCTCGTCGAATCCCTTCATCGAGTAAGGGGCCGATGGCTGCTCCGCATAATGGACGATCACGTCAGGACCGAAATCGCGCACGACGCGCTCGAGCGTGCGGTAATCATCACAGTTCCCGATCTCCACACGAATGTGCTTGCCGTGAACGGCTTCGAAAATGGCGGCGCGATCGGGCAAATTGGGATTGTCGAAAAGCGGCTCGGACGACGTTTCCCGCGCAATATTGCGACGCAGGTAGTTGTCGATGACGCAAATCTCATGGTGACTCTTAGCGAGCGACATCGCCGTTGGCCAACCGAGGTATCCGTCGCCTCCCAGAATCAGAACGCGCATGTCCGCTTCTCCTCCTTGTCGCCGGGCCAGTAACGCATGCTCCCCTCTCGTTCGGGCCGATTCACCAGCCCGCCGTCCCTCAGCAACTGGCGGATCTGAAGCACCGAGAGCGGCGTTTCACTGGCCGACACATACGGCGCAAGCACCTGTCCGCTCACCAGATCGTCATATTCGTATCGGATCTCGTGATAGATGCCACGGAACGCCGGCAATATGCTGAAATAGCGCCGCAGGTCCAACGCGCGACGCATTTCCTCCTGACTCATCAACTCCTCGTAGAGCTTTTCCCCCGCTTTCACACCGATCTCGACAATCTCGACATCCTGCGGTTTCCTGCCATAGGCACCGGCGAGTTCTGCAATCATGGCTGCCGCCAGGTCCTTTATGCAAACGACGGGCATCTTGGTGACGAAGACTTCGCCGCCTCTCGCGAGCGTTGCAGAATCAATGACAAGACGTACGGCGTCTTCGATGCTCATGACGAAGCGGGTCATGTCACGGTGTGTGAGTGTGACCGGGCTGCCACTTGCGATCTGGTTGTGAAAAATGGGAACGACTGAGCCGTTCGAGCCGAGCACGTTGCCAAAGCGCGTCGATGCGAAGATCGGGCCCGCACCACGCTTTCGGCTGTTGGCGGCCGTAATGAGGCGCTCGCCCATCAGTTTCGAGGTACCCATCACATTGGTGGGGTTCACGGCCTTGTCCGAGCTTGTGAAGATCACGCGCTTCACGCCGTTGGCCTGAGCGGCCGATATGATGTTCTGTACGCCCAGTATATTGACCTGTACCGCCTGCTCGGGCGAGCGTTCGCAGAGAATGACATGCTTGAGCGCCGCGCAGTGAAAGACAATATCGACGCCGGCTGTCTTGCGGACCAGTTCCTCCCCGTCGCGAACGTCAGCGACGAAGAAGCGAGCGCGGCCGTCGTTCAGGTAATGCTGGTCGAGGAAGAAGATTTCGCTTTCGCTGTTGTCGATGCCGATGACTTCGCCCGGCGCATAAGCGGGATCCGTCAGCAGCTGTCTGATCAGCTCGGAGCCGACGGTGCCGCACGCGCCCGTCACCAGGATCGCCTGGCCATGAAACAGCGGGTTCATGGCAAAGCCCTCACGTCATCGAGAAAATACAAGACCGTCTCTTGCAGACCTTCGTCGAGCGTCACCTTGGGTTGCCATTCGAGAAGCAAGCGCGCCTTCGTCGTGTCGGAGAAGCTTCGTCTCACACCCGGCGCGTGCGCATCGGCGCGTGTCACCTTGAAATTGTGGACACCCACGCACTCGAGCGCCCTCGCGATACGGACGGCCAAATCGTCGATCGTGGTTTCCGCGCCGCTCGCGATCTGAAACGCCTCCCCGCCTATGCCCGGTACGATCGACGCCAGCATCACGGCATCGACGAGATCGTCGATATAGATGAAATCCCGCGTCTGCAAACCGTCGCCGTGGATCTCAACGGGCATCTGCGCAAGTGCCGCGCGAATGAATTTTGCGACGACGCTCGATTTGCGCGCAGAACCCGGGCCATACACGTTACCGAAACGGAGCATGACGGTATCGATGCCGAACGCGTGCTTGTAGGCCGACGCGTATGCCTCTCCGGCGAGCTTGCTCGCTCCGTAGGGTGACGCGGGATGTGGCGCGACTTCCTCGTGGATGGGCGGTTCGACATCCCCTGTCGACGCACCGCTCGATGCGAACACGAACCGACTGACGCCATGGTGGCGAGCGGCTTCCAGATAGTTGAACGTGCCGATCACGTTGGCGCCGAGATCCGCACGCGGATTCTGTAGCGACGGCACAACGCCCGTATTGGCGGCCAGATGGACGATGACGTCGCAGCCTCGCGCGACATCGAGCGCCAACTGCGCATCAACGATATCGCCCACGACAAGCTCGATGCAGCGCGGCGCCGAACGGATCTCGTCGCGCGCAAGCTCTTCGTACGCCGCGACGCGGGCGAGATCGGCGCGCGCACCGGTGCTGAGGTTGTCGAGCACGCGCACGGCATGGCCGCCCTCGTCAAGCAGTCTCCGGATCAGCGCGGCGCCGATGAATCCGCACCCGCCGGTAATGAGCCAGTTCATTTGCGAATGCCGCCATGTTCCATTGGGTTGGACATCTGTATCGATCGCGATTGCCAACTACCGCCGGTCGCTCTCGGCGAGAAAGCTCGCATAGGTTTTGCGGATCCCTTCTGCAAGCGGCGTCTTAGGCCGCCATCCGAGCGCGTGCAGGCGTTCGACCGACAACAGCTTGCGCGGCGTGCCGTCAGGCTGGGTCGGATCGCAGACGATGTCGCCACGAAACCCAACCGCGTCCATGACTTCTTCGGCAAGCTCGCGGATCGTCACGTCCTCCCCCATGCCGACGTTGATCAGGCCTTCTTCGATGCCGTTTTCCATCAGAAACACGCAGGCGTCGGCCATATCGTCCACGTAGAGGAACTCGCGCCTCGCCTTGCCGGTGCCCCATACGACCAGACGCGAATCGCCACTCAGCTTGGCTTCATGCGCCTTGCGCAGCAATCCTGGCAGGACGTGGCTCGTGCGCAGATCATAGTTGTCGTTGGGTCCGTACAGATTGGTCGGCATGACGGACACGTAGTGCGTGCCGTATTGACGGTTGAAAGCTTCGCAGAGTTTGACCCCCGCAATTTTCGCAACGGCATAGGGCTCGTTCGTTCTTTCGAGCGTGCCGGTGAGCAGGTACTCCTCGCGGATCGGTTGCGGACAATCGCGCGGATAAATGCACGATGAGCCGAGGAAGAGCAGCCTGTCGACCGAGGTAGCCATTGCCTCATCGATCACATTGCACTCGATCAGCAGATTCTCGCGAATGAAATCGCCCGGGTACGTGTTGTTCGCATAGATGCCGCCGACCTTCGCAGCCGCAAGAAAGACATAAGCGGGCCGTTGTTCGCGGAAAAACCTCCGAACGGCCTGCTGGTCCATCAGATCGAGCGATGCGCGATCGCGCGTAACAATATTGTCGTAGCCCCCCGCGATCAGGCGGCGCACGATTGCCGAGCCGACCATGCCCCGATGGCCCGCGACATAGATAGGGGCATGTTTATCCAAAGTTCCAGACATGTATACCCTCTTCGTTTGGTCAGTCATTCATGGCATTCGAACACGCGGTAGCCGTGTTCCCGGACGAGCGCGTCGCGCTCGGCACTGCGTAGATCTTCTCGAACCATTTCCGCGACCAGTTCGGCAAAGCTCGTGCGCGGCTTCCAGCCCAGCTTCTCGCGAGCTTTTCCCGCGTCGCCCAGCAGCGACGCCACTTCAGCGGGTCGAAAATAGCGCGGGTCCACCGCGACAACGACATTGCCGCGTTCGTCATAGCCGCGCTCCTCGACACCCTTTCCTCGCCATTTGATCGGCATGTCGAGCTCTCTCGCGACCGCGTCGACGAAGTCACGCACGCTGTATTGCACGCCGCTCGCGATCACAAAATCCTCCGGATGCGGCTGCTGCAGCATCAGCCATTGCATCTCGACGTAATCGCGCGCATGCCCCCAATCGCGTTTCGCGTCGAGGTTGCCGAGATAGAGACAGCCCTGCATACCGAGTTTGATCCGCGCAAGCGCACGCGTAATCTTGCGCGTGACAAACGTTTCGCCGCGTACAGGCGATTCATGGTTGAAAAGGATGCCGTTACACGCGTAGATGCCGTAGGCCTCGCGATAATTGACTGTGATCCAGTAGGCGTAAAGCTTCGCGACGGCATAAGGCGAACGCGGGTAAAAGGGCGTGGTTTCCTTTTGCGGTACAGCCTGAACGAGCCCATAGAGTTCGGACGTCGCGGCCTGATAAAAGCGCGCGGTCTTTTCAATTCCCACGATGCGCATCGCCTCGAGCAGGCGCAGCGTGCCGAGCGCATCGGAATTCGCCGTGTACTCGGGCGCTTCGAACGACACTGCCACATGGCTTTGCGCCGCGAGGTTGTAGATTTCGTCGGGACGCACTTGCTGAATGATCCGGATCAGGCTCGTCGCGTCTGTCAGATCCCCGTGGTGCAGAACAAAGCGACGCTCCTCTTCGTGCGGATCTTCGTAGAGGTGATCGATACGCGCCGTGTTGAAGAGCGACGCGCGACGCTTGACGCCGTGCACGAGGTACCCTTTTTGCAACAGGAACTCCGCCAGGTAAGCCCCGTCCTGTCCTGTTATTCCGGTAATAAGCGCGGCCTTCATAACGACTCCCGTTCCCTCTTTTTCACGTTCATAGCGTAGTCTGTTTGCATTCCAAATCTTTCATCTGTCTGGATGATATGGAGTTTTGTCGTCTTGGGCTGAGCATTCAACCTTCATTGGCGTACTTGATTCTCAGCGCGAGTCCGGTCATTCCGATATGCGGTATAGCGGTAGCGCCCGTACTTTCCGCCATAGGCATAGCTGTATCTGCGCGGCGCGACGCCATTGAAGAGCAGTCCGCTCACGCGCGATCCGCCCTGCGCGAGGCGCTTGACCGACTCTGTGATCTCGCCGACACGTGTCTGCGCAAACCGTGCGAGAAGGAAGACAGTACCGGCGACAGGGGCCATGATGCCGGCGTCCGAAACCGGCAGTACCGGGGCGGCGTCGATAAGAACGATGTCGTATCGGGCCGATACTGTATTCACAAGCTCGAGCCATCTGTCACTGAGCAGAAGCTCGGCCGGATTGAGGGCAGCCGTGCCCGTCGGTACGAAATCGAGGTTCGGGCGGACGCTCTCGCGCACCACATCCTGGCAGGCTACAGCGCCCGCAATGGCATCGGAGAGCCCGACTCCGTTCGATTGGCCGAAGTAACGGTCCAGATGACCAGCGCGCAGGTCGCCGTCGATCAGCAGCACGTGCTTGCCGGAGGCCGCCAGCACCGCTGCCAGGTTCGCCGATACGAAAGACTTGCCTATTCCTGGCGAGGGGCCTGTCAGCAGCACGACGTTGTTGCGCGCCTCGAGCATCGCGAACTGAAGCGCGGTACGCAAGCTACGCAGGCTTTCGATTGCCGGATCGAGCGGATAGCGCGTGGCCAGCATCAGATCCTCTTCCTTCGTCTTCACCGCCATCTTGCGCGCCAACGCTTCCTGTTGCTTGCTGTAGGGAATGGTTGCATAGACGGACAGCCCGCTATGGCTTTCGAGTGCAGTCACATCGGTGACGCCGCGCAAAAGCGCGTCGCGAATGAATGCGATTCCGACGCCTGCAAAGAGGCCCATGAGCGCCGCGAGGCCGACCACCATGAGCTTGCGTGGCTTGACCGGAATTTGCGGCACCTCGGCCCGATCGATGAGCCGCACGTTGCCAATCTTGCTCGCCTTGAGGAGCTTCAACTGTTCGATGTTATTGAGTAACGACACGTACAGATTGGTATTGACGCGCACGTCTCGCTCCAGGCGCAGCGTCGATTGCTCTGAAAGCGGCATTTGCTTGACGCGCCCCGCCAGTTCACCTGCCACTTTTGCCGCTTCGGCGATCTGCGCATCGATCGCAATGACGCCCGGATGCGATGGCATGTAGCGCATCAGCAACTCCTCACGTTTTTGCCTCAGCTGCAGCAGCCTGCTTTCCACGTCCGCCGAGCGTTGCAGGATAACCTTGCCCTCTTCGCCGAGATCGATGATTGAATGCGTGTTGCGGTACGCGTTGTAGCGATTCTCGGATTCTTCGAGCTGGTGTTTCATCTCCGGCTGCTGATCGACCAGAAAATCGAGCGATCTCTCGGCCTGTGCGGCCTTACGTTCGATATTCTGGCGCAGATACTGCCGGCTGATCTCATTGAGCGTCGCACTCAGCAATTCGGGGTCGTTGTATTGCAATGTCGCCTCGATCACACCCGATTGCTTGCCTTTCTCAGCGATGATGAGCGCCTTGCGCAATTGTGTGACTGTTTGCTGAAACGAATCCCGGGTCAGCTCGAAGACGATGCCCTCCCGTGCATCCATGCGCTCGACCCTGAGCAAGACCGGCCCGGCTCGTGTAGCAAACCGCTCGCCGACGCCGACGTGCCCGATTGCCTCTCCGTCTATGCCGTCGCCTTGCAACGCGTAGCGCCCCCCCGACAGAACACGCAACGTGTAGCGTCGGCCTTCGTCGTGCGGCGGCACGTCGAAGGCTGCAACGTTGATGGACTCGCTGCCCCACGCATAGCCGCCGACGCCGAAGAGGCCAGGACGCGACAATCCATCGCTGTAGCGGGCGATCGAGCTTCCGATGAGTGGAAAGCGTCTCGGCTGCGCCGAAATGTAGAGCCGCAATGCATCGACGCTTCTCGACAGCACGAACCTCGAGCCGAGAATCTGCATTTCGGCCTCGGCTGGAGACTTGATCTCAACGAGCTGCGACATGTCGCCGAGCATGCCTTTCGGGGTACCCGTGTCGCGGTCTTCCTCGACTTGCAACGTAATAGCGCTCTCGTAGACCGGCGGGGCGAGCCACGCATAGAACACACCGACCACAACGAAGAGCGCCGTCACGGTTGAGATGACGGCCCGATTATCGACGAGCATGTCGAGAAACGCGGCGAGGCCGATGATTTCGGGATCATGCGTCACGACGGCGGATGAGCGTTTGAGTGGTGCCATGGAGTAATTCGATCGTTCTTGTTTCAAGATGGCGCGAAGAGCGTGTGGATTCGCGCAACCCAATCCTCAACGCCCTGCTCGATCAGGTCGAGACAGCCGTCGAATTGCCGCGGCTCGCCACCGCTCGGATCGGGTACGTCAAAGCTGCCAAACTGGCCAATGCGAAAAACGCGACCGCGTGCAAATGGGTAGCAGCGCTCGATAGCATGGCGGTGCACTTCCTCCATGACGAGAATCAGATCGGCCTGCCGACAGTGAAGCGATAGGAGTTGACGGGCGCGATGCATGGCAAGATCGATGCCCCGCGAACGCATTAGATCGAGCACGTACGGGTCGGCGCCACATCCGATCGCGGCATCGAGGCCGGCCGACGTAATCTCGAGTGCGGGCAGTTGCAGATGCAACAGCCCCTCAGCCATCGGACTGCGGCAGATGTTTGCGACACATACCGTCAAGATCGAAATCGACACTTCCGTGTACCTCGTCAATGTGCCCCGCTCCCGACATGGTTGCTCGTTGCGAGAATCAGTTGCCCATCGTCGAGCGTGTCGCGCTCAACCCGAGCGCGCTCGGTAGCAGCAGATTGATCACGCGGCTCCAGCGTGCGAGACCCGTCGAGTCGACATAGACGACGTCCTTGGGCTGCAGCCTGAAGTGCTCGGCGAGCGCAAGCCCGACCGGCGATCTACTGTCGAGGCGAAAGACTTGAGGCCTTTCGGGGTTGTCGCTCGCACGCACGACATAGACACCTTCTGATTGTGCCGTGGCCGGATTGACACTCATCGCCTCGGCAAGCGCATCATTGAGGGACAGTTGCCCATCATGCATCGGCACGGGCGTCGGCTTGCCCACCTCGCCGACGACGAACACCTGGTTGTATGTCTGAGGCTGCACGCGTACGACATCGCGATCGCGCAACATGATTTGCGACGTATCCACGCCTTGTGCAGCAAGCGCCGGCAAGTTCAGGAGGTAGCGTTTGCCGGCGCGCAGCACTTCGACGCGGCTCGTGTCGCCGATGCCGGCCGGAATGCCGTTGGCTTCGCTGAGCGCCTCTGCAAGCGACATCGGCACGTCGGTGACCGGCTTGATGCCCGGCTGCCCAACCTGCCCTTCGACGAAGACCCGCTGACTGCGATAGGCGATGACGCTGATCGTCAGCTTCGGATTTCTCAGAAAGTGACCGAGTCCTTTTGTCATCACGGCCTGCAATTCGCCGACGGTGAGCCCGCCCGCCTTGACGAATCCCAGATACGGATATTGAATCCCTCCGTCGGCGCCGACGACGAAGCCTGGAACCGTTTGTGTGGTCAACCCGGGCCCGGCGGGCTGTGCCCCAGCCGTCTCGCCTATCGAATAGGTCAGATTTGGCACGACCAGTTCCGGATGCTCCCAGACGATGATCGACAACACATCGGCTGGCCCGATCCTGTACGGTTGCGGCATACCGATCATCGCCTTGTATCCGTCGTCAGGATCGAGTCGCCGTTGTTCATTCTGATCGTGAATGAGCGACGGTGTGATCGTCACGATATGCGGCACCGACAACGGATCACCTGGATCAACGGGTGCTTTTGGATCGAAGCGCATGCCTGGTGCAGCGGTGCATGCCGCGCAGAAGAGTGGCAGCAGCCACGCAAGCGGCGCAGCGCGCAGGCGCCTGTCATGCCATCCCACGCGGCGCGTCCCCCTGCTTCCAGAGGCGAGATCAGCAGACATCGTTCTCCGATCCCCGGTGTTCTGAGTGATGAACGCGCGCCAGGGCCGCGTTGCGATCGGCGCGACCCGCTTCCGTATTCGAGGGCCTTCCGACAAAAAGCCAGCGCGGCGTCCTGAAGTGTACGATCGACGCATACAGCCAGACATAGAGGGCAATGAACGCGCAGATCGACACAAACATCAGCACGCCATTGCGCCAGAATAGCGTCGCCGGCACTACGGCGAGGAGCGTCAACAGCCACAGGAAGGGCGCGGTCCCGGAGTTGGACAGCAATCGTTTGTGCGGGTCGCATCCATGCGCTCCACAGCGACGCGCACGCCGGTAGATCAGTGTGTGAAGGTGGAGGCAATCGGGTGCGCTGACCGGCCTGCCGCGCACCATCTTGCGTCGATACATCGAAAACAGCGTCTCCCAGGTCGGATATATGCTGACCAGCACCGCATACCAGGTCGAGACCGCCGGATGAACCTCGAGCAGCACAAGCAGCTCGGCAATCACAAAGCCGATGAAGTACGCCCCGCCGTCACCGAGAAACACGAGCCCGGCAGGGTAGTTCCAGACCGCGAACCCGCCGATCGCGCCGATCATGATAAGCGCGGTCCACATGACGAATGCATCGCCGACGTGATAAGCGACGCAGGCTATCGAAGCGAGGATGAAGATGCCGACGACTGACGAGAGGCCGTTGACGCCATCGATGATGTTGAGCGCATTCGTGAGCCCCGTCACTGCGACGACGGTAAACACGACGGCGAAAGGAACGACGGCCAGAGCGGTATCGACGATCGGCAGGCCGACGCGCCTTATCACCGCGCCCAGGATCAGGCAGCCAAGCAGCGCGGCGGCTATCACGCTCAGGAATCGCGCACGCGGGCTCACTCGCTTCGTGACGTCCTCGAGCAGTCCGGCCATCAGCGCCGGCGCCGCACAGGCGAAGAGCGCCGCGGGCAGCGGCGTCAGTGCGGCCGTCCCCGATAGAAAGCAGCAGGCAAGCGCTGCAGCGAAGGCGATCCCTACGCCGCCGATTCTCGGCACAGCCAGCATGTGCATCTTCTGCACGCCACGGAGGTCATAGTCGAGCATACGCATACCATTCACGCTTGCGTATCGAACGATGACGGCATTTCCGATCAGAGAAGCGGCAAACGCTACTACGAAGATGAGCAGCATCGTCGTTGTCCCGAAAAATGGGTGTCGCGTCATGCGCGACATTCGCGTGACCGATGAATCCCACGCTGGTTCTCGCGCGACATACCGTTCGATCAGTTCCCCGTCGACGGGCTACTTCCACCCGTGCCGCCCGTCGCACCGGTCGCTCCGCCGCCAGGGTTGTATGGATTGGACTCACCCGCGGACCACGCTGCAGCCGTAGCCTGGTCTGACGGCAAACGCGTTGTCGGATTGATCGCGCCTGTTGTGGCAAGCGCATCGAGATCGGCGTCCGCGCCCGCACCGCTTCCTGCCACGAACGAAATGCTCAGAAAGTTTCTTATGCCAAGTGTTATGTTGAAAATTCTATTGATCAGATCGACGATGGCCGACTCTGCTGTGTTGATCTGCACGGGATCGGATATCAATGCTAGCGCGTTCGCATTGCCAGAGAAGTTCGCGAAAAGTGCGGGCTCGCTCGTTTTCAATTGCCCGCTGACATACTGCACAAGCAGTTCCGTTAGCGGCGTGATATTGATCAGGCCGGCGCCAGGTGCGAGCGAGTGCAACGTCCGCGTCCCGTCCGTCGCCGTTACGACGCAAGGTGTCTGAACCAACGCTGTCAAACTGTAGTTACCATTGGCATCCGTGGTGGTCGAGGCGGCGCCGGTGCGGCACGTAAAGGTTACGACCGCGTTCGGAAACGGCGCGCCCAGCGCCGCGGTTCCGTTGAAGGAAGTGGGCTTAGTCGCGCCACCTCCACCGCCGCCGCCACAGGCGGAAAGCCCCAACGCAATGGGCACGAGAACGGTCATCAGTGCAAGGGGGCGAGCAAACGTTGCGAGTTTCATAGTGATCCCTCCGCGATAAGCAAATCGCTAAATTCGATCATCATTTCGTGCCTTCCATGACTGGCAGTGCGAATCGCCGCCAGGCGTCGCGCATGCGAAAAAGCTGAGACTGGAAGTAAGCCTCACTGAAGCGACCTTGATTCAGCAGGAACTGCTGCGTGCTGTAGCCAAACGAGAGGTCTTCGGCAGCCCCCGAACTTACGGTGTTTGCCGCGCTGCCGACACGCGTTCTCACCGACAACGGGACGGTCTCCGCTCCCGTCACCTCGATGACACCGGGCGACATACCCTGGCGTGGCGTCAACGGGAAGCTGATCGAGACACCTGCGAACGTGCCTCCTTCGCTGTGGCTCACCGAGAGCCCCACCGCGACATCGTCGAACCAGCGCACGATGTTCAGAAGAGGCCCGCGGTCGCCGCCGACGTAGCGGGCGACGCCCGCTTCGACCCACAGATGCCACGACGGTTGCACCCAGCGGTAGAGCAGTACCGCGTTTTCCACGTTGCGCCGGACTGCCGACGAGGATGCTCCGTGGAAGCGCTTCAGATAGGCCAAACGCAAGCGGACGACATCCGGGCGCGACGGCACGAAGAATGTCATTTCGTCCTCGATGCCGAAATAATGAAAGCCGATCTTCCCAATGCCAGCGACATTGAGTGTCTGCGCATTCGCCCACAGAATCTGATTGAGCGTCACGTCCGAAAGCCCGGTCTCAAGCGCAAACTCATCGAACACGCGACCGCTTCCGACATTGGCGCTGTTCCTGATCGGCGCTACGTAGCTCGCATAGAGTTCCGCGCCTTTCCACAGTGGAACAAAACCTTCGATATTGGCTGCGAGCGAATAATCAAACTTCCCGTACTCCGTTCCGATCAGGTAGCTCGTTTTCGGAGCGATTTCGATGCGTGCGAGCGAACGTGGACCAGGTTCGATCGACGCCCAGGATACATCCGCGTCACTGAAAGTCGGACGCGTCGACATCAATAGCGTGTCGCCAGCGTCGCGGTCGTCGTGTCCGCCTACGATGAAGGCAGCAAAGCTCTGACGGTCCACCGACACCTGTCCCACGGCCATACCGGCCTTTTTGATCACGGCCACGACTCTTATCACATCGCATGGCGCGACCCTCGCAGCCACGCCGAATACGATGCCGAGTGCGTCCGCTTCGTTCTGGTTGTAGCGATGGTTCTCGTACTCGACGATCAGGTAGCGGCGGTATCGGCCCACCTTGACACGTTCGAGACCAAGGCGGATCAACAAGTCACGAATGGTCAACAAACGATCGGCGCCCTGATCGACTGTGGTGGCCGAACATCGTTCGGGCACGATGCCGTCTCTCGCCACGGATGGCGCGTGACGCTCGCCGGCCACATCAATTGCCGCGCGTGGCTCGATTCGCGGCGCAGCACTTGAGCCCGGCCGGTCTAGGAAACGCGGCTCCGGCGTCAAAGCCGCTGCCTCGGGAGATCCCCCGCTTCGATCCGGCGTAACCAGCGCCAGCGGATCGTCGTAGCGCCGGCCAAGGGGAATTTGCAGGCCTAGCGAAACAGCCGTCCTGCCAACCGGGAGCGCACTCTGCCTCGCGCTCAATGAGTGTTGCACCGTGCCGATGAGCCGCGCGTCCCCGAGCCAAGCAATGGCGGGAGAGCGATACCGCACGCCGGCATAGGCAACGCTTGAGTCGTGTTCGGCCAGCACGGACAATCCGCTGCGCCCAAGCATAAGTTCGGCGCCGCCGAATACACCATTCAGACGCTGCCCGCCCCATCCCGCGCCGAACGTGACGCGAACCGGGCCGAACGAATCCG
Organism: Burkholderia sp. BDU5; assembly: GCF_001522845.1. Taxonomy (NCBI): domain Bacteria; kingdom Pseudomonadati; phylum Pseudomonadota; class Betaproteobacteria; order Burkholderiales; family Burkholderiaceae; genus Burkholderia; species Burkholderia sp. BDU5. The sequence continues at coordinate 94,531 of NZ_LOWC01000145.1, read as the reverse complement.
TGACAACAACATACTTCGACCGGAAAAACTTCGTCTGACCGCCGAAATCGGTGGCGCCGATTGCGATGTCGGGCTGGCCCTCGAAGACATGCGGCACTCCCAGCTTTACGTTGCCGAGCAGGTGCCGGATAACGAAGCTCTCCTGCCCTGGTATTACACTCGGTTGGGGCTTCGCGTAGTTGACGAGTCCGCCGGAGATTTCCACGTAAGGAAGAAAACCGAATGCCCCGAAGTAGCTTTGCGCACTCGAAGCCTGCGTTGCGAAGCGAGGATCCTTGTAGTCGTTGAACTGGAACTCGGCTTCGCCCGTCGGTAGCGTCGTTCCGTAGGGTATGACGAGTCCGCCCGTTTGCCCGAGAAACGACATCGCCGGCTCTGACGACAATGCGAACTTCGCATGCGTCGCCGCAAGCGCGAGCAACATCCGCGCGAGGCGCCTTGCATGCCTCGAACGCGTGGCCTTACGCATCGGCGGTCGCATTCGCGTCGCGTGGCATGCTGTTTGCGCAGCGCGGCATGCCGCGCTGCCGGCCCGGCGCGTGCAAGGGCAATGCGGCGGGACTCCCGGAGCAATATCGTAAGCGCATTTCATGTGCGGCCGTACAAATCGTCGAAACGCACGATGTCATCTTCGCCGAGATACGAACCAGACTGCACCTCGATGACTTCGAGAGGCAGTTTGCCGGGGTTCTCGAGGCGATGCCGCGCACCGAGCGGGATGTCCGTCGATTGGCCCTCGCTGAGCAGAAACTGTTCGTCGCCGCGCACGACACGCGCCGTTCCGCGCACGACCACCCAACGCTCGGACCTGTGATGATGAAGCTGCAGCGACAATTGCTCGCCGGGCTTGACGACCAGGCGCTTTACCAAAAAATGTTCGCCCCGGTCGATCAAGTCGTAATAGCCCCACGGACACCGCACCTTGCGATGCGTGTCCGCTTCGGGCGCACGTCGTGCCTTAAGACTGTCGACGAGTCCCTTGACGTGCTGCACGTGCGAGCGATCCACCACCAGCACGGCGTCGTCAGTGTCGATGACGACCAGGCCCGTCACGCCGACACAGGCGACAAGGCGTCCTTCAGAAAGCGCGAAGGTCGATCTTGCCGCCTCGAACACTACGCGGCCACGCGCCACGTTGCCGCTCGGATCCTTGTCGAACGCCTCCCATACGGCGTTCCAGGACCCTACGTCCGACCAGCCGCCTTCGAGCGGCACCATCACGCCAGGCGGCAATGCCGGGTCCGCGCCCAGATGCTCCATCACGGCGTAGTCGATGGAATCCGATGGTGAGCGCTCGAACCATTCCGCGGATGCGCGGGTCGCCAGACCCGCGGCGCTCGCGTGCGTTATGGCCGACACGCATGCCTCGTGCATCTCGGACTCCAACGTCTTCACCGCATCGAGCCAGACCGTCGCGCGTACGACGACAATGCCGCTGTTCCACCAGTAAGCACTGGAGGCGACGTACTGTGCCGCCAGATCCGGAGCCGGCTTCTCCACGAAGCGTACGATGCCGCTCGTCCCGTCCTCGCGCAGCGAGCCCGTCAAAATATAGCCGTAGGCTGTGTCAGGGCGGGTCGGCCGAACGCCGAGAGCGACGATCGCTCCGTTGCGCGCAGCACCGACGGCCACGGCCAGTGCATGGTGGAGCGCCGCGATGTCCTCGATCACGTGGTCCGCAGGCATGGCGACGAGGACGGCATCGTCCGTTCTTGCATCCACGAATGCCGCAGCAAGCGTCAGCGCCGGCGCAGTATTGCGCCGGACGGGCTCGAGAATCAACTCGGCCTCGATATTCTTCGCCTGCAACTGCTCCACCGTGACGAAGCGTTGTTCCTCGCTGCAAACGACGAGCGGTTTGCACAGGTGCGCCGCCTCGGCGCAAAAACCGTCCATCCGTCGGGCTGTCGCTTGGAGCAACGAATCGCCCCCGAACAGGTCGATCAGTTGTTTCGGGTAGAGCTCCCGCGACATCGGCCACAGGCGCGTTCCTGCACCGCCGGCAAGGATGATGGGAACGACGGCCGTCGTCCCGTCGGCTGCCGCCCGGTCCCAGTCCGATCCTTCGTCTTCCCTTGTCCGCGAGAAAACGCAATCTTCGCTCATGCCTTCCTCCCGATGACGATGCCCGTTGCGCCGCGCCGACGGTCTGTTCGACGTCGCGTCGCGCCCAGCTTTCCGTCCAGACCGTTCAACCCCGTGGAACCCGCCAGGGCAACCACCCATGGCCACGTCGAGGCAGCGTGGCCGCCGATCGCTACGCTGCGAGAGAGTCGCCGCCACGTTCAGTCCGCTGGCGGAAAACAGATGCACCTGCGTCCTCGGGCATCTCATCCGGTACGCTGCGTGTGGTCCTTCGATAATCCGCCGGCGACATCGAGAAGTGTTTCTGAAAGAGCTTGCGCAGATGATCACCGTTGAACAGGCCGCAGCGCCGCGCAATCTTGTCGAGCGGCAGATCGGCGTCGACGAGCAGGCGCCGTGCGAGATTGAGGCGAACGCTCGTCAGATACTCGCTGGGCGTCAGGCCGATCTCGCGCTTGAACCGGCGCAGGAAGTTGCGCTCGCTCATCGACGCATGCCGGGCCAGAGCGGCCACAGAAATCGAGTGGTCGCTGTTCTCGTGGATCCATCGCACCGACCAGGCAATGCGCTCGCTCAATATGCGTTTTTCATTGCTGCTTCGCTCGGCTGTATCGACGAAAATCACCCGTAGATACGAGTTGATCCTTCTCTCCAGTTCCAACGCGACCCCTGTGCCAAAGTCGCTGCGCATCATGCTGAGCACGGCATCCACGGCCAGTTCGTACTGGACGGTACCCCGGCCCTCGCCCGTCGCACGCGCAGAGGTTGCCGCGCGCCACACGGCACTATCGTCCGCAAGAACTTTGTAACCGGCGGCTGGATTGTCGGCGCGCCCACTCATCGAGAGAATCGCCTCCGCACCCGGTGCAAGACCCATTACGAGCGCGTGCTTTGGCAGTTGGCGCAGCCACGACAACAAGTCTGCATCGTGTGAGGCGGCACCGGCTCCTGTTCCTCCGGCAACAAATACCGCTTCAAACAGCCGTGCGTCGTGGACACTGGTCGCTCTTGCAAACAGCTGTACGAACGGACCGCATGGGACGAGGGCCTGCCGGCTCGATAGCACCACCACACTGTATTCGGGCCTTTTCGCATCGCCACGGGCCAGTTCATTGCCAATCCGGAGTATCTCCGCGATCGAGCTGACCTCTGTCAGCGAAAAATTCTCGAAGACGACGATCGCGACCTTGCGCTCCCGCTGTGGCAATTCGTTTTTCGAAAATTCCTGGGTTCGCGCCGCATTTTCATAATCCGCCTTCCCCCATTCCATTTTGGCTCTCCAGAATTTGCGATTCCTCTTTTCTTAAACTGGTATGGAACGAATTTTGTCCTTATCGATGGGCATCATATGCATTGGATCGCCACACCATAAGAGATGTCCGATCCATATGGCAAGTTGGCGGAAGGGTTGCCGATCGTTTTTTTGCGCCGACGATCCGAGCATACATGCCAGCACCTGAATCCATGCGTTCCGGCTTGCCGCCTGATCACATAAACTGAACAGTACGACCATTTATATAAAATTTAATAATTCTCGGCGCGGCCGCATGAGGAATGACAAGGTGTTTAATTTCTGAATTTGACGATGTTAATTAATAGCTAACATTGCGAAACTCAATTGCCTGGATCTTGCACGTTTATTAAATGACATAAACTCCATGAAGATGGCGTTGCCGGTATTCGTGATTATATTAATCCTCACATATGGTAAAGGTTTTTAGTTATCGATCGTGGCTACAAACGCATCAACAGGCTGGTCGAGATCGGTCCGCGATCGATAATTAAAAAACCTTTGCCTTCTGCCGTACGTGAAATTTTGGCAAGTTCACAGGCCATCAATTCGCCGTCAAGCGCGAGTGAAGTTCTCGGCTACTGGAGTGAACTTCCTCTGTAATTTCGCCTTCCATCAGGTCGTGCATAAACTCGACCCAAAGGAAGGAAAGAAGAGATGTTCACCCTGGCCTGATTCCCTCAGCTACGGGATTCGCGAAGCAGGGGCAAGGTCAGTTCGCACCCGCGACAGCCCGTGGTTGGGATTCCCTCCATAACCTTTCCACCACTGGTCGAACGATCTCATAAACGGAGATAGCTTATTTGCAATCGATGGCCCTCTCGATTTCTTTGATCCGACTAATCCACGACACGGAACCACTTGTCGAGAGGCGAGCTTCGACATTGACCAAATGTGTCAATTCGCGACGTGCCAAACACGGTTTGAAGCAACGCATCTATTCAAACAACTGCTCTTGCAAATATTTACTAAACTGCAATGACAGGCCAGTGAAATAAAGTGCGATTAATGCAACCCCGCCAATCACAATTCAAAACAAAATAGTTTTACTGATGAAGCCATGCTGATTCACATATCTCGTAAAATTCTGAGCAACATCATGAATGACAAACCAAAATAACGCAGCAATCAAACCGCCATGAAGGAAGAGACAGATCAACATTCACGTCGGCATATCTTTGAATTCTCTTTTTTACCGAATCCTCAACGATTGAACAATAGAGTGAATCAGTTTCATTTGACACGCCGCTTATTGGTGCAGTCGGATTATAAAATGGCGCCCCAAACGAAATCCACTGCAGTAACTACCAGCTTCCAGCGATTTCTGCGACATCCTCTTCCATACCTCGCACGTCGACCGCATCCGGCGCAGGTGGAACGAGAAGGTTGCCCCCGTTCAACGAACTGCCGACCACTCTGCCAATCCGACGATGGCAGCCATTCGCAGCCGCCGAAGCGCACGAGGATGTCCTCCTCGTAGGCATCGATCAACTCATGCTCAAATCGGAATTCCCGCGACGCCGTCCGGTCGGACATACGCAACGGACGCTCCAAGGCACGTCCCTCGCCGTCTGTCGTGATAATGTTGATCACCAAGAGCCTGAACGGCTTCCGCTGCACATGCGGGATGGCGGCGCCGTTCGTGATCGCGCCATACCACTCTGCAGTCACCCTGAGCCGCTCATTCTCGAACGCCCGGATGATCGTGTATTCACGATCTGGTCTGCGCGTCTTCCACACGATGCCTGAAATCGGCACGCGGTCGCGCCCCATGTATCCCGCCGCCATCGTCAGATCCTCGTAGCGAACCGGATCCTGTCCGGCAAGACGCCGGCGAAGATCAGTGCTGGCGCATCGCCAGCACGACGATATCCGCAGCGACCAGGACGCGCGCGTAATCCATCGCGAGATTGCTGAGCGACAGCGCATGAACGTCCTCGGCGGACCAGAGCCGCCCCGACAAGTCGCGCTGGTCGAACGTGAAACACGCGTCGCCCGCGACGATTGCTTCGAACCCGAGATTCCCCGCCGAGCGCGCGGTCGACTCGACCGAATTGTTCGTGATCACGCCCGCGATCACGACCTGCGCGATTGCCCGCTCATGCAGCCAGCGCGTAAGCCCGGTCGCCGCGAACGCATCGGGGACGTTCTTCTCGATTACGTGCTCGTGCGCGAGCGGTGCGAACGCGTCCTGAAATTCCGCGCCGGTTTGTCCCGGCCAGAACACCGAATCCGGCGACCGGGAAATATGTCGGACGTGCACGATCGGACGCCCGGCACTCCGCCAGCAATCGAGCAGTTTCCCGGCGCGCGTCTCAGCGTCCGGATTGTTGCGGCGGCCGAGCTTCGGATCGTAGATGCCTTTCTGCAGATCGATGAGCAGCAGCGCGGCGTGCGCGGAAAGCGATGTGGATGCATCCATGTGGAAAGCGAATCGATCGCGAAAGCGAAAGCGAAGACGAAGACGAAACGGCGATTGTAACGACCGTGGCGCGGATCGGGATCGACGAAAAAGTCGCGAACCTTCGTCGCCTCCTTCCGAGCTGTGGCGCGTCGTCGACACCAGCCGCTTTGCCACCGCTCGGAACTGGTTCGCCGCTCTCCCGCCAGCCGGCGCTTCGCAACTCCGGCGCTTGATTTTTCGGCTTCCCGTTTTTTTGGCTTCCAGGCCTCCCGATCTCTCGGCTTCCCGACTTCCCCGTCTTTCGGCATTTTCTTGATTTCTCCGCTCGGTTCCTCGGCTTCGCAGCCCCCCCGTTTCCCGCAATAACCGTCTCGATCGCTCATACGACGATCGCCGCGTGCGGACACTGATCCCGCGCGCCCCCCGCTATGGCCGCCATCCGATCGAACGACGACACCAATCGCGGCCCGCCTCCGCCGCCATCGCTCGAAGGAAAGGGCTTCCCCGAACTTGCGCCCCGCCCGCGCCGCACCGCACAATCGCAGCACCTTCGCCACCCGTTACCGCCATGACTCATGCATCGCTCGCCACCGGCGTGCTGCTGGCCGCGGGCCTCGGTACCCGCTTCGACCCCGACGGCGTGCACAGCAAGCTGCTCGCGAAGCTGCCCGACGGCACGCCCATCGCCGTCGCGGCCGCCCAGCGGCTCGCCGCCGTGCTCCCCGACGTGATCGCGGTCGTGCGCCCCGGCGCGGAAAAGCTCGCGCACCTGCTCAACGACGTCGGCTGCCAGGTCGTGTTCGCGCCCGACGCCGAGCGCGGGATGGGCGCGAGCCTCGCGGCCGGCGTGCGGGCGAGCGCCGACAGCCCCGGCTGGATCGTCGCGCTCGCGGACATGCCGTGGATCGCGCCGTCGACGATCGAGGCCGTCGCACGCGCGCTCGACGTCGAGCTCGCGTCCACCGTCGCCCCCGTCTATCGCGGGCAGCGCGGCCATCCGGTCGGTTTCTCGAGCCGCCATTACGACGCGCTCGCCGCGCTCGACGGCGACACGGGCGCCCGCGCGCTGCTGGCGGCCGCCCCGCCCGCGCTCGTCGACGTCGACGATTCCGCCGTGCTGCGCGACGTCGACACGCGCGCCGACCTGCTCGCCCCGCCGCCGCGCGGCTGACGCCGCGTCATCCGGCAAACGCGCGTCCGATTGCCTATAACGGAAGACGAGACCCGGCGTGTGCCGCGCCGGTCCCTGCGTTTACCGAGATTTGCCGACTCCCATGACCGATCACACGACACCGTTGCCGGAACCGCCCGCCGACCCCACTCGCGACCCCGAAGAAGACGCGCTCGCGCCGCCGTCGCCCGGCCACCACCATCACGAGAATCCGCAGAAGCCGGAAGAGCCGCCGAGCAAGGACCCGGTGTGACGCGCCGGCGGCAAGCCGGCGCAGCCGGCACGCCGCGAACGCGCGCACGGATGCCGCCGAGGCCCGCGAGCCAGAAATCGGTTTGCTTGCGGGCTCGCGATCCGGAGATCGACCGCGCCTGACGGTTTCGCACGCCTTGCCGTCACGCTTTTCCGTCGTGCCCTCGCGCGTTTCGTCTCATTCCGTCGATCCGCCCGCCGCCCGCACGCGCCCCCTCATGCCGCGTGCGTCGATCCCGATGCGCCGACATCGGCCGCGACAAGCATTGCCGATCGCCGCGCCGTCGATCGAACGGCGACGACATTGTCCATTCGGCCGACGAATCGCCGCCGTCCGCGCAACCGGCTGAAGATCCGCTCCCATCCGCCCGTCCGCATACGCCACGCCCGCATGCCGGGCGACATCCGTCAAACCGCCCTCAGGGCTTCCCCGCGTTCCGCCCGCACCTAGGGAATACCCGCCTGCGCCCGCGGTCCTCCGCGCCGATAAACAGGCATTCGTCCCCCATGCCTCAGCCCCTCCACGACTAAAGACCATGCGCTCTCTTTCCCTGAACCATAAGCTCACGTCGATGATCGTCATCCTTTGGGTCGGTCTGCTGTTGATCGGTGCGACCGGCGCATGGCAGAACCGCACGTCGATGGTCTCGGACCGGCGCGAGCAGCTCGCGAACCTGACCGCGCAGGCATACAGCGTGAGCGAGCATTTCTACAAGCTGTCGCAGCAGAACGCGATGCCCGAAGCCGACGCGAAGCGCGCCGCGCTCGAAGCGATCGCCGCGATGCGCTACGGCAAGGACGGCTATCTGTCGATCAACGACTCGAAGCCCGTCGTCGTGATGCATCCGATCAAGCCGGAGCTGAACGGCAAGGACGTGTCGGGCTTCACCGATCCGGGCGGCAAGCATCTGTTCGTCGAGATCGTGACAGCGGGCAACGCGGAGGGCGGCCTCGGCTTCGTCGAATACATGTGGCCGAAGCCGGGCGCCGACAAGCCGATCGACAAGACGAGCGCCGTCCGCCATTTCGCGCCGTGGGACTGGTACATCGTGACCGGCATGTACATGGACGACCTGCAGGCCGCCGTACTCGCGAGCACCGGCCGCTGGCTCGCGATGACGGCCGTGCTCGGCATCGCCGCGACGATGCTGATGGTGTTCGTGCTGCGCAGCGTGCGCGGCAGCCTCGGCGGCAATCTCGAGGCTGCCGTCGAAACCGCGCAGCGGATCGCGCAAGGCGACCTGACCGCGCACGTCGACATCCGCCGCGGCGACCGCGCGAGCCTCTTGCACGCGCTGCACACGATGCAGGCGGCGCTCATCGACATGGTGTCGCGCGTGCGGCTCGGCACCGAGAACATCAACGTCGGCGCGTCGGAGATCGCGGCCGGCAACACCGACCTGTCGCAGCGCACCGAGCAGCAGGCGGCCGCCCTCGTGCAGACGGCGTCGAACATGGACGAGATGACGTCGAACGTGAAGCACAACGCGGACAGCGCGTCGCAGGCGGCCGAACTCGCCGACCAGGCCGCACAGGTCGCGACGCGCGGCAGCGCGGTCGTCGACGACGTCGTGCGGACGATGGCCGAGATCACCGACGCGTCGCGCAAGATCGGCGACATCATCGGCGTGATCGACGGCATCGCATTCCAGACCAACATCCTCGCGCTCAATGCGGCGGTCGAGGCGGCGCGCGCGGGCGAACAGGGACGCGGCTTCGCGGTCGTCGCGGGCGAGGTGCGCACGCTCGCGCAGCGCTCGGCGACGGCGGCGAAGGAGATCAAGTCGTTGATCGAGACGTCGAACACGACGGTCGAGCACGGCGCGTCGCTCGTCACGCGCGCGGGCACGACGATGACGGAGATTGTGCAATCGGTGAAGCGCGTCAACGAGATTCTCGAGGAAATCAGCCACGCGTCGCGCGAACAGAGCGCGGGCATCGATCAGGTGAATCGCGCGGTCGGCGAGATGGACCAGGTCACGCAACAGAACGCGGCGCTCGTCGAGCAGGCCGCGGCCGCCGCGCATTCGCTGAAGGATCAGGCGGACGCGCTGCGCTCGGCGGTCGCGCAGTTCGCGCTGCCGGCCTGATCCGGATGTGATACGGGCGACGAGGGGCGGCGGCCGCCCGGGACGCTCCCGGGCGTCGCCCGGCCGCTTCGCGCCCGCTCCGTCGCCGTCCGCTTCTTGCCGTCGTTCGCGCGTGCTTATCGGCGTATCGCCGATTCCCTCCCGCGATCCGCGCGTCGGCGCGCTCGCGCTGACCGTTTTTCGCTAACCGTTTTCCGCTGATCGTTTTCCGCTGATCGTTTTCCGCTGATCGTTTTCCGCTGATCGTTTTCCGCTGATCGTTTTCCGCTGACCGTTTTTCGCTAACCGTTCCCCGCTGACCACCTCCCGCTTGCCGATGCCGATGCGCCGCGCTCGGCGCTTCCGCACCGCCTGATCGTTCCCGACGCCACGGCGTCTCGTCGTGCGCCACCCGCCTTCCGCGACGTCCCGCCGATCGACGCTCGCACCGCCCACACCCGCCGCGACTCCCGCATCCGAAACATCGATCGCATCCGCCGCGATCGATGATCGACGACACCTCTTCGACCGCCGTTTTCCGATGCGCGCGCCGCGCTTCGTGCGCCCCCCCCCGAGCGCCCTTCGCCGCGTCCGCCCCGCCCGCGCGCTTCTTCAATATTTGTCAGACTTTTCAACGATTTGGCGGCCAAAGCAGACGAAATCATTACTCATTCATTACAATTCCACTTTCGGAACGCGATCCGCGATCCCGCCCAGCGATAGCCAGCCCATGCGCCTCAAGAAAAAACCGAAGTCGTCCGATCCTTACGTCGCCGTCGCGAAAAGTCCGATGCTGTCGTCGAACCTGCCGATGTGGCGCTCGAAGTTCATCGTGATCCTCGTGTTCATCGCGTTCGGCACGCTGATCGCCCGCGCGTTCTGGGTGCAGGTCGCGAATCAGGATTTCTACGTGGGCCAGGGCCAGAAGCGCTATCAGCGCACGATCGAGCTCGGCGCGATGCGCGGCAGCATCGTCGACCGCAACGGCGCGCTCCTCGCCGTCAGCCTGACGACCTATGAAATCTGGGCGAATCCGAAACAGGTCGACGAAGTCGCGTACGCGCCGCTCGCGAAGCTGCTCGACATGCCGCTCGCCGAGGTGCGGCGGCGCCTGACGAGCGACCGTTCGTTCGTGCTGCTCAAGCGCCAGGTCGATCCCGAAACGGCCGCCCGCATCGAGAAGCTCGATGTCGACGGCATCACGCAGGTCGCCGATTCGAAGCGCTTCTATCCGGAAGGCGAATCGGCCGCGCACGTCGTCGGCTTCACGAACGTCGAGGATCGGGGGCAGGAAGGCGTCGAACTCGCCGCGAACGGACGGCTGTCCGGCACCTCGGGCCAGCGCCAGGTGATCCGCGACCGGCTCGGCCGGATCATCTCCGACACCGGCCCGCTCGTGCCCGCGCAGCACGGCGCGACGATCGAGCTGACGATCGATCGCCGGATCCAGCAGCTCGCGTACGCGCAGCTCAAGTCCGCGATCGTCGCGAACAACGCGCAGGCGGGCAGCGTCGTCGTGCTCGACGCGCAGAACGGCGAGATCCTCGCGCTCGCGAACTACCCGACGTTCGATCCGAACGACCGCGCGCGCCTGACGGGCCAGCAGTTGCGCAACCGCGCGGTGATCGACACGTTCGAGCCCGGCTCGACGATCAAGCCGCTCGTCGTCGCGCTGTCGATCGACGCGGGCAAGGTGCGGCCGCAGACGATCATCGACACGTCGCCGGGCTCGTACAAGATCGGCCCGAACGTGATCCACGACACGTCGAACCACGGCGCGATCACGGTCGCGCAAGCGCTGCAGATGTCGAGCAACATCGCGCTCGCGAAGCTCGCGCTCAACCTGCCCGCCGAGACGATCTGGAACAAGTACCAGGAATACGGAATCGGCCGCGCGCCGGAACTGACGTTCCCCGGCGTCGCGTCCGGCCGGCTGCGCCCGTACAAGCGCTGGCGGCCGATCGAGCAGGCGACGATGGCCTACGGCTACGGCCTCTCGGCGTCGCTGCTGCAGATCGCGCAGGTCTATACCGCCTACGCGGGCGACGGCACGCTGCATCCGGTGTCGCTGCTGAGAACGCGCACCGATCCGTCCTCCGTCGGCGCGCACCGCGGCCATCGCGTGACGACGCCCGCCACGGCGGCCGCGATCCGCTCGATGCTGGAAATGGCGGTCGGCCAGGGCGGCACCGGGCGCGCCGCGCGCATCGACGGCTACCGGATCGGCGGCAAGACGGGCACCGCGCGCAAGCAGGTCGGCGCGTCGTACGCAAAAGGCAAGTACCGCGCGCTCTTCTCCGGGATGGCGCCGATGAGCAATCCGCGCCTCATCGTCGCCGTGATGATCGACGAACCGGGAGCGAGAAGCTACTACGGCGGCACGGTCGCGGGACCGGTGTTCTCGTCGGTGATGAGCGGCTCGTTGCAGTTGCTCGGCGTGCCGCCCGACGCGCCCGTTGCCGCCGAGAAGCCGGCGGCGAGCGGCGTAAAGGCGCCCGCGAAAACGAACGCATGACGCGACGCTGCCACCGCGATGCGGGCGCTGCGCCCGCACACATCCACGCCGATCCCATTCTTTAGGATCGCCTCGCATTATTTGAAAGCCCGCTTACCCGCCGCCTACAATTTCCCGCACGACATGCATGCCGTCCGCGGCTCGCAAGGCCGCATCCATCGAAACGGAGCACGAAGGAGACGCTTATGGGATTGCGCTGGCCCCAGGCCGCCCTCGTCTGCGCGAGCATCGCCGCCGGCCTGTCGGCGGCGGCCCCTGCGCATGCGGAAGACGCGGCGACGGTAAAGATCGGCTTCGTCGTCAAGCAGCCCGACGACCCGTGGTTTCAGGACGAATGGCGCTTCGCAGAGCAGGCGGCGAAAGACAAGCACTTCACGCTCGTGAAGATCGCCGCGCCGAGCGGCGAGAAAGTGTCGACCGCGCTCGACAGCCTCGCCGCGCAAAAGGCGCAAGGCGTGATCATCTGCGCGCCCGACGTGAAGCTCGGCCCCGGCATCGCCGCGAAGGCCAAGCGCTACGGAATGAAGCTGATGTCGGTCGACGACCAGCTCGTCGACGGCCGCGGCGCGCCGCTTCCGAACGTGCCGCACATGGGCATCTCCGCGTACAAGATCGGCCGGCAGGTCGGCGAGGCGATCGCCGCCGAGGCAAAGCGGCGCGGCTGGAATCCGGCCGAGGTCGGCGTGCTGCGGCTCGCGTACGACCAGTTGCCGACCGCGCGCGAGCGCACGACAGGCGCCGTCGACGCGCTGAAGGAAGCCGGCTTCCCGGTCGCGAACGTCGTCGACGCGCCTGAAATGACGGCCGACACCGAAGGCGCGTTCAACGCGGCCAACATCGCGTTCACCAAGCATCGGAACTTCAGGCGCTGGGTCGCGTTCGGATCGAACGACGACACGACGGTCGGCGCGGTGCGCGCGGGCGAAGGCCGCGGGATCGGCGCGGACGACATGATCGCGGTCGGCATCAACGGCAGCCAGGTCGCGATGAACGAGTTCGCGAAGCCGAAACCGACGGGCTTTTACGGCTCGATCCTGCTGAACCCGCGGCAGCACGGCTACGACACGTCAGTCAACATGGTCGAGTGGATCACGCAGAACCGGACGCCGCCGCCGCTCGTGCTGACGTCCGGCACGCTGATCACGCGCGCGAACGAAAAGACGGCACGCGCGCAGCTCGGGCTGTGAGCGGGCGCGCGGCGGCGGCATCAGCCACCCGTTTCGAACCGAAGGAGAACGCATGACGATACGCACCACGCTGATCACGGGCGCCGCAGGCGGCATCGGACAGGCGCTCGTGCGCCGCTTTCTCGCCGCGGGCGACCGCGTGCTCGCGCTCGACCGCGACCGCGCGGCGCTCGCCGCATTCGTCGATGCGCTCGGCGATGCGGCCGTCGCGCCCGTCGTCGACGATCTGAGCGACGCCGAGCGCCTCGCGGCCGCGCTCGCGAACGAGCCCGTCGACGCGCTCGTCGCGAATGCGGGCACCGCCGCGTCGGCGACGCTGCGCACGACGACGGGCGCGTCGTGGCGCGCGGATCTCGACGCGAACCTGACCGCGACCTACGTGAGCGTCGAGGCGGTGCTCGCCGGGATGCGCACACGCCGCCGCGGCGCGATCACGATCGTCGGCTCGGTCAACGGCGTCGCCGCGCTCGGCCATCCGGCGTACAGCGCCGCGAAGGCGGGGCTCGTCAGTTATGCGAAGTCGCTCGCAATCGAATACGGGCGCGACGGCGTGCGCGCGAACATCGTCTGCCCCGGCACCGTGAAGACGCCCGCGTGGGAAGCGCGCGTCCGGCAGAACCCGCAGGTGTTCGAGCAACTGAAGAAGTGGTACCCACTCGAAGATTTCGCGACGCCCGACGACGTCGCGAACGCCGCGCTGTTCCTGTCGTCGGACGCGGCGCGCGCGATCACGGGCGTCATGCTGCCCGTCGACGGCGGACTGCTCGCCGGCAATCGCGTGATGGCGCAGGAGCTGACGCTCGAGCCGTTCTATTGACCGTTCGAAGCACGTGATGCGCGCGATGCGACGGACGCCGCGCCGCACGACGTCGATTGGAATCCGCGCGTCGACGATCGGGACGCGGCGCGACGCCGCTTCGATACGCCGAGTTGACGATTCGACGCGATTGCGCCGATCGGGCGATCCGGGCGAACGACCCGCCCGCCGGAGCGAGGCGTTCATGCCGCGAATGCCGCAAGCAAAACGACGCGCCCGCAAGCGCGCTTGCGCCTGACGCAAGCGCCCGCCTCCCGCCCCGCCCTCGCTCGGTCCGCATTCAATGCGCGGCCGCCGAGCGCGCCCGCCCAGCATCCGCGCCCATGCGCGCAAGCACGTGCTCGGTCATCCCGCGCGCGAGCTCCGTCTCGCCGACGAACACGTCGCCCATCCCTTCGTTCGCGAGCAGCGCCGCCTCGTCGTCGCTGTTCGTGCAGAGCGCAATCTCGATCGCCGGATTCAGCGTGCGCGCGATATCGACGATCTGCCGCACGTCGAACACGTCGGGCAGCGTGACGACCAGCATCCCCGCGCGCGCGATATGCGCCTGCACGAGCACGATCGGCTCGATCGCGTCGCCGGACACCGCCGCGACGCCGTCCGCGCGCAGCTTCTCGACCGTCTCGCGATTCTGCTCGACGACGACGTACGCGATCCCGCGCGCGTCGAGCGCCTGCGCGATTCGCGTGCCGACGCGCCCATAGCCGACGATCACGACCTGCCCCGTCAGATGCGTCTGCGGCGTCGACATCGGCAGCGCGGCGAGCGGATCGTCGCGCGACTCGAGCCGGCGCGCGAACGCCGAGTGCTTGCGGATCCACGCGAGCGCCGGATCGATCGCCGCGAACAGCAGCGTGTTGAGCGCGATCGACAGCAGCGCGACCGCGAGGATCAGGCTCTGCCCTTCGGCCGACAACAGCCCGAGCCCGCGCCCGAGGCTCGCGAGGATGAACGAGAATTCGCCGATCTGCGCGAGGCCCGCGCCGACCGTGAGCGCGGTGTTGAGCGGATAGCGGAACGCGAGCACGAGCGCGACGGCCGCGAGCGTCTTGCCAAAGACGACGATCGCCGCGACTTCGAGCACGTGCAGCGGCTCGTCGATCAGCACGCGCGGATCGAACAGCATGCCGACCGAGATGAAGAAGAGGACCGAGAACGCGTCTCGCAGCGGCAGCGTCTCGTCGGCCGCGCGGCGGCTGAACTCCGACTCGCGCATCATCATCCCGGCGAAGAACGCGCCGAGCGCGAACGACACGTCGAACAGCTTCGCCGCGCCGAACGCGACGCCGACCGCCGCCGCGATCATGCACAGCGTGAACAGCTCGCGCGAGCCGGTGCGCGCGACGAGCCACAGGATGCGGGGGAACACGCGCTTGCCGACGATGAGCATCAGTGCGATGAACGCGGCGACCTTCAGCAGCGTCACGCCGAGCGCGCCCCAGAGGCTGCCGCCCGCCGGCGCGGCGGCCGCGTCGCCGTGCGCGGGCGCGCCGCCGCCGAGGAGCCCGGCGAGCGGCGGCAGCAGCACGAGCACGAGCACCATCACGAGATCCTCGACGACGAGCCAGCCGACCGCGATCCGTCCGTTGACCGATTCGATGAGCCCGCGCCCTTCGAGCGCGCGCAGCAGCACGACCGTGCTCGCGACCGACAGCGCGAGACCGAACACGAGCGCGCCGCCGACGTTCCAGCCCCATAGCAGCGCGAGTCCGCCGCCGAGCGCCGTCGCGACGGCGATCTGGACGATCGCGCCGGGCAGCGCGATCTTGCGCACCGCGAGCAGATCGCCGAGCGAGAAATGCAGACCGACGCCGAACATCAGCAGCATCACACCGATCTCGGCGAGCTGCTGCGCGAGCGCGAGATCGCCGACGAAGCCGGGCGTACCGGGGCCGATCACGATGCCGGCGAGCAGATAGCCGACGAGCGGCGGCATTTTCAGCAGCGACGCGAAGTAACCGAGGATCATCGCGAGACCGAAACCGGTCGCGAGCAGTGCAATCAGGCTGACGTCATGAGGCATCCGTGCTCCATTTGATGGCTGGGTGTAACGATTTCGTAAACATTGAAGGATAAGGGATCACGGCGACAAATGTGCGAACTGACCAAAATTTGCCGGAGGGCGATCGCGTGAAAACGGCGGGGCGGCCGCGATCGGGGAAACGAAACGGGCGTTCGGCCGGACGGCGATGCGTTCGCCGATCGCTCGGCGAAACGCGCGTGCGGGCGTCCGGGCACAAGTGCACATGCCTCACGGCGCGCCGGTCGGATGTACCGATCGCGCGTCGCCTTGGCGCGGGCAACGCGCGAATGCCGGTTCGCGGCAGAAATCGACTTCGCAGCCCGCGACCGGAAAAGCGAGCGCGGCGAGCGCCGCCGCGCGCGACAAGCGGACAACGATGCGTCACTTCGTGGAAATTCCGCAACGGATGACCGAGCGGCGGAGACGGCGCCGCGCGAAAGGAGGCCCCGGTAGCAAGCGGCACGGACCGCCGCGGACGTTCGATCCGCCGCTCCGTTGAAACGCCGACTTTCGCCCGATTCCGGCCGGGTTCGCTCGATCGAGCCCATCGATCGAGTCGCGCGCGGCGTCGAGCGACCGGTCGAGCAGGCAACGAAGCAGCGCGAGCTGCGGATGTTAGATGCGACGCGCCCGCTCGTCACGAAGGTTCATGATCAGGGCCGCCGTTACGTCGCCCAAGGTAACACGCTGATCCTGAATGGCGGGAAGACCGGGAGCGCTCAGCACCGGCAAATCGGGCGGACACCAAAGGTACGGCAGCTTGCTGCCCCATCGCAGAATCGACGAGCGCCATTCGCCCGGCAACGTATTCATCTCCTCGATCGTGATCTCGAGCGTCGACACGCTGCCGGATCCGTCCTCACTGCGCCATCATTCGCCGCGACCGAACCCGACCCGGGCGGCGCCCGTGTTCTTCCCGATCATGCGCACGAGCCAATCGCATTGAAACGACGACTCGTCGCTCGGCGGACTTCCGGTGCACAGCGTATGGACGTTTTCGTACTGCTGCGCGAATTGGCTGACGAGCACGCTTGCAATGCGGTCGGCCCCTTGACGTTGCTCGGAAACGATATCTCGTCGGTCTTCAATTCCATCACGAGTTCAGCATCGGGCATGAACGCGTCTTCGATCAGATGAGGACGATTTCCATCTTTCGCCTGGATGTAGGTTTCAATCGATTTCCCGAGAAACGCCTTATCGATGTTCCGATTCACGATGGACGATTAGCGGCAAGTTTAAATCCTTGTGTCGAATCGGCGGCGATACCCCTATGCGCCGATGATTGTCTCTTGCCGATCGCGGAAGATCGGTCGCGCTAAATCTCGCCTCGTCGAAATGCGATGCATCGGTCGCCTTGGCATGTGAACGCGCATCCGCATTATCCGGCAGTGGCCGCCGCGTCACCCGGTCGTTCGACGCGCTTCGGCGCGATCGGCCGCGCAACAAAAAAGGTGCTGGAAATCGTTCAATTCCGAACCCGATTGGCATAACGTGTCAATCGGCCTATATACACACACGCATAAATCGGTAAAATCGGTCTAAATCACCTCTTTTACCATTTATCATCATGAGCGTTCGCAGTCGAATACCCGCCGACAATCCGATATTGTTGGAAATTTGGCATCGGTCCGTGCGCGAAACACACACCTTTCTTCGTGAACGGGACATCGAGGCACTCTACCCGCAAGTCAGGGACGCATATCTGCCGAATGTCGCCGTATGGATCGACGAAGCCATCGACGGCCGCATTGCCGGTTTCATCGGCATGGACGGCGCGCAAGTCGAGATGTTGTTCGTCGACCCGGACCTGTTCGGCCAAGGTGTCGGGACGCGCCTCCTCGATCACGTCAGTGCGCAATATGCCAGCCTGACCGTCGACGTCAATGAGCAGAATCCGCAGGCGCACGGGTTCTATCGACGGTACGGATTCAAGGACGTCGGGCGCTCGGCGACCGATTCGGCCGGCAGGCCGTTTCCGCTCATTCACATGGCGTATTGAGCCGCTCGTTATCGGCAATTTCCGGTGGCTATGCGCTGACCGCTTCGAAATGGCCGAACGTCGGCGAGTGAGTCGAACAGAAGATCGACGCGCCATTTCGGCTGTCGTTGCCGTTCCATATGACGATCCGGGGTCAGCGGCAGATCGCCGTCGATCTCGCGAGGGCGCGTCGCGGCTGCCGTGCATACTGCAACGGCTGTCTGCCGCTGGGAACGGTGGCGTGATGGATGTCGCCGAATGGCGAACACTCCGCCCGATGCAATTCGAAAGAGCCGCTGTCTCGATGAAGCGGCGCCTGCCACCCGGGCTCGCGGTTGTGCCCATGCGGCAGTGTTGCATGTGGCGTCCCGTATCGTTGCGTTTTCGTTTCCCGCTTGTGCGCTTTGCCGTGACGCAGAAAGACAGCTTTACGCGTGCCGCAGCTCGGCTCGGTGTTCACAGTCCGCGCTTAGCCAGACGATTCGCGCTCGACGAGCGGCTCGGCATCCGCGCGAAACTCAAGTCACCAGCTACGCCGCTCGAATTTTGAGCCATCTGGAATCACCCGGTTTCCGCCGTTCACGCCGGCACCGCCTCGGCGGCAGCGTCCAACGCGCAGCGGGCCCGCCATTTCTTCTTCGAGTCGGCCGGCAAAGCGCCGGCCATAACGGTCATTCGTGATCCGTGTGCGTCGCCACGACGATCGCCCGCGATCGAATCCGATCGTCGTTCGGCCGGATCCGCCGGAGCGCAGCGATCAGCGACGATTGAATCCGTTTCGAGGCGATCGCGCCGGTGCGCGTTCGTCCTTGTGCCGGAAGTTGATGCGTCCCTTCGTCAGATCGTAGACCGACAGCTCCAGCGTGACGCGGTCGCCCGCGAGAATGCGAATATGGTTCTTGCGCATGCGGCCCGATGCGTATGCACCGACGACTGCGCCGTTTTCCAACGTGACGCGATACTTGCTGTCCGGCAGCACCTCGTCGACGACCCCGTCCAGTTCCAGCAGTTCTTCCTTTGCCAAACCCATTCCTCCAAACAAAATGATTGACCGCAGCCGCAACGGTATGTCGATGTCCGCTCCCTTGCGGGACTTCGGCTTCAGCCCCGATGTCGAATGCGACGTTCATGCGGACGCGTTGCATCGTGACGTGCGCGCCGTCTGCCAGCCGCGCGGCTGACTCGGCTCGCTATTGCGTCTCGGTGAATTACTTCTTTTCGCGAGATTGGGCGAGCGGAGTCTTGGGCGCCGCCCAGTTCAAGACTGCGCCGGGAATCGGCTTGGCCTTGGTCTGCTTGGGTTTCTTCGGTTCCTTGTTGCTTCGCAACTGGCTCTCGGCCATGGTCCTCCTTGTGCATCGCTCGCGAGATCGCGATAAATGAATCGTCTGGCAGTGCGTTGCTGCGGTCGCGCCGTCTCCGCCTCTTTCGTGGCGGACGGACTTCGCGTATGAGGGTGCTGGACGTCTGGAAGCGAAACGGTCGCCGTCGTGAACGGACGGCGACCGCAACGGAGGCAGGTGCTGCGCGCGGGATCGCCGCAGCATGTCGGTCCCGCGAACGGGACCGGTGATGCTAACGCGAATTAAAGCGGCGTGATGTTCGACGCTTGCAGGCCCTTCGGGCCACGCTTCGTTTCATAGCTGACTTTTTGATTTTCGGCGAGCGTCTTGAAACCATCGCCGCGAATCTCGGAGAAGTGCGCGAACAGGTCGTCGCCACCCTTGTCAGGCGTAATGAAACCAAAACCCTTGCTGTCGTTGAACCACTTGACGGTACCGGTATCCATGAAGATCCCTTAAAAGAAACGGTTGAATTTGAACGGTTGCTCCCCGTTAGGGGCGCGGAAAAAAAAGATTCAAGGCGGGAGAGGACAACGAATACCGCGGGTAGCGGTGACTGATGGGCAATCGAGCTTCTTGAAAACTTCAATGCGTGACGCTACGCGACGTTTGCCGTTTCGTCAAGCTTTTTGTCGCGAGCTGTCGCGAGCAAATGAATTGTCCGGGTCTGTAGCACGTAATCTGTCCGGTTTTTGGGTGCGGCATGAAGCCAGCCGTAAGCCGGGCACGCTGGTTACAGGAAACCCGGAAGATGAGATTCGAAGAGGTCTACACGGACTGGCAGGAGAAGCGCCTGACGCAAGCGGAGGCAGCGAGGCTGCTGGGGGTATGCGAGCGCACGTTTCGCCGCCAGATGGGACGCTACGAAGCCGATGGGCTCGATGGGCTGATCGACAAGCGGATCGAGCAGATTTCGCATCGGCGTGCGCCCTTCGCCGGCCGCACGCGCGCAACGCCTCCGCGCGATCGACGCGCGTCATCGATACCTCGCCGCCCCGATGAACTGCGAAAACCGCTCGCACCAGATGACGACGGTCGTGTAATCGCCGACATCGACGCCGTCCGCGAGCGGCACGACGAAGTCGCCGAACGTCTTCAGCTCGCCGACCCGCAGCGCGCGCGACTTCGCCGCGACAAACGCCTGCTTCGACGCGACGAACTCCCGCGTCAGGTAGATCTTGTAGTCGGGTCCCGGCGCGACGCGCCCTTCGAATGCAAGCGCCGTGCGCGTGACGGATAGCTTGCCGTCCGTCCAGTGCAGCGGATCGCCGCCCGTCAGGCCGCGCTCGAAGCGCCCCGTGTAGAGCGCGCGGCCGGTGATCGGGCGCAGCTCGGTTTCGCTCGCCCCCGCGTCGGCCGTCAGGATCGGCAGCGCATACACGCCGAGCGCGAAACCCAGCACGAACGCGATCACGTGCGAGCCGATCCAGATCCCTTCTTTCTTCATTGCTTCCGTCCTCCGTAGTCGAATCGATGCGCCGGACGCCCGCGGACGGGGCCGGCACGACTACAGTCGGCGCAGCGGCCGAAATATGACAGACAGACGGACGGATGCGATCGCCGTGCGGCGTCCCGTCACGGGCGATCGAGCGTCGCGCCGGCTCGCGGGCGGCGTAGCGGCGAGCGGCGACGCCCGCCGTCCCGCTATTGCCGCGCGACGTCCGCCGCCTGCGCGCCGACCGGATAGATCAACCACGGATCGCCGTCGATATCACGCCAGTACGCGCCCTGCGCTTCGAGCACCGTCGCGAGCCGCTGCCGCAGCCGGTTGAGCTGCGCGTTCGACACCGTCTCGAAGAACGTTCCGCGCACCTCGCGCAGCGGAATGCCGGCGCGCTCCATCCGGTGCACGAGATGAATGAAGGTCGCGACCGCGTCGCTCGCGCCGCCCCCGCCGCCGCTCGCGGCGAGGTCGCAGACGACGAGGCTGTCGTCGACGAGCCGGTAGACAAGGTCGAGATCGTTGACCCGCACGCGCCAGCCGATCTGGAAGCGACTCCCGCCGAAATACGCGGGCTCCGGATGCATGCCTTGCGTTTGCAGATAGCGGGTCGCCGCGTCGAGGGCTTCGGCCTGCATTGGACGCCCCCCCGTCAATACCGCACCGCGGCGGCGATCTGCCCTTGCAGCGTCACGAGATCGCGCAGCGCGTCGCGCATCTGCCGCGACGCGTCGAGCGCGCGCTCGACCGTCGATGCGAGCGCCTGTTGCAGGCGCTCGGCGGACTGGCTCTCGAAATCGCCCTGCAACTGCGTCTGCTGCGCGTCGCGCGTGAGCGACGCGTTCGCGACGCCCGCGATTCCCTGCCCGGCCTTCGACAGCCCGTCGGTCGCCGACGCGCCGAGCTGGCTGCCCGACGCCGCGCCGATCGCGCTCACCGCGCCGCCGACGATCTGCCCCACCGCAGACGCCATCGCCGCATTGAAGTTCTGCATGATCGCCTGCTGCTTGGTCTCGAGCACGCCGACCTGCCGGTCGTACGCGATCCGTTGCATTGCCTCGTTGAACGTGCGCTCCAGGTCGCGCATCTCGCTGAAGATCTTCTGCAGCTTCGCCTTCAGCTGGTCGATCGTCGCCATCGGTCCGTCGCCCGCGCCGAACACGCCGGCCGTATCGATGCCCAGCGTATCGGCGCGGACCGGCGCGCCGCCGGCTTGCGTCACAGTACTCATCACTCGTTCCTCTCGGATTTCAAACGGCGCATATCCGCCGTGCACTCAAACCATCGATGCGGCGATCTGCGCCTGCACCGCGGCGCTCTGCCTGAGCGCCTGACTGCCGTCCTCGACCGCCTGCCCCGCCTTCTCGACGAGTTCCTTTGCGTCCTTCGTCTGCGCTTCCTTCTGCTGCTTGTAGAACGCGAAGCACATCTGCAGCCACTGCTGGTCGAGAATCAACTGGTCGATCTCCTTCTGCAGCTTCGCGCGCTCGATGCCGAGCACGCCCGACGTCGTCTGGCTCGCGGCGCCGATCGTCGCGCGCGCCGTGTTCAGGAGCGGCGACAGCGATGCCTTCAGCGCAGCCGCCATCACGTCGCGCTTGACCTGCTTCGCAATCGCCTTCGTCAGCGCCTGCGCGGTCAGCTCGACGCCGCGGTCGATCGCCTCGTTCGCGACCTTCTGCACCGCCTTCGTCACCATCTTCTCGATCGCCTCGCGCGAGAAGCTCTCGAGCATCCGGTTCACGCCGAGCTGCTGGACCGTCTTCTGCAACGCTTCCTTGCCCGCCTGCTTGGACGCCTCGAGCGCGGTCTTGCCGAGCCCTTGCAGAATCTGTTCGGACACCTGCGAAGCGACTTCCTTGCCGATCGCCTGCGCGGTCTTCTCGACCGCCTGCTTGCTGCCCGACTTGATCGCCTGCTCGAGCGCCTCGCCCGCGCCTTTTTCGAGCACCGCGGTCGTCGCCTTCGGAATCGCCTTCGTGAGCAGCATGTTGCGCGCGGCGCTCGTCACGTCGACGACCGCGCCCGCGATCTCGAACGTCAACTGCACCTTCGCGGCGACGTCGGCGGCCTGCCGGTACTTGTCCGCGTTCTTTTCGTCGATCAGCGCGAGCGTGTTCATCGTCGCCTTCACGACGCCGGCGAAGCCCGCCATCAGATCCATCGCGCCGCCCGCGACCATCATCGCGTTGCCGGACAGCGCGCCGCCGATCATCTTCGCGACGCCGGACACGACCTCGACGGCCGCGACGATCCAGTCGAAGATCACGCCGAAGATCCCGGCCTTCTTCGCCTTCTGCTGCTGCTCGACCGCCTTGTCGATCTGCTCGCGGTAATCCTTGATCTCCTGCTGCCGGACCTCGTCCTGCTTCGCGGACATGATTTCGAGCGCCTTGCTCTTCAGCTCCGCGGTGTTGCCGAGCACCTTCGTCGACAGCAGCGTCGTCGCGAGCAGCATCGTCTCCATCGACACGCTCTCGAACGCGCGCAGGCCGATCGACGATGCCGCGCCCTTGTCGCCGGACGCGCGGTCGAACTTGTCGAGCACGCGGCCGAGCGCGCCCGCCGCGTCCTTCATCGATACGAGCGCCTGCGCGGCGAACGGCGCGCGCGCATCGGCGGCGAGCCGTGCGCGCGCTTCGTCGACGACGACCGACGCGCCGCGCAGCAAGCCTGCCGCGACGCGCGCGCGGGCGACGCCGTCGTTCTGCCCTTCGGGCTCGATCGGCGCGAGCGCGCTCCCCTGCGTTCCATGTGCGTTGATCGCAACTGCCATTTCATGTCTCCCCTTCACATTGCGCGAGCTGCTGCATCGCGTTCGCCTTGATGTCGCGATGCCCGTCGCGCTCGCCGCACCAGTTGAGCGCCGCGCGAAACGCCTTCGCCGCGTAGTCGAGATTGCCGGCGAGCCGGTAGCTGACGCCCGCGTGATACGACGCACGCGGATCGTCGACGCCGATCATCCCGGCGCGGCTGAAGCAGAAGATTGCTTCGTCATGTCGAGCGAGCCGCTGCTGGCAAAGGCCGAGCGCGAACCAGTAGTCGAAGTTCCAGTGATCGACGCGCGCGAGCATCAGAAAGAAGTTGCGCGCGGCGTGCAGCTCGCCCATGTCGAAAAGCTGCGTCGCGTACGCGTACAGCGTGTCAAGGTCGCGCCGCTCGACGTCGGCGAGCATGCGAATCGATCCGCCCGACGCGAAGAAGCGCTGCAACACCACGTGATCGTCGTCGGGCATCGTTTGATTGAGTGCGGCCATCGGATGGTCTCCCGTGCTGCGGCCGGCGCGATCGAAGCCGCGCCGACCGCGCGTCGCGTCAGCGGATCGCCGACGCGATGCCCTTCGTCGATTCGGCGAGCATGCTCTGCAGGCTGTTGATCATCTGCACCGCCGTGTTGTAGTTCTGCATCAGCTGCTGCATCTTCAACTGGCTTTGCTGGACGAAATCCGACGCGCGCCCCGACACCGATTCCAGCGACGACTTCACCGACATCAGATCGGCCTTGTCGAGCTTGCCGCCCTTGTCCTTCATGAAGTCGTCGATCGTCTTGCCGTTCACGAGAATGTTGTTGTCCTTCATGTACTTGAGCACTTCGCCGGGCAGCTCTGTCTTGTCTTCCGGCTTGATCAGCTTCGCGAGCGCGGCCTCGGCCTTGTTCGCCATGTCCTGCGCGTCGCGCGAGATATTCGACTTCTTCTGCATGTCGTCGAGCTTCGCCGTCGTCTGGCGGCTCAGCAGATCCATGATCACGAGCATCATCGCGATGCTGTCGCCGATCGGATGCGGATTCGCGACGTTGCGGTTGTCGCCGCCGCCGACCGAGTCGGCGTTGTGCATCATGGTTTGGGTCGTCGATTGAATGGGCGTCATGACTTGATTTCTCCGTTTCGTTGCTTGCTCAAACAAATACGCGATTGAACTGCTTCACCGTCCGGCTCTCGCGATGCGCCGAGACTTCCGGCGCGGCGCCGCCGCTCGCGAGCTGCGCGACCTCGTCGCCGAGTCGCTTCAGGCAGCGCTCGGCCTTGCCCGCCTGCTCGTTCATCCTGTCGGCCAGGCCCTGCCCGCCGTGCTGCATCAGATCGTCGAGACGCCGCAGCTTGCGTCGCGCGTCCGGATCGTGCGCAGCCCGTGCGCGCAGCGCCGCGACTTCGTCCTGCAATGCCTGAAACGCCTGCATCTGCTCGCGCATCGCTTCCTTGCGCCGGCGCAGATCGGTCATCGCATCCTTGAGTTGCTCGAGTTCTTGCATCGCTCACCTCGTTCTTGATGGGTTCATCGTAATTTCTCCGCACGCTTTCGCTTTACTGAAAACCGCGGCGGCTTTCGATTTCGGAATCGCGCTCGCGGCCTCCGCATTCGCTTTCGCGGCGGCCGACACGGCCGGCCGCGCGGCGCACGGCGTCGCGTCAGCGAATCGCCGACGCGACCCGATTCGTTGCATCCATCGTAGCGACGCGCTGCCCGGGGCTTTTTCGGAATCCGGCCGCGCATTCCGTTTTTTCGACAACGAACCGCCGACGCGCCGGGGCGGCACGCGGCCTCGCCGACCAACGGTTTCAGGTGATGACCTGAGACGATTTTTCAGCCAAATAGCCGATGATTCCGACCGGGCAGCAACAACAGCCACGGGGGCTCGATGCAAGTTGTACGTTTCATGTTCGGCCGTCTGAGCGGCCAGGTGAGGACGCGCGGACTGATCCACACGGTGCCGGGCGACTGTATCGCCGTCACCCGTGACGACGCCTCGTTGTGCGACGCCGGCGCCGGCACCGATATCCAGTCCGCCGATTTCTACGCAGCGGACTTCCGCACGCTGTACGCGGAAATCAACGCGCTGATCGACCCGCCGCTGCCGACGCCGTTTTGCGGCGAGCCGATCCGCGTCGTCCAGACGTCGCCCGAAGTGATCGGCATGCTTGAGCTGCTCGCCCCCGTATCGCGTCCGGCGCTCCTCAGCTTTCTATGCGTGTATTGCCTCGGCGCCGACCGCGCGTACTTCTCGCGCCTGCTGCACGCGGCGATGGCGGGCGACACCGAGTTCGTCGACTTCGTCGACGCGCACGCGCTCAATCCGTGGAGCGTCGCGCGCTTCGCCGAGGAATTCGGGCTGCCGCCGCGCAAGTTCAATCTGCTGTTCGTCGAGAAATACGGAACGTCCGCGAAACGCTGGCTCGTCGAGCGCCGTCTCGCGCATGCGCAGCATCTGCTCGCGTCGACGTCGATGCGCATTCTCGACATCGCGCACGAATGCGGGTTCTCGAATCACGCGCATTTCACCGACAGCTTCCGCCGCCGCTACCGCTGCAATCCGACGCAGTACCGGCTGCGCATGAAGCAGCCGACGGCCACAGCGGCTTGACGGAGGCCCGCCGATGGATATCGAAGCCGTCAATCAGCAGTTGTCGCGTCTCGTCGACAAAGTCGGCCACGACGTCGAATCGAAAATGTCCGCGTCCGATCTCAACGATCCGGCGAGCATGCTGCAGGCGCAGTTCGCGATCCAGCAGTACTCGGTGTTCGTCGGCTATCAGAGCGCGGTGCTCAAGGCCGTCAAGGACATGCTGTCCGGCATCATCCAGAAGATATGACGGCGCTCGCGCAAGACGTGCGCCGCCTGCTCGTCGAGTGCGGCCTCGCGGCCGTCAACCACGGGCTCGCGCGGCACGCGTGGGCCATCTACGACGCGCTGCCGGCGCTCATCGCGGATCCCGCCGACCGGCGGCTCGTCGAAGCGACGATACTGATCGGGCTCGGCCGCGACGGCTCTGCCGCGCGCCTGCTCGCGTCGACGCCGGGGCCCGAGGCCGCGCTGCTGCGCGGGCTGCTCGCGCCCTCGTCCGCGTCAGCATCCGCTTCGGCCGCGTCGGCTGCATTCGCGTCGGTCGCAGCGGGCACTGCCGCCCCGTTCCCATTCGAATTCGCAAGGAGCCTTCATGGACATCACCGCCGCGCAACGCGCGCTACAAACGCTGCAAGCGACGCCGCAGACGGACGCGACGCCGATCGACCAGGCCCAGATTGATGCGTTCACGCGCACGTTGTTCGGCCAGGACGCGAGCACGCCCGAGGCGCGCGCGGCGAGCGGCTTCCAGCACCGCTCGCTCGATGTCGATCGCGCATTGAGCGCCGCGCGTGACCGCGGGGAGGCGCTGATGCAGCCGCTCGACATGCTCTCGAACCAGTCGGCGATGCTGCGCGCGATCCTCGAAGTCGATCTCACCGCGAAGGCGGCGGGCGCGGTGTCACAAGGGATCAACAAGCTGGTGAACATGCAATGACCGCGCGCGCTTCACGCGTCGCGTGCGCGGCCGCGCTGGCGCTGTCGCTCGCGGCCTGCAAGACGGATCTCTACACGAACCTGCCCGAAGCCGAGGCGAACCAGATGATCGCGCTGCTGATGCTGCGCGACATCGCCGTCGACAAGAAGCCGCTGAAGGACGGCAACGTGACGATTCGCGTCGAGTCCGACCAGTTCGTCAACGCGGTCGAGCTGATGCGGCAAAACGGATTGCCGCATCGCAAGCTCGCCGCGCTCGAGGATCTGTTTCCGCCCGGCCAGCTCGTCACGTCGCCCGCACAGGAGCAGGCGAAGATCACGTTCCTCAAGGAGCAGCAGCTCGAAAAAATGCTGCGCGCAATGGACGGCGTCGTCGATGCACAGGTGTCGATCGCCGAAGGCGAGCCGCAGAACCGACGCGACCCGCCGCAGCCGTCCGCGTCGGTGTTCGTCAAGTACAGCCCCGAGCGCAACTTCGGGGCGCGCGAAACCGAGATCCGCAGCCTCGTCGTCACCGGCACGCCGGGCATGAGTCCGGACCACGTAAGCGTCGTGCTGCAGCCCGCCGACTATCGCTACGACATGCCCGCCGAAGACAAGCCGGCGGCGGATGCGAGCCTGCTCGCGTGGCTGCGCGCGCACCGGCTCGCGCTCGGCGTCGCGCTCGGCGCGTTCGGCATCGTCGCGAGCCTCGCACTCGCCGTCATCGCGTCGCGCGGCCGTTCGCCGGGCGAGCCGCGCGCGTGATGAGCGCGGCCCCGCTCACGCCCGAGCTGCAGCGCCTGCATCGGCTCGGCTGGCAGCCCGGCGCCGCGATGCACGACGGCTGGTGGCCGCACCTCGGGCTCACCGCGTGGCGCGACAGCTACCGCCGCCATCCGGCGTGCCGCGCCGCGATCGACCGGCTGATCGTCGTGCGGCGCGGTTATCCGCGCGCCGCGCTGCCTGCGCGGCTCGACGAGCGGCAACGCGCGCTGCTGTCCGTCGAGCCGCGGATCGGCGCGCTGATCGCCGCGCTCGGCGTAATCGCGCTCGACTGCGCGGATCATCTGCTCGTCAGGCAATACCGGGAGCGGCTCGCCGCGCGCATCGGCGAACGTGGCTGCGCGCAGCTGCTCGCGCTGCATCGCGGATGGCGGTCCGCCGCGCGCGTCGCGGCGCACGAGCGCATCGTCGATGCCGCGACGGATGCCGGCGTGCGATGGTGGCGGCGGGATGCGGCGTCGTGCGTCGTCGCGACGCTGCTCGCGTCGCGGCTGCCGCCGGTGGACGACGCGTTCGACGTCCGCGTTGCGCGGGATGCGCGGGATGCGATAGATGCGACGACCGTGTCCGGCTTGCCGATCTTGCCATATGCGCCAGGCGCGCCGCATGCCCCTGATCCGAAGATCGAGCCGGACGCATCGAACATCGCGACCGCGCGCGCGCCAACGGCCGCGCGAAACGCATTCGATACGCGCCGCCCGCCGCCCGACGACGCAGCCCCCGACACGCTCCTGAAACTCGCCCGCTTCCTATGAACGGACTCGTTCCCCCGATCGTCTCGCTGCCCGGCCCCGCGCCGCTCGACGTGCATCTGACGGCCGACGCGCTCGCGCGCTACTGCGACGCGGCTGCCGTCGTCGCGGCCGCGCGCGGCGAAGCGCGGTCGCTCGTCGACGATGCGCGCCACGAACTCGACACCGCACGGCAGGCGGCCGCGAACGTGCGTGAAGACGCATACCGGCAGGGCCTCGCGCGCGCCGAAGCCGAGCTCGAACGCCGGCGGGCGGCGCTGATCGACGACACCGTCCTCTGGCTGATCGACGCACAAGCGGCCGAGGCGCACATCGCCGAGCGGATCGACGCGCGCGTGCGCGCGCTCGTCGCGAGTGTGATCGAACCGTACCTCGATACGCAGGACCCCGTCGAACGGCTGACGCAGCGCGTGCTCGCCCATCTTCGCGCCGACGTGCACGCGCGCGCGTTTCGCGTGTCCGTGTCGCCGGCGAACCTGCCGCGCGTGCGCGACGCGTTGCGGCACGATCCCCGCGTGCAGGTCGACGCCGACGCCGCGCTGCCCGACCGCGACGCACGACTCGAAACGCCGGACGCGATCGTCCGCTTCGATCTCGACCGGCATCTGCGCCTGCTGCTCGCGCGCCTGGCCGGCGCCACCGAGGAGGCTCGTCCCGATGCTCAACCGTATTGATCCGGCTGCCGCACAGGCGAGCGCCGCTGCGACGCCGGCCGCCGCCGGAACCGCATCCGCGCAAACGGTCCAGCAGATCGTCCCGCCGCAGTCCGCGCACGAGCTCGCGCAACGCGAACTCGCCGACGCGCCGATCGATTTCGGCGGCGCGCCGCTCGACGCAGCGGGCGTGTCGGGCGAGTCGTTCGCCGAGACGCTGGAGGACATCGGCTTCGCGGTCGGCACGCGTTTTCGGGAGCCGCGCCGCGGCGCAGCCGACGGCCGCGCGGAGCGGCCGCGCGCGCGCTCGATGCTGCAGCAGTTGATCAAGCAGATCGGCGCAGTGTCGGCGGCCGAGCTCGCCGACTTGCGTCAGCGGATTCCCGGCGTCGACGCACTCGACGACCCGGCCGACGCGATGCGCGACGCCGGCTTCAACGCGGGCGAAATCGCGCTGCTGCTCGGCGCGATGCTCGAAGAAGGCAAGCTGTCCGGCATGCGGCGCAAGCGCGCCGAAGACGCGCTCGCCGCGATTCTCGACGGCGACGAATGGGCGCTGCAGCTGTTCGCGCGGCTCGAATTCGGCCACGCCGGCCGCACCGGATTCGCCGAGCTGCGCCGGCTGTATCAGCGCGCGGCCGACCGGCAAAAGCGCCTCACCGAGTGGTTCGACGAATTCCGCCGCCTGCGCGATCGCAGGCGCAAGCTGAAGACGCTGATCCGCGCGCTCGCGTTCGAGCTTTCCACGCAGGGGCCGGCGATGGACGCGCATCTCGCTGCCGTCATCACCGACCTGAAACGCATCCTGCAATTTCTCGGCGTCGAAGATCATTGCGAGCGCGCGGCGCGCATGCTGGACACGCGCGACGTGGACGCCGACGCGCTGCTGCAATCGCTCGTCGCATGCGTCGAGCAGAGCTGGATCAGCTCAGGCTGGATCGCGGCGCGCACCGACGCCGCGATCCGCGACGACGCGCTCCGCTACCGCTATGCGAAGGCGATGCTGGAGCTCGTCAAGCTGCTGCCCGCCGATTGCTTCGACGACGCCGACCAGCACGACGCGATCCTCGGCGCGTTCGCCGAGCATCTCGAAGCGCTGGCCAACGCCGGGCTGTAGCGCGGCCGGCGCACGTCAGCGCAGATTCGCGGACAATTGCTCGCGCGCGACCCGGAACGACTCGCGCCGCACGCTCGTCACTTCTTTTTCCCACAGCGGATTGAGCGGCACGTGGTAGCCCGCCTGTTTCGCGCCGCCGATCAATTCCGCGAGTTCGTGCTTGTCGTGAACGATGCAGATTTCGTCGAAACAACCGATCTTTTGCGGCAGCGCGAACGTCGCCGGATAGTTCGCATCGGGATCGGCGGCCGGGCTGCCGGAGTCGGTGCTGTGGTGAACGACGGCCTCACCGTCGCCGACGAGCGCCGCGTTGATGATCGGAATCATCTCGCGCACGCGCGATGACGCGTTGCCGATCTCCGTGTCTTCTTTCCGATAGAACTCGCTCGGCTGCTGGTACGGGCTTCGCAACGCGTCGGGTATGCCGTTCTTGTAGCCTTCGAGCCGTGCCTTGAACACCTCGTGCGACACGTCGGGCACCGGCAGATTGTCCTGCGGGCCGAGATCGTCGAAGCGCGGGCCGATCAGGAGCAGGTCGTAATCGGCAGTCAGGGGTTTCGCGCCGTCCTTCGGCGGCGCGAGCACCTCGATCGGCTCGCCGCGATGCGCAATCGCATACCTGTCTTCACCGGCGCTGTGAACGTGCGTTGCCTCGAACGAATAGATCGCTCCGCTCGGCGCTTTCGCTTCGAACGTCGCCGGCATGCCGTTGCCGTCCCGCTTGATCCTGTCGATCAAGCCCTCATCCAGCAGTTTGTCGAAGCGTGCTTTCGACAGGGTCAACGGCACGCGCTTCGCGTAGCCTTCCGCGATGCAGGATTGCACCTGCCGATCGAATTTCTCGATGCGATCCGGCTTGTCCTCCAGCTTGCTGAACCGTTGGTCGACGCAGATGAACGCGGCCTGGGGGCCCCAGTTCGCACTCTTGCCCTTGATATGAAAACCCTTCGTCGGGTGACCGCTTTCGATCAGGTCAGTCGCGAACCGGTCGACAGGCCGAATGCCGATCAGGCAATCGTGTTCGCGCGCGACACGCTGCAGCTCGATTAAATGCGCGGGCACGACCCCGGTCTCACCGCGCACGCGCTCGACAAGCGCGGCGAGCGTGGATTCGGCTGCGCGCCCGGTCGCGGATGGTTGAGTCGAATCCATCGCGCCGTGCAATTCCTGATGCATTGTTCCCGTCACGCCGGGATGCATCGACAACTTATCGATCATCGCTGAACTCCTTCGGTCAAACGTCACGAATCGGTTGCCGCGATCGGCCATCCGACGTCTGCGCCGATCGCGGTGGTTCGATTGTGTTCAACGTGGCGCGACGCCTCTTCCGCATTCAGGCGCTCGCTATCGGTTTTCAATCACGGCCGCTCGCCGCAGCGCTCAGCCGCGCGGCAACACATCCGATTTGTCGGCCGGCATGCCGTGATATCGCGCCCACAGCGTGTTGATTACGTCGCGTGCCGCGTTCGCCGCGAACCGTATGGTGTCCGGACGATTTTCATGACGCGCGGCCACGCTCGCGAGCATCGCGATCAATCGGTCGCGCGCTTCGCCCGTATCGTCGGCGAAGAGCGTCTCTTCGAGAGAAGTCAGTCGTACCATCGACGTTTCCTTGCGGGATGATCACACGTCGAGCGGCACCGACACGAGGCGCTGATCCTTGCGCAGGCTCATCGCGCGCCGCGTCAGGCGCACGATCGCATAGCCGTTCGGCAGCACGCCGCCCGGTTGCAAACGCATGCCGTTCGCGAGCACGACGTAGATCGCGCCCGCATGGCCGCCGACCGTCACGACGGGAGCGGGCAGGTACGCGCTCGCCGTCTGCAGCGACGGCACGTCCTGCCATATCGCAACGAAACCGTCGCGGCTCGATCGGTTGAATTCGGCGATCGCGTCCGTCAACGCCGACGCATGCGCCGGGTCCGCCGAGCCGCTGACGATCAGCGTCTTGCCGGACATCACGATATTCAGGCCGTCGAGCGGCGCGCGGCTCGACAACGCGTCGTACAGCCGGCCGAACCACAGTGCGCGGTCGTTGACCACGCGCCACGCGCGCAGGCCGCGCAGCATCTGAAGCTGCGCGACGACGCGCTGCCACGCCGCGTCGGCGACGATCGGCCCGCGAATCTCGACGCTGTCGAACGTCGCGTCGCTGCGCACGTCGACGTCGCGATAGCCGTTCAGCGCGAGCACGTTGCGAACGTTGTCGCGCAGCGCGTCCGCGCAGAGGCTCTCGTCGCGCATCGCGATGCCGTGCTCGCGCAGCCGCGCCCGCAGCCGTTCGACGTCCCGCGACGATTCGCAAAGTCCGCTCACGACGACCGAACCGTCCGCCGCGCGAAGCGCGTGCAGGCCGCGCAGCGCCTGCGCCCGAAGCTGGTGCGCGAGCCACCCGTCGACATCGAAGCACGCGGGCTGAGGCGGCCGCCACAGCAGCAACGCAAGCCCGGCGACGATCGCGACGATCGAAAGCGCCGCGCCGCTCCAGCACGCGATCTCGCGCGTCGGGCGCCTCGCCGCGCGCCGCCGCGCGGGCACCGGGCGCGCGGACAGCGCATCGCCGCTGCCGCCGAGCACGAATGCGACACCCGCGACATCGATCGCGCGATCGAACGGCAATGAACCGCCCGCGTCCCACGGCCCGCCATCGACCCACACGCCCGCGTCGCCCGACACGCGCACGCCGTCTTCGCCGCTCGTCAGCACCGCACGCGCGTCGCCTTCGAGCGGCAGCGCGACGTCCGCGTCGTCGCCGCCGATTTGCGTCGCACCCGCGGGCAAATCGAACTCGAGCCCGGCGAGCGGTCCGTTCAGCCATTTGAGCTTATGCATCGGATCGTCACGTCTGCTGCCAGGGATCGGCCTTGATCAGGAACAGCCGGACCGTATGCCGCTGGCTCTGGCGCGTCGTCTTGAACAGACGCCCGAGAATCGGGATGTCGCCGAGCAGCGGAATCTTGCGCTCGCCTTCGCTCAGCTCGTCCTGCACGAAGCCGCCGAGCAGCAGCGCCTCGCCTTCCTTCAGCAGCGAATGCGTCGCGATTTCGGAACTGAGCGTCTGCGGCAGCGGCTCCTCACGGCTGAGCGGGCTCGTCTGGCGGCCGTCCTGCACGACGAGCGTCAGCATGACCTCCTGCCGGCCCGCATCGCCGATGATGCGCGGCGTCACGCGCAGCAGCGAGCCCGTCGAAATCGATTCGAGCTTCGCGACGCGCTCGGCGCTCACTTTCGTATAGAACGTGATGTTGCGATCGAGCACCGCCTGCATGTTGTCGAGCGTGACGATCGACGGGCGCGACAGGATGCGCGCTTTCGAATTCTGCTGCAGCGCGGAGAGCTGCACCATGAAGCTGCCGGTGTTCGAGATCACCGTCGAGAAGCTGCCCGCGTCGGGCTGGCCGCCGCTGTTGAAGCTGATCGAGCCGCCGCCGATCCGTGCGGACGCCGACCAGTCGACGCCGAGCGCGCCGAGATCCTCCGCATTGATGTCGATGATCGCGACCGAGATCTCGACGAGCTTCGGCTTGCGATCGAGCTGCTCGATCAGATCGCGGTAGAGGCTCATGTTCGCGCGCTTGTCGCGAACGATCACCGCGTTCTGCCGCGCGTCGGCGGCGAACATCGGCAGCAGCCGGTCGCTCGCCGGCTGCTGCCCCTGGCTGTCCTTGAGCGGCAGCGCGCGGCCCTGCGCCATCTCGCGCAGCACCGACACGACGCCCGGCACGATCACCTGCTGCGATCGATAGCTGTACGACGTATCGGCCGCCGTCGCGTACTTGAGCGGAAAGAAGCGCACCGATTCCTGGTTCTGCTCGCGATTGATCGCCTGCTGATCGAGGCGCTTCGCGAATTGCGCGATGCGCTCGAGGCAGACGGGCACGCCGTACGCTTCGATCGCGTTCGATTGCGGAATCGCCTGCACGCGGCATTGCCGCTGATCGAGCAGCTTCGCCGCGCGGAGCTGCTCGATCAGCGTCGCGGACGGCAGATAGTCGAGCGCGACCAGCCGGGCCGACACCTCCCGCGCGCGATACACGTAGAGCGTCTGCCCGTCGTAGTACCACGCGAGCTGATAGAGACGCGCGAGCCGATCGAGCGCGGCCTCCGGCGGGCCGCCGTCGAGCGTGCCGATGAACGCGCCGTCCACCTGCTCGCTGACGATGACGGGCACCCGGTAGTTCGCGCCGAGATCGCGCAGCACGTCGGCGAGCTTCGCGCCGCGCGTCGCGAGAAAAAACGGCGCCGCGCCGTGCGTCGGCATCGGCGCGGCCCACGCGGACGCGCTCGCGGCGAGCGTCGCGGCGGCGAGCGCGCGCACGCGCGCGCCGTGAAGCGAACGCATCATTCGCACGGTCCCGCATGACGCATGCCGCGCGCGGCTTCGTGATGCGCGCTCAGCCAGCGCGCGACGGCGCCCTGCTGCTCGATCCCGACGCGCAAGGCGGCCGCATCGACGTCGCAGTCGTAGCGGCGCACGAAATACAGCTTGCCGTCGTCGAGCCACAGCGCATCGTCGGGCTGGCTGCGCAGCGACGCGAGCCACAGCGCCGCATGCGCGAGCCACGCGGCGTCGTGCGGCGCGCCGTCGACCGCGAACGCGACGCACACCCCGTACGCGCCGCCGCCGCACCAGCCGCTCAGCTCGTCCATCGTCAGCGGCCAGCGACCGCGCTGCGCGCCGCCGATCGAAACCGATCCGACGTGCCGGATGCATGCGGGAAGATCAGTCAAGTATCCGTGCTTCATGGCATGACATTTTCAAGATAGACCTTGATAGAATCGATCCGGTCATCACCTGAACTTCGGACGCCTTGAGTAATTTTTCTTCTTCGTCTGGCACCCGTCCTATGGCTCTCACGCATACCGCCGCTCCCGCCGAGATACGCATCCTGGTCGTGGAGGACCATCCCCTGCTGCGGTTGGGCCTCAAGAACCTGCTGGACGCGTCGCCGCCGCTCTCCGTCGTCGACGAAGTCAGCAACGGCCTCGAAGTGTATGCGGCCTGCCAGCGGCTCGATCCCGACATCGTGCTGCTCGATCTCGGCCTGCCCGGCATGAACGGCCTAGACGTGATCCATCAGTTGCGGCGGCGCTGGCCGGACCTCGGCATTCTCATCGTCACGGCCGAGACCACCGAACATCGCGCGAGCGCGGCGCTCACGGCCGGCGCGAACGGCTACCTGCTGAAGAACAGCTCAAAGCAGACGCTGCTCGACGCGATCTGGAAAGTGTGGCGCGGCCATACGGTGATCGATCCGGCGCTCAACGTCGATCAGGTCACGACGAAGGCCGTTCCCGACGGCGCGGTCGCGCTCACGCCGCGCGAACGTCAGGTGCTCAAACTGATTTCGGAAGGCTGCCGCAATCGCGACATCGCAGAAAAGCTCACGATTACGATCAAGACCGTGGAGACCCATCGACTGAATCTGATGCGCAAGCTCGACGCGCACAATGCGGCGGAACTCGCCAACTGGGCGCATCGCCTCGGCCTGCACTGACGCCGCGCCGGTCACGCAAACTGAATCGAGATCAGCTCCGCCAGGTCTCGCACGTCCTGACCGCTCATCCAGCCGCCCGAGCGCACCTGACGCTCCTGCTGCTCGGCCGCCTCGCGCACGAGATCGAGCCCGCCCTGTCCCGCGCAGCCCTTCAGCGCGTGCAGCACGTTCAGCATCGATGCGGCATCCCTCGCGTGCCATGCGGCGTCGATCTGCCGGTGCAGATCGACGAGCGCCTGATGCAGCTTCTCGCGCATCGCCGCATCGTTCAGGTCGAACAGCGGCGAGCACGACTTCGCGTTCGGCGTGAGCTCGACGCCGCGTGCGAGCTGCGTCGACGCGACCTGGTTGATCATGTCGGCGAGCTGCTCGAGCGAAACCGGCTTCGTCAGATAGCCGTTCATCCCCGCCGCCTTCGCGCGCTCGTGTTCGGCGGGCGATGCGTTCGCCGTCAGCGCGACGATCGGCGTGTCCGGATCGAGCACGCCTTCGGCGACGTGCCGCCAGCGCTTCGCGGTCGCCATCCCGTCGAGCTCGGGCATGCGCACGTCCATCAGCACGAGGTCGAACACGTGCGAGCGCCCGAGCTTCAGCGCGAGCTGGCCCGACGCGGCCGCGCGCGTCCGATGTCCGAGCTCGCGCAGCATCTTGCCGACGATGTCGCGATTCACCGCGACGTCGTCGACGACGAGGATCTTCAGCGACCACGGGCAGATCGCCTTCGGCACGACCTCTTCCTGCACGGCCTCGCCGCGCAGCGCGAGCACGACCTTGTCCCAGAGCTTGCCTGGCAGATAGCCCGATTCGGGTATCGGGAACAGCGCGTTGTCGCCCGTTTCGACTTGCAGGCCCCACACGCGCATCTGCATGTGCAGCGCGGCCGGCGCGACGAGCGTGCCGGCGAGCGGC
This sequence comes from Burkholderia sp. BDU5, assembly GCF_001522845.1. Lineage (NCBI taxonomy): Bacteria > Pseudomonadati > Pseudomonadota > Betaproteobacteria > Burkholderiales > Burkholderiaceae > Burkholderia > Burkholderia sp. BDU5. The sequence goes on along the minus strand of NZ_LOWC01000145.1, from coordinate 57,981 downwards.
GCGGGCGCCATCTCGTCCGCCTGAAGCGGCAGCAGCACCGTGAAGCGCGTGCCCTTGCCGAGCTTGCTGTCGAGCAGGATCTCGCCGTTCATCAGGTTCGCGAGCCGCGACGCGATCGGCAAGCCGAGCCCGTTGCCGCTGTCGTGCGCGCGCACTTGCACGAACGGCTTGAAGATATCCATTTGATAGTCGTCCGGAATGCCCTTGCCGGTATCCTCGACGACGAATGCGAGCATGTCGGCGCGGCGCTCGACGGTCAGGTGGATGTGCCCGTGCTCGGTGAACTTCACCGCGTTGCCGAGCAGATTGATCAGGATCTGCCGCACGCGCAGCCCGTCGAGCCATACGCGCCGCGGCACGTCCGCCGCGACGAAAGTCCGCAGATCGAGGCTCTTCTCCTGCGCGCGGATGTGGATCGTCAGCATCGCCTGGTCGAGCAGCGCGAGCAGATCGGTCTGCTCGCTCGCGAGTTCGAGCTGACCGGCTTCGATTCGCGAAAAATCGAGCACGTTGTTGACGATGCCAAGCAGATAGCACGAAGACTGCTGCGCGACGCGCACGAGATCGCGCTGCTCCGCCTGCAACGCGCTGCGGTTCAAGAGCGCGAGTGCGCCGACGATCCCGTTGAGCGGCGTGCGCAGCTCGTGGCTGATGCTCGCGATGTGCTCGCTCTTGCGGTGGCTCGCCGATTCGGCGATCCGCTTCGCCTCGGCGAGCTCGCGCGTGCGTTCGCGCACCTTGCTTTCGAGTGTCTTGTAATACGCGTTGACCGTGCTGAGCAGCGAGTTGTACGCGCTCGCGATCCGGCCCAGCTCGTCGCGACGCCCGGTCGGCAGCCGGCGGCCGAGATCGCCTTCGCGCTGCGCGTCGATGATGTCGACGAAGTGCTGTAGCGGCCGGCCGAGCTGCCGCTGCAGCGTGACGTAGACGAACGCGATCAGCAGGAGCTGCACGACGAAGGTCCAGCGCGTCGTCAACGGCAGCAGCGACATCGCCTTGTCGGTGACCGCGCTGACCGGGTAGATCGCCGCGACCTGCCAGTTCGGGCCGGACAGCGGCGTGCAGATCACGTAGTAGTCGCCGCGGCGGATCCAGTGCGTTCGGTCGCATTTGGGCGGGAGCACGAACGCGGGCGGCGGCTTCGCGGACACGTCGGCGCCCATCCAGAACACCTCGCCCGTCTGCGATTGCAGCGCGAAGCGCGGCGGCGCCTCGAGCCCCATGTCCTTCGCGATCGCCGGAAAGTCGCCGACCCTCAAATTCTGGCCGGCGATGATGCCCGTGTTCGGATCGACGACGGCGGCCGCCGCGCGGATGATCCCGTTCGAATCCTTGATCGCCGCGCCCCAATGGACGACGGGCAGCTTCGGCAGCGTGCGCAGCGTCGACAGCGCGGCGATCTTGCGCTGCATGTCGTCCCTCGACATCCTTTCCGGCTCGAACAGCACGATGCCTTCCGTCGGCAGCAGCAGGAACGTGTCCATCCGGTTGCGCGGATCCGCGTGTCCGTAGATTTCGACGATTTCGCGCGCGCGCTCGACGAGCTCGCGATTGCCCTTCGCGTCCTTGAACGGCACGAAGATCGCGTGCTGCCCCGATGCCTGCGCCTTCGGGCGCAGGATGATCCGCTCGTCGAGCACGGTCCACCACGACATCAGCATCCGCGCCTGGCGCTCCGCGTATTCGTAGCGGCGGCTTTCCTCCTGCGCGATCGATTCGAGCTGCCACGTCAGCTCGCCGCGCAGCTCTCTTTGCGCCTCGATGTATCGAAAATAAAAGCCGATCGATTCGGACAGCAGCCAGAAGGCTGTCATCGCGCAACTCAGGATCACCATGATCCGCGCAGTCAGCGACTTCTCCCACAATGCGCTCATTATTGATGTGTACCCCGCAACATCGGCGCGGCAATTATCGCATTTTGCCTTTTCGCCCGCCGGCCAATTCAGGTCTTTACCGTATGCCCCGCGCCGGTTCGATTCGGGAAGATGTGCCGACCTTGTCTCACGACGCATCACGACGCATCACGACGCATCTTCGGCGTACGAAGGAACCGCATGGATTTGCAAACGGAACGCCGACTCGAACAGTTGCTACGCCTCCTCGATCTGCCTTGTTCCCGCATCGGCGAGCGAATGGAATTCGCTCATGCGGGCACGCGTCTATTCGTCGAAGTCGCCGACGGGCGGCTCACGTTGTCGCTTGCGAGCGCAGTCGACGCCGCTCGCCGCCGCGACGCGCTGATGCGCGTCATCGCGCGCTGCGACCCGCTGCGCATGCAGGGCCTCGTGTTGCGCGCGTTCGCGGCGGGCAGCCAGCTCGTCGTGAGCTGCGCGTTCCCGCGCGACACGAGCGTCGACGACTGGCTCGCGGGCCACCGGACCATGCGGCGCCTCCTCGACGCGCACGCCGGAGACGCCGCATGAAACGGCTCGCGCCGTGGCTCGCGCGCGCCGCGGACCGTCAGGACATCGTGCTCGCGGTGCTGCTGCTCGTCGCGGTGTTCATGATGATCGTGCCGCTGCCGACGAGCCTCGTCGACCTGATGATCGCATTCAACCTGATGGTGTCGATCATCCTGCTGATGATGTCGCTGTACATCCGCGATCCGCTCGAATTCTCGGTGTTCCCTTCGCTGCTGCTGATCACGACGCTGTACCGGCTCGCGCTGACGATCAGCACGACGCGGCTCATCCTGCTGCAGGCGGACGCGGGCGAGATCGTCTATACGTTCGGCAGCTTCGCGGCCGGCGGCAATCTCGGCGTCGGCCTGATCGTGTTCGTGATCATCACGATCGTCCAGTTCATCGTCATCACGAAGGGCTCCGAACGCGTCGCCGAAGTGAGCGCGCGTTTCTCGCTCGACGCCATGCCCGGCAAGCAGATGAGCATCGACGGCGACATGCGCGCCGGCACCATCGACGCGAACGAAGCGCGCCGGCTGCGCGGCCTCGTGCAGAAGGAGAGCCAGCTTTACGGCGCGATGGACGGCGCGATGAAGTTCGTCAAGGGCGATGCGATCGCCGGCATCATCATCATCCTCGTCAACATCCTCGGCGGCGCCGCGGTCGGCGTGTTCATGCACGGGATGAGCGCGAGCGAGGCGATGTCGACGTACGCAATCCTGTCGATCGGCGACGGCCTCATCAGCCAGATTCCCGCGCTGCTGATCTCGATCACCGCGGGCATCATCGTCACGCGCGTGCCGGGCGACACGCGCCAGCCGCTCGCCGCCGATCTCACCGAGCAGATCGGCAGGCAGCCGCAGGCGCTCTGGCTCGCCGCGTCGGTGCTGCTCGTGTTCGCGCTGCTGCCCGGTTTTCCGGTCGTCTACTTCGTCGCGCTCGCCGCGTTCGTGTTCGGCTGTGCATGGCATCTGCGCCGACGCGCGAAGCGCGGCGCGGCCGCGACGGGCATCGGCGCCGCCGCGCACGGCGGGGCCGCGTCGGCGGGCGCGCTCGCGGGCCACGCGGGCGGCCAGGCGGGCTTCGCGATGACGCCGGGCGCAATCCCGCTGATGATCCGCCACGGCGAATCGGCCGTGCGCGCGTCGAAGCTCGCCGAAGCGCTCGACGCGCTGCGCGCGCACAAGTTCGAGCAGCTCGGCCTGCCGCTGCCCGACATCCATCTGCAGGCGGACGCGGGGCTCGCCGCCGACGCCGTGCAGATCCTGCTCTATCAGGAGCCCGTCCTCACGCTCGCGATGCCGGCGAACGAATGGCTCGCCGACGCGCGCGGCGCGAGCGTCGCGCAGCGCGTGCGCGTCGAGCCGCTGCCGTTCGCGCAGTTGCAGCTTCAATGGATCGACCCCGCGCATGCGGACGCGCTCGCCGCGCTCGGCGTGACCGTCCATCGCGACGAGGCGCGCGTCGCGCACTGCGTGTCGCTCGTCATCGACCGGCACGCCGCGCAGTTCATCGGCGTGCAGGAGACCCGCTTCCTGATGGACGCGATGGAATCGCGCTATGCGGAGCTCGTGAAGGAAGTGCAGCGGCAGATGCCGATCGGCCGGATCGCGGACGTGCTGCAGCGGCTCGTCGACGAACGCGTGTCGGTGCGCGATCTGCGCGGCATCTTCGAGGCGCTCGTCGAATGGGCGCCGCGCGAGAAGGACCCGGTGATGCTCGCCGAATACGTGCGCGTCGCGCTGCGGCGGCACATCGCGACGCGCCATCGCGCCGGACAGCCGTGGATCAACTGCTGGATGATCGGCGACCGGATCGAGTCGATGGTCCGCGAATCGATCCGGCAGACGGCCGCCGGCTCGTATTCGTCGCTCGCGCCCGAGCACACGCACGCGATCGTCGCGCGCCTGAAGGCGGCGCTCGCCGACGCCGACCTGCGTCGCACCGTGCTCGTCACCGCGATCGACGTGCGCCGCTTCGTTCGCAAGATGGTCGAGCGCGAGTTCGGCGAGCTGCCCGTGCTGTCGTTTCAGGAAATCGGCGACGAGGCGGAGCTGCGCGTGATCGGCACCGCCGACCTGATCAGGGAGCTCGCCGATGCGGCCGCTTGATCGCGCGCGCGTCGCCGCGCTCGTCGACGCACGGCTCGCGCCGCGCGGCGTCGCGCCCGAGGCCGGGCTCCGCTTCGGCCGGGTCGTCGAAATCGGTCCGACGCTCGTGCGCGCGACGCTGCCGGGCGTCGGCTTCGGCGATCTGTGCCGGCTCGAGCCGAGCGGCATCGACGCCGAAGTCGTCGCGGTCGACGGCGACGCGGCGCTGCTGTCGCCGTTCGCCGAACCGCGCGGCATCGCGGCGGGCAGCGCGGTGCGCGCGCTCGGGCGGCCGCACCGGATCGCGGTCGGCGATTTTCTGCTCGGGCGCGTCGTCGACGGCGTCGGCCGGCCGCTCGACGATGGTCCCGCGATTCCCGCCGATGCGACGCGCGTCGACCTCGATCGCGCGGCGCCCGATCCGCTCACGCGCGCCGTCATCGACACGCCGCTGCCGCTCGGCGTGCGCGCGATCGACGGCGTGCTCACGTGCGGGCGCGGCCAGCGGATCGGCATCTTCGCGGCGGCGGGCGGCGGCAAGAGCACGCTGCTCGGGATGATCTGCGACGGCAGCCTCGCCGACGTCACCGTGCTCGCGTTGATCGGCGAGCGCGGCCGCGAGGTGCGCGAGTTTCTCGAACACACGCTGACGCCGGAAGCGCGCGCACGGGCGGTCGTCGTCGTGTCGACGTCCGATCGCCCCGCGCTCGAGCGACTGAAGGCGGCGTACACGGCGACCGCGATCGCCGAGCACTTTCGCGACCAAGGCGGCGACGTGCTGCTGATGATGGATTCGCTGACGCGCTTCGCGCGCGCGGCGCGCGAGATCGGCCTCGCGGCCGGCGAAAAGCCCGCGGCCGGCAGCTATCCGCCGAGCTGCTTCGCTCGGCTGCCGCGCCTGCTCGAGCGCGCGGGGCCGGCGGCAACGGGCAGCATCACGGGGCTCTACACGGTGCTCGTCGAAGGCGACGACATGAACGAGCCCGTCGCCGACGAAGTCCGGTCGATCCTCGACGGCCACATCGTGCTGTCGCGCAAGCTCGCGCAGGCGAACCACTATCCGGCGATCGACGTCGGCGCGAGCGTGAGCCGCGTGATGACCCAGATCGCCGATGCGCGTCACCTGGCGCTCGCCGCGCGGCTTCGGCGGCTCGACGCCGTCTATCGCGACATCGAGCTGCTCGTGCGGGTCGGCGAATATCAGCCGGGACGCGATCCGGAAGCCGACGACGCGCTCGCGCGCCGCGACGCGATCCGCCGCTTCCTGTGCCAGCCGGTGACGGAGAAAAACACTTTTGAACAGACGATCGATCAGTTATGGACAACGGTGGACGGTCAACGCTGACCACGCTCGTGACGATCAAGAAGCGTCGCGAGCGCAGCATACGCAGCATGCTCGCGATGCTCGAGCAACAGGAAGCGGCGCTCCTCTCGAGCAAGGCGAGCCTGCTCGAAGCGCGCCGCGCACTCTGGGTCGACTGGCGCGAGCGCGCGGACACCGATGCGGTGCACGACTACGCGTCGCTGCAGGCGCTCAAGCGCGAGCTCGCCGGCTTTCATCAGCGCGACCAGACGCTCGCCGACCGCATCGAGGCGGTCGACGCGCAGTGGCAGGCGCTGCGGCTCGAACGCGACGGCCAGCTCGAGCAGTTGCGCAGGGCGCTCGTCGATCAGGAAAAACTGAACGCGTTGCTGGAATGAAACGATGTCCGCAGTGAAAACGATGACGACCGGCGCGCGACTCCGTGAATCATGCGGATCGCACGATTCGCTCGCGCCCGCCGGCGGCGACGCGGAACAGGCGGCCGATGCGTTTTCCGCCTGGCTCGACGCGCAGCCGGGCGATACGCCGCCGCACCGCGCGCGCGCCGGCGACGCATCGGAAAACGACGCGGCCGACGGCCCACGCGCGCGAGCCCGGCGCGCGCAGCCGGCCGATGCGGGCGCGCCGCCCGGCAAAGCGCCCGCCGCCTCGCGGCCGTCGCCGTCCAACATGCTGACGCTGCGCATCGCCAACGGCCCGCTCGCCGGGCTCACGCTGCGCGCGCGCTTCGCGGGCGGCGCGCTCGTCGTCGCGCTCGATTCGGCGTTGGCCGACGCCGGCCGCCGCGCGCACGCGCTACGAATGCGCGGCCCGCTCGAAGCGGCGCTCGCCGCGCGGTTCGCGCAACCCGTCACGCTGGAGTGGTCCGATGCGACCGATACCGATTGATCGCGCGACGGGCGCGCTACTGCGCGCAGTCGGCGCCGGCCGGCGGCTCGCGCTGGACGCCGGCGCACTCACGCTGCGCTTTCGCCGCGCGGGCGGCAGCGGGCTGATCGTGTCGGCCCGCACGAGCGACGGCCCCGTGCGCCTGTGGGTCGACGCCGCGCCCTGGTGCCGCTGGATCGAGCCCGTGCTGAGCGTGCCGGATTGGGACGCGGTGCCCGTCGAACTGCGCGGCGCACTCGCCGCGTGGACCTGCGCGTGCATCGAGCCGGATCTCGCGTCGTTCGGCGTCGTGTGGCTGCATGCCGATGCGATCGAATGCGGGGCGTGCCCGGTCGAGCCCGCATGGTCGCTCGGCATCGAGCGCGAGCATGCGTCGCTCGACATGCGCATCGTCGACGCGCCGCTTGCGTGGCTCGAACGGCTCGCCGACCGGCTCGAACCATTGCTGGCGGACCCGCCGCATGATTCGCCGTCCGGTTCGCCGCCCGACTGTCGCGCCGCGATGCCCGCCGTCAGGCTCGCGCTCGCGGCCGGCTGGAGCAGCGTCGGCGCGGCGACGCTCGCGCGCGTGCAGCCCGGCGACGCGCTGCTGCTGCAACACGCGTACGCGGCCGCCGACGGCGAGCTCGCGCTGTTCGCCGATCGCCCGCTCGCGACCGTTCTCGGCTGCCGGACCGGCCCTTACACGATTGGAACGACGATGGATACGTTCGATGACTGGCTCGACGTCGATGTCGACGTCGCCCCTTCTGTCGCGCTCGGCACGCCCGATGCGCCCGATGCGCCCGATGCGCCCGGTACACCCGGTACACCCGGTACACCCGGTACACCCGGTACACCCGGTACGCCCGGCACACCCGGTACGCCCGGCACGCCCGGCACGCAGCCGCTGCGGCTCGACGCGCACGCGCGCGTCGTCGCGCAGGTCGCGACGATCGACGTGCCGCTCGCCCGGCTCGCGAGCCTGCGAGCGGGCGACGTGCTCGACGGCCCCGCGCAGCCCGACGGCCTCGTCACGCTGCAAGTCGCCGGCAAGCCGTTCGCGCGCGGCACGCTGCTCGACGTCGGCGGCCGCCTCGCGGTGCGCATCGAGTATCTGCTGCAGGCGTGACTTCAGGTGTCGGCCGGATGGGTCGGTCCGCCCCGCGTACCGATAATGCGCGGCGTATCGGCCTTTCCGGATTCGTGGATGAACCTTTTCGACCAGCCCCTCCAGTTGATCGCCGTGCTGTTCGCCCTGTCGATCCTGCCGCTTCTCGTGGTGCTGGGCACGTCGTTCCTCAAGCTGTCCGTGGTGTTCGCGCTGCTGCGCAACGCACTCGGCACGCAGCAGATTCCGCCGAACATCGCATTGCACGGGCTCGCGCTCGTGCTGACGATGTTCGTCATGGCGCCCGTCGGGCTCGCGATTCAGGACAACCTCGCCGAGCATCCGGTCAGGATCGACGCCAAGGACTTCGCGCAGCAAGCCGAAATGACGATCCTCGCGCCGTATCGCGCGTTTCTCGAGCGCAACACCGCGCCGGACCAGGTCCGCTTTTTCGCGGACGTCGGCCGCCGGACCTGGCCCGAGCCATACCGCAACCGGATTCCCGACGACTCGCTGATCGTGCTGCTGCCCGCGTTCACCGTCAGTCAGTTGATCGAAGCATTCAAGATCGGCCTGCTGCTGTTCCTGCCGTTCATCGCGATCGATCTGATCGTGTCGAACGTGCTGCTCGCGATGGGCATGATGATGGTGTCTCCGATGACGATCGCGCTGCCGCTCAAGCTGCTCGTCTTCGTGCTGATCCACGGCTGGGAGAAGCTGATCGGCCAGCTTCTCCTGTCGTTCTCATGACGCCGCGTGCGCGGCCGCGATGAGCGAAGCCGTCATCACCCAGCTCGCCGCGCAGATGATGTGGCTCGTGCTGCTGCTGTCACTGCCCGTCGTTGTCGTCGCATCGGTCGTCGGCATTCTGGTGAGCCTCGTGCAGGCGCTCACGCAGGTCCAGGACCAGACGATCCAGTTCCTCATCAAGCTGCTCGCGGTCGCCGTCACGCTCGCCGCGACCTATCACTGGATGGGCGACGTGCTCGTCAACTACACGTTGCGGAGCTTCGATCAGATCGGCCGGATGAGATCGTAGAGACATCGGCATGCAAACACTCATCCATTGGCTGCCGATCGTCGCGATTGCGATGCTGCGCCCGTTCGGCGCGCTGATGATCGTGCCGGTGTTCACGCCGGGCACGCTCGGCGGCTCGCTCGTGCGCAACGCGCTCGTGCTGATGATCGCGCTGCCGGTGCTGCCGGTTCACGACGCATGGCCCGCGTTCTCGCCCGCGGCCGGCGGCGCGCCGCCTTATCTGCGGCTCGCGCTCGGCGAGCTGTGCGTCGGCGCGCTGATCGGCTTTTGCGCGGCGATCCCGTTCTGGGCGCTCGACATGGCAGGATTCCTGATCGACACGACGCGCGGCGCGTCGATGGCGAGCGTGCTCAATCCGCTGCTCGGCGCGCAGTCGTCGCCGTTCGGGATGGTGTTCTCGCAAGTGTTCACGCTGCTCTTTCTCGTGTCGGGCGGCTTCAACACGCTGATCGAGACGATCTACGCATCGTACGTGACGCTGCCGCCCGGCGCGCCGCTGTGCTTCGGCCCCGACGCGCTCGCGTTCTTCGCGCAGCAGTGGCAGCTGATGGTCGACCTGTGCCTGCGCTTCGCGATGCCGGCGCTCGCGGCGATCCTGCTCGTCGACATGGCGCTCGGCCTCGTCAACCGCTCCGCGCAGCAACTGAACGTGTTCTTCCTGTCGATGCCGATCAAGAGCGCGTTCGCACTGCTGCTGCTCGTCATGTGCGCGAGCTTCGCGTTCCGGCTGCCGCTTGCCGAAATCTCGCGATTGCCCGAGCGCATCGCTCAGCTCGCCGGCATGCTGAGATGAGCGAGAAGACCGAGAAGCCGACCGCGAAAAAACTCGCGGACGCACGCAAGAAAGGCCAGGTCGCGAAGAGCGTCGAGATCACGAGCGGCGTCCAGCTCGCGGTGCTGCTCGGCTATTTCTTGTTCGAGGGCGCGCATCTGTTGCAGGCGTTCGAAGCGCTCGTCGACGTGTCGATTGCCGTCGTCAACGACGATTTCGCCGCGGCGACCGCGCGCTGGATGCGCGCGCTCGCCGCCGTGCTGATCCGCTTCACGCTCGGCATGGCGGCGCTCGTGATCGCGATGACGGTCGTCGCCGCGATCGCGCAGATCGGCCCGCTGCTTGCCGTCGAAGCGCTCAAGCCGTCGCTCGACAAGATCAATCCGCTCGCGAACCTGAAGCAGATGTTCTCGCTGAAAAGCCTGTTCGAGTTCGCGAAGTCACTGTTCAAGGTCGGCGTGCTGTCCGCGATCTTCTTCTATCTGATCCGCCAGTACGCGCCTTCGCTGCAGTTCCTGCCGCTTTGCAGCGTCGAATGCGGGCTCGCGGTCAGCACGCAATTGCTGTACTGGATGTGGGCCGCGCTCATCGGCTTCTACGTCGTGTTCGGCATCGCCGACTTCGCGTTCCAGCGTTACAACACGACGAAGCAGTTGATGATGTCGCTGGAAGACATCAAGCAGGAGTTCAAGAATTCGGAAGGCAACCCGGAGATCAAGCACAAGCGCCGCGAAATCCATCGCGAAGTGCAAAGCGGCAGCCTTGCCGCGAACGTCGCGAAATCGACGGTCGTCGTGCGCAATCCGACGCACGTCGCGGTGTGCCTTTATTACCAGCGCGACGAGACGCCGTTGCCCGAGGTGCTCGAGATCGGCCGCGGCAGGATGGCGCTGCACATCGTCGCGCTCGCCGAGCGCGAGCGCGTGCCCGTCGTCGAGAACGTGCCGCTCGCGCGTGCGCTCGCGAACCGGCTCGACGTCGGGCAGCGCATCCCGCCCGATCTGTTCGAGCCCGTTGCGCACATCCTGCGCGTCGCGATGCAGTTGCGCTACGACGAAGACGGCGTGCGCGATGAGGACCACGATGAACACGCACAAGATGACGGTGCGCGTCCTCCACGCGATGACGCCGGCCGTTGAGATGCGTTCGCTTCTGCGGGCCGCATCGTGGGCGGCGTGCGCGGCGCGGGCGGCGGCGTTCGCGATCGCCGGCCTGACGGCCGCGCAGGGCGCGAACGCGCAGGAGCCGCCCGCGACGCTCGTCTGGACGCCTTATGTCGACGAGTCGGCTGCGGCTGGAAGTGATCGAGCGGGTATCGGATCGACGGCGCTCGCGGCATTCGCGCCGTCGTCCGTGACGGCGACGACGCCGTCTGCCGAGCGGGACGATCCGGGTGCGGGCGCACACACGTCCGTGCGCGCGGCTGCGTCCGACGACGAGACGGCGGATACGGAGGCGGCTGCAACGGCGGGGACTTCGACTCCGCGGTCGGCTTCGAATCCGAATCCGCCATCGCCATCGACTTCGACTTCGACTTCGACTTCGACTTCGACTTCGACTTCGACTTCGACTTCGACTTCGACTTCGACTTCGGCTTCGGCTCCGATTCCGACTCCGACTCCGGCATCGGCATCGACTTCTTCCAACCCACTGTCGCCCGCGAACGTCGTTCCTGCCGCGACACCCGCCGCCACATCCGCCACACCGCGATCGACGCGCTACGACACGCTCGTCGCCTCGGTCGCCCGCGAATTCGGTCTCGACGCAAAGCTGTTGCACGCGATGATCCGCGTCGAGTCCGGCTACGACGCGAACGCGGTGTCGCCGAAGGGCGCGACCGGCTTGATGCAGGTGATTCCGGCGACCAGCGCGCGCTTCGGCTTTCGCGACCTGCGCGATCCGCACGCGAATCTGCGCGCCGGCGCGACCTATCTGAAATGGCTGCTCGGCGAATTCGACGACGACCTGACGCTCGCGCTCGCCGCGTACAACGCCGGCGAAGGCGCCGTACGCAAGTACCGCGACCGGATTCCGCCCTATCGGGAAACGCAGGCATACGTGCGCCAGGTGCTCGCGTGCTACCGGGGCGCATGCTCGCCGCCGGACGATACGCGATTCGACGGCGAGCCGCGCGCAGCCGCGCAAACGGCGTTTCGCGCGCCGACGGCATCCCGGGCGTCGCCCCGCCTCACCGCAGGCGAGCTGCTCGCGAAACTCGGCGGAATGCTGTTGTCGACGCCCGAGCCTCGCCTCCGGTGACGCGATTCGCGCGCCCCGCCTCCGCATTCACGGCGCGGTTCGCTCGTGCGCCGGCTCGATATGTCATCGAACGGCGCGTCGAATGCACTCGAAGGATGCTGCGCCGTGCTTCGGCCGGCATCGTAGCGACTGCAAGGGAATGCGCCGGCGGCGATCGTCGTATCGCAGCGCGAAGCCGCCGGACATCGCACGAGCGGACAGCGAGCATCGCGGCCGGAACGCGCGTCGATACGACCGCCGAAGGCAGCCCGACAGCCGCTCGACAGCCGCCAATCATGCGATCGGGTTTCCCGAGCGGCGGTGACGCAAGAACAGCGTCTGCCGCCCTTGCTCCGCGCCCTCGGACGCCCGCCGTGCGGACTGACACAAATTGTGCGGCGCAGCGCCCACCGTGAGCAAAAAGTATCGGCAACCGGTTTCTTTTGACGTAGTGAACAGGCGTCGCGAATCACTACAGTTCCTCCTGCCGTCGGCCCTGCCTGCACGACGGACGACAAATACGATCAAGGAGACACGGGTGAACAAGTTGCGATTTCTGGCCGCGGGCGCGCTGATCGCCGCCTGCCTGCCGGCCGCCGCGGCGGCGCAGGTCTGCAAGGCGCCGACGCTCAGGGTGCTCGCGCAGAAGAGCCTCGGTCTGACGGTGATGGAGAAGTCGCTGTCCGATTACGAGAAAAAGAGCGGCACGAAAATCGAGATCAGCTACTTCGGCGAGAACGACCGCCGCGCGAAATCGCGGCTCGACGCGTCGACGGGCGCGGGCTCGTATCAGATCTACTACGTCGACGAGGCGAACGTCGCCGAATTCGCGTCGGCCGGCTGGATCGCCCCGCTCCTCAAGTACTACCCGAAGGAATACGACTACGACGACTTTCTGCCCGGCCGCCGCGCGGTCGCGAGCTACAAGGGCGTCGCGTACTTCGCGCCGCTCATCGGCGGCGGCGATTTCCTGTTCTACCGCCGCGACCTCCTCGACGCCGCGCACATTCCGGTGCCGAAGACGGTCGACGAGCTGGTCGCTGCGATCAGGAAGCTGAACGCGCCGCCGAAGCTGTACGGCTGGGTCGCGCGCGGCCAGCGCGGCTCGGGAATGAACGTGTGGCGCTGGGCGCCGTTCATGCTCGCGCAAGGCGGCGCGTGGACCGACAAGCACGGGCAGCCCGCGTTCAATTCGTCCGCCGCCGTGCAGGCGACGCAGCGCTACCGCGATCTCTTCAAGTACGCGCCGCCCGGCGCCGCGACCTACGACTGGAGCAACGCACTCGAAGCGTTCCGCTCGGGCAAGGTCGCGTTCATGATCGAATCGACGCCGTTCGCCGACTGGATGGAAGATCCGGGCAAGTCGAGCGTCGCCGGCAAGGTCGGCTACGTGAGGCCGCCCGCGCCGCTGCCGTCGGCTGCGTACGGGCACGGGCTCGCGATCTCGTCGGTCGGCGCGAAGGACGACTGCACGCGGCAGGCGGCGGGCCGCTTCATCGCGTGGGCGACGAGCAAGGACCAGGAACAGGCGCGGCTGCGCAACGGCGTGTTCAGCGACTACAACCGCACGAGCACGATCGGCAGCGACTACTTCAGGCAGCACGTGAAGCCGCAGATCCTGTCCGGCCTGAATGACACGAACCCGGTGACGAAGGCGACGATCTGGGCGACGCCGCAATGGCCCGACATCGGCGACAACCTCGGCATCGCGCTCGAGGAAATCTTTACGGGCACGCAGACCGACGTGCAGGGCGCGCTCGACGACGCCGTCCAGTACGCGAAGGACGCGATGGAGCACGGGTCGCGCAAGTGACGGCCGCGCGGCGGCGCTGCAACGCCGCCGCCGCGCCTCGCCGCCCGCCCCGCATCGCCCTCTTCGCCGGAGTCCTTCATGTTCAATCGTGGCAAGACGAGCCTGCCCTGGCTCTTCCTCGGCCCGCCGCTCGCACTGATGGCGGTGCTCGGCCTCGTGCCGACGATCGCGGCCGTCAACCTCGCGCTGAAAAACCGCGTGCTGCGCTACACCGACAGCGATTACGTCGGACTGCGCAACTTCGCGCGGCTCATGTCCGACCGGCGCTTCCTGAACGCGATCGAAGTGTCGGCGCTGTGGGAGGTCGTCACGGTCGCGGGCGCGGTCGCCGTCGGCATCGTGCTCGCGGTCTTTCTGTTCGAGCGCGTGCACGGCCGCGCGCGCAACCTCGCGGTGCTGATCCTGATCATGCCGGTGCTGCTGCCGCGCGTGTCGGCCGCGTTCATCTGGAAGTTCATGTACGCGCCGCTCACGGGCATCTCGAGCTGGCTGCTCGGCGCGCTCGGCGTATCGAGCGCCGCGTTCCTCGCCGATCCGCATCTCGCGCTCTTCGCGGTCGCGCTCGTCGACGTCTGGCAATGGGGCCTCTTCTTCTCCGTCGTGGTCCTGAAGCTCCTGGAGACGCTTCCGCCCGAGCCGCTCGAAGCGGCGCGGCTCGACTACGCGTCGACGTGGCAGGTCTACGCGTACATCGCGCTGCCGATGCTGAAGGCGCCGATCATGAGCCTCGTGTTCATCAAGATGGTCGAATCGCTGCGCTCGTTCGACCTCATCTACGTGATGACGAAAGGCGGCCCCGGCATCGCGACCGAGACGCTCGACATGTACGCGTACGCGCAAGGCATCGGGCTGTCGGGCAAGGTCTCGTACGCATCGAGCATGGCGGTGCTGATGATGGTCGCCACGACGCTCGTGTTCACGTTCATCTGGAAACGGGTCAACAAATGGGACGACTGATTGCGCGCGGCGGCACTGTCGCGATCGGCGGCGCGATCGCGCTCGTCGCCGTGTTTCCGCTGTTCTGGGCGTTTCTCAATTCGCTGAAGCATCTGCTCGACATCGTCACGCCGACGCCGCGCTTTATCTTCACGCCGACGCTCGACAACTACCGGCAGGTGCTGTCGAGCCCCGAAGTGCTGATCGGCCTCGGCAACAGCCTCGCGATCGTCGGCGCGGCCGTCGCGCTCGGCGCGCTCTTCGGCGTGCCGGCCGCGTATGCGATCGCGCGCCATCCGGTGCGCGGCAAGCGCGACATCCAGTTCTTCCTGCTGTCGCTGCGCTTCCTGCCGCCCGTCGCGGTCGCGATCCCGCTGATCGCGATCTGGGTCGACCTCGGGCTCTACGACACGAAGCTGTCGATGATCGTCACGTACCTGCTCGTCACGCTGTCGACGATCACGTGGCTGTCGATCCCGGTGTTCCGCCGGCTGCCGCGCGAGATCGAGGAAGCGGCCGAGCTCGACGGCTGCGGGCCGTACGCGGTGTTCTGGCGCGTCGCACTGCCCGTCTGCGCGAGCACGCTCCTGGGCGGCGTCGTGTTCAGCTTCGTGCTCGTCTGGAACGAGCTGATGATCGCGCTCGCGCTCACGTCGTCGAGGAGCGCGACGCTGCCCGTCGTCGCGTCCGCGTTCACGTCGCTCGGCCAGGAAGTGCCGTGGGGCGTGATCAACGCATCCACCGTGCTGCTCGCGCTGCCGCCCCTCGTCTTCGTCGGCATGCTGAGCCGGCTGCTGAACTCGATGCTCAAAGGCAAATAAGGAGAATCCGTTGAAAGCCCTCGTACTCGAACAGGCGCGCGAGCTCGCGCTGCGCGACATCGACCTGCCGCTCGACGTCGGTCCGGCCGACGTCAAGATCCGCGTCCATACCGTCGGCGTCTGCGGCAGCGACGTCCACTATTACATGCACGGCGGCATCGGCCCGTTCAGGGTCGATGCGCCGATGGTGCTCGGCCACGAAGCATCGGGCACGGTCGTCGAGGTCGGGCGCGACGTCACGTACCTGCGCGTCGGCGACCGCGTCTGCATGGAGCCCGGCATTCCGCGCCTCGATTCGAAGGCGACGCTGCGCGGCCTCTACAACCTCGATCCGTCGGTGCGCTTCTGGGCGACGCCGCCCGTGCACGGCTGCCTCACGCCCTACGTCGTGCATCCGGCGTCGTTCACGTACCGGCTGCCGGACAACGTGTCGTTCGCCGAAGGCGCGATCGTCGAGCCGCTGTCGATCGGGCTGCAGGCCGCGAAAAAGGCGGCGATGAAGCCGGGCGACATCGCGGTCGTGATCGGCGCGGGGACGATCGGCGCAATGACGGCGCTCGCCGCGCTCGCGGGCGGCGCCGCGCGCGTGATCCTCGCCGACGTCGTCAAGGAGAAGCTGTCGCTGTTCGCGTCGAACCGCGCGGTGACGACCGTCGACGCGAGCACGCAGTCGCTCGCCGACGCGGTCGTGCACGCGACCGACGGCTGGGGCGCGGACGTCGTGTTCGAAGCGAGCGGCAACGCGAACGCCTATGCGGGCGTCATCGACCTGCTATGCCCGAACGGCTGCCTCGTGCTGATTGGGATGCCGCTCGATCCGGTGCCGCTCGACGTCGTCGCGTTGCAGGCGAAGGAAGCGCGGATCGAGTCGGTGTTCCGCTATGCGAACGTCTTCCCGCGCGCGCTCGCGCTGATCGCGTCCGGCGCGATCGACGTGAAGCCGTTCATCTCGCGCACGTTCCCGTTCTCGGACGGCCTGCGCGCATTCGAGGAAGCGGCGAGCGGGCATCCGCACGACGTGAAGATTCAGATCGAAATGGATTGAGCCATGGCACAGATCGTCTGCAGAAGTTTGACGAAGCGCTACGACGGCGGCCCGCCCGTCCTGCATCCGCTCGATCTCGAGATCGGCGACGGCGAGTTCATCGTGCTGCTCGGCCCGTCGGGCTGCGGCAAATCGACGATGCTGCGGATGATCGCGGGGCTCGAGGCGATCACGGGCGGCGAGCTCGCGATCGGCGAAGCCGTCGTCAACGCGTTGCCGGCGCGCGAGCGCAACGTCGCGATGGTGTTCCAGAACTACGCGCTGTACCCGCACATGACGGTGTACGACAACATCGCGTTCGGGCTGCGCCGCCTGAAGGCGCCGGCGGCCGAGATCGACCGGCGCGTGCGCGACGTCGCGCGGGTGCTGAGCCTCGACGCGCTCCTCGACCGCAAGCCGCGCGCGATGTCGGGCGGCCAGCAGCAGCGCGCGGCGATCGCGCGCGCGATGATCAAGACGCCCGACGTGTTCCTGTTCGACGAGCCGCTGTCGAACCTCGACGCGAAGCTGCGCGCGCAATTGCGCGGCGACATCAAGCGGCTCCATCAGCGCCTCAAGACGACGACGCTGTACGTGACGCACGACCAGCTCGAAGCGATGACGCTCGCGGACCGCGTCGTGCTGATGCGCGGCGGGCGCATCGAGCAGCTCGGCACGCCGGCCGAGCTGTACGGCTGCCCGCACACGGTGTTCGCGGCGGGCTTCGTCGGCACGCCGGCGATGAACTTCGCGGACGGCGCGATCGAGCGCGCCGACGGCGGCGTCACGCTCGCGACGGGCGGCGTGCGCTGGCCGCTCGCGGAACGCCGCTTCGCCGGCCTTGCCGACGGCCGGCGCGTGAAGCTCGCGATCCGGCCGAACTACCTGCGCATCGCGTCCACGGAGCGCGCGGGCGCGCCGGGCATGTCCGGCCTGCCGGATACGCCGGGCGCGCTCGCGCTCGAAGGCCGCGTCGAACTCGTCGAGCTGCTCGGCGCCGAGGCGCTCGTCACCTTCGACTGGAACGGCGCGCCGTTCGCGGCGCTCGTGCCGGCGTCGGCCGCCCCCAAGCTCGGCGCCGTGGTAACGTTCACGTTCGACGAGCGCGACCTGCATCTGTTCGACGCCTCCACCGAGCGCAACGTGATGCTGCCCGACGCCGGCGCGCCGGCCGACGCCGCGCGGCCCGAGGCCGCGACGCGGCTGCCGCCGGACACGCCGCGCACCCTGTCGATGTCGCGCGCTTGAACGACGGCCGCCGAGCCGCACCCGCAGGAGCGAGACATGAATCCAGACCTGGAAATCGTCCCCACCCGCCGCGACGAGTCGTTCCGCGCGTGGGTGCACGACTATCCGCACACGGTCGCGAAGTGGCATTTCCATCCGGAGTACGAAATCCACCTGATTCAGGCGTCGCACGGCAAGTGCTTCATCGGCGACTACATCGGCGATTTCGCGCCCGGCAATCTCGTCGTCACGGGGCCGAACCTGCCGCACAACTGGATCAGCGAGCTCGGCCCCGGCGAGCGCGTGCCGTCGCGCGACGTCGTGCTGCAGTTCTCGCGCGACGCAGTCGAGAAGATGGTTGCCGCGTTCGCCGAGTTGCAGCCGGTGCTCGATCTGATCGACGACGCGTCGCGCGGCGTGCAGTTTCCGGATGACGTCGGCGCGGCGGCCGCGCCGCTGATGCTCGAGCTGGCGAGCGCGCACGGCTGCCGGCGCATCGAGGTGCTGATGTCGCTGTTCGACCGGCTGTCGTCGTGCGCCGAGCGCCGCACGCTCGCCGGCCCCGGCTACCGGATCGATGCGCAGCACTACATGTCGTCGACGATCAACCAGGTGCTCGCGTACCTGCGGCAGAACCTGCCCGGCGCGCTGCGCGAGACCGATGTCGCCGAATTCGCCGGCATGAGCATCAGCACGTTCACGCGCTTCTTCCGCCGCCATACCGGCTCGACGTTCGTCCAGTACCTGAACCGGCTGCGGATCAACGAGGCGTGCGAGCTGCTGATGCTCTCCGCATTGAGCGTCACCGACATCTGCTATCGGGTCGGCTTCAACAACCTGTCGAACTTCAACCGGCAGTTCCTCGCGATGAAAGGCATGCCGCCGTCCCGATTCCGCGCGCTGCACCGGCTGAACGAACCGCACGCTCCCTCGGCCGCGCCCGCCGCGCCGCTGCCGGACGCGCGCGCTGTCTCCCACTCGCACCGGAGCCTCCACCCGTGACCTTTCTCGGCATCGATCTCGGTACGTCCGAAGTCAAGGCGATCCTCACCGACGCCGATTCCGCGCCGCTCGCCGCCGGCGGCGCGCCGCTCGCCGTCGACCGCCCGCATCCGCACTGGTCCGAACAAAGCCCGCAGGCCTGGTGGCACGCGACGCTCGACGCGATCGCCGCCGTGCGCGCCGCGCATCCGCGCGGCTTCGCCGCGTTGCGCGGGATCGGCCTGTCCGGCCAGATGCACGGCGCGACGCTGCTCGATCGCGCGGGACAGGTGCTGCGCCCCGCGATCCTGTGGAACGACACGCGCGCCGCGGCCGAATGCGTCGAGCTCGAGGCGCTCGTCCCCGAATCGCGCGCGATCACCGGCAACATGGCGATGCCGGGCTTCACCGCGCCGAAGCTGCTGTGGCTTGCGAAATACGAGCCCGCGGTGTTCCGCGCCGCGCACAAGGTGCTGCTGCCGAAGGACTACGTCGCGTGGCGGCTGTCCGGCGAATTCGTGTCCGACCTGTCGGACGCGTCCGGCACGCTGTGGCTCGACGTCGGCCGGCGCGACTGGTCCGAGCGGATGCTCGCCGCGACCGAGCTGTCGCGCGAGCAGATGCCGCGCCTCGTCGAAGGCAGCGCGGCCGCCGGGCAATTGCGCGACGCGCTGCGGCGCGACTGGGGCGTGGCCGGCCCCGTCGCGATCGCGGGCGGCGCGGGCGACAACGCGGCGAGCGCGATCGGCATGGGCGTCGCGAACGCGGGCAGCGGATTCCTGTCGCTCGGCACGTCGGGCGTGCTGTTCGCCGGCAACGACCGCTTCGCGCCGAATCCCGGCGACGGCGTGCACGCGTTCTGCCATTGTCTGCCGGCGCGCTGGCATCAGATGAGCGTGATCCTGTCGGCGGCGGCGAGCCTCGACTGGTTCGCGAAGACCCGCGACGTCGCCATCGACATGCTGCCCGCGCTCGCCGAACGCGCGGATGCGGCGCGCGCGCCGCTCTTCTTGCCGTACCTGAGCGGCGAGCGCACGCCGCACAACGACGCGAACGCGCGCGGCGTGTTCTTCGGACTCGCGAGCGAGCATCGCGCGGGCGATCTCGCGTACGCGGTGATGGAAGGCGTCGCGTTCGCGATGGCGGACGGCTACGCGGCGCTGCGCCACGCCGGCACGACGCTCGACGACGCATCGTTCATCGGCGGCGGGTCGAAGAGCGCGTTCTGGGCGCGGCTGTGCGCGAACGCAACGGGGCTCGCGATGCATCGGCACGCGAGCGGCGCGGTGGGCGCGGCGCTCGGCGCGGCGCGGCTTGCACGGCTCGCGGCGACGCGCGATGCGATCGACGACGTGTGCGTCGCGCCGGCGATCGCGGAGACATATCGGCCCGATCCGGCGTCGGCGGATTGGCTCGGCGCGCGGCTTGCGCGGTATCGGCGGCTGTATCGGGCGTTGAAGGGCGAATTTGTCGCTTAGCGACGCGAAGGCCTTCGATGGTCTGTGTACGGCCGGCCGCCGGGTCAGGTTACGTCGCGTCCGTGCGCGCGAACGAACGCCTTCGTTTGACTCCGCGCGGCGTATCGTCTGCTGGATGCCTTCGCCACGCGCCTGTCAAGCTGGCGGGGCTCGGTTGGTCTTTCTTTCACGAGCGGCCGAAAAGAACGATGCATCGCTGGCGTGTAGCCTGCGTGGGCGTCGGTGGGCGGGGGCTCATGGGGCGGGCGGAAAGTGACTTTGGCTGCCCGAGTCGACTCGCGGTCGCGATGCCTCGATGCCTCGATGCCTCGAGGGTGTTATGAACTTTACCGCTGATAAGGCAAGATGTCGGAATGAAAACCCGCAAGCCTTATCCGAGCGATGTAAGCGACGAAGAATGGTCGTTCGTTGTGCCGTATCTGGCGCTGGCTAGTGGGAGAAGACAGCGAACAACGCCGCCACGAGCTTCGCGAGGTCTTCAATGCGCTGCGCTGGCTGATCAGAAGCGGCGCGCCGTGGCGCATGTTGCCTAATGACCTGCCCCCGTGGGAAGCGGTCTATCAACAGACGCAGCGCTGGATGCGCGCGGGCTGTTTCGAGGCGATCATGGATGATCTGCGAGAACTGTTGCGCATGTGCGATGGACGCAAAGCGCAACCCAGTGCCATGATCCTGGACAGCCGCACATTGCAATCGACCCCGGAATCCGGCGCGCGCGCCGGCTACGACGGCGCGAAGCGCCGCAAGGGTTCGAAAGTGCATCTGGCGGTCGATACTCTGGGTCAGTTGCTGGCACTGCATGTGACACCGGCCAATGAGCAGGATCGCGCACAGGTCGAGCAATTGGCCCATGCGGTACAAGAATTGACCGGCCAGAGCGTGGCGCTTGCGTACGTGGATCAGGGCTATACCGGCGAAGCGGCTCGTCAGGCAGCACAAAGCCACGGCATTGAGTTGGAGGTGATCAAGCACACCCGAGGCCAAACGCGGTTTCGTGTTGCTGCCCAGATGCTGGGTGGTCGAACGCAGCTTCGCATGGGCCGCGCGCTTTCGACGCCTCGCGCGCGACTATGAACGCTTGCCTCACACGCTGGCCGGATTCCATTTCCTCGCCTTCGCCTGTCTAAGGCTGCCCAAAATCATCGACTTCATTCATATAGGTTCATAACAGGCTCTAGGTTCGCGAGCGCCCGGCGGAACGGCGCGGCCGAGACCGGCTCGGCCAGGGCCGCCGACTCACGCATCGCCGCTCACTCGTGGCGGCGCGGTCGAGCGGTCGCCTCGGCGACGCGGTCGACCCAGCCCCGGTAGAACGCGCGGTACTTGAGCACGAGCTTGTCGTACTTGCTGTACGCGCCGCCGCCGTCCGGCTTCATCCCGTTCCAGATTTTGACGTCGTACCCCGCGGCCTGTCTGGTCTGCAACCCGAACAGCACGTAGTCGGTCGCGCGGCGCAAGGCGCCGCCCACCTTCTTGATCGAGATGAGCATGTGCATGACGTTTTTGCCGTCGCTCACCGGCGTCACACACTGGAGCAGCTTGTATTTGACGTCTCCGTCCAAGGCGACGGTCATGACGCACCCGCCGGGGTAGCCATCGAAGTGCAGGTTCATCTGCGACATGTGCCCGCCGAGCGCGCGCGACAGCATGCCGAGGGGCCCGAAGTACCGGTCCACGGTGAAGTCGATCCCGGCACCGAACCACGCGCCCGCCCGGGCCAGCGACTCGACCTCCGGCCACCGGCGCCAGTCGTCGAAGAGCTTGAGCTCGAAGGCCGAGATCGGGAGCGCGTGCACGGGGTGAGCGTGCTGCGCGTCGTAGAAGTTCTCGACGATCCGCAAGACCGCCGTCGTCGTCTCGAACGCGAAGTGCAGATGCATGAAGTCGCCGTTGTCGACGTCGGCCGCGGCGATTTCGGGCAGCGGGTGCAGCGGCTGCGGGGAGCCGTACCAGACCCACACGTAGCCGTATCGCTCGGCGGTGACCAACGTCAGCTGGCGCGCGCCGCGCGGGACGGGCTCCAGCCGGCACACCGCCGGGCTGTGGCCGGGGATGTGAACGCACTGGCCCTGCTCGTCGTACCGCCAGTGGTGAAACGGGCACTGGATGCACCCGTCCTTGACCCGCCCGTCGGCCAGGTTCGCGCCGAGGTGCGAGCAGTGGCGGTCCATCACCACGGCCCGCCCCGTCGCGCCGCGCCACGCCACGCACGGACGGCCGAAGAGCGTCAACGCCGTCGGCTTGTCCTTGAGGTCGTCCGAGCGCATCGCGACGTACCAGCTCGCGGCCAGGCGCGTGGTCGCGTCGTACGCCCCCGGGGGATGCTCCTTGGCGACCGCTTGATCCAATTGAACGTCGTTCATCGTTTTCGTGTCGGTGTCGGCCGACTACTTCAGCGCCAGGCCGATGCGGGTCGTGACGTACGCCTTGAGCAGCGCAAACATCGGGTTGTAGTCGAAGTACTTTTTCACCTCTGCCGGCGCGCTGGTTTGCGTCCAGTGCAGCAGCTTCATCGCCGGCAGTAGGCTGTACTTCGAGTTGTTGAGATGCGGCTTGGCCCCGGTGATGCAGTACCCGAAGCCGAACATCGGCCTGGCGAAGTCTCGTTCATCGATGAGGGCGTGAATCCGCGCCGCGGCCTCCTCGGCCGGCTTGCGCCCGGCGCTCACGGCCTCGACCTCGGCCTTGGCGTCGTTGAACAACTGGTAGTACCCCTCCATGTCAGCGCACAGGTACCCGAGGTACGGGGGGTCGTTGTCGAGGTGATCGAGGTCGCCCTCGTCACGCGACGCGCGGAACCTCGCGTGAGCTTGCACGAGCCGGAACTGCCCGAGGATCGTGCCGACCGCCCACAGGCGGTGGAACGCGTCCCACAGGCGGAAGTCCGAGAACGCCGTGTAGCAGCAGCTGACGAAGTCGTCGTTGTGGTCTAAAAGCTTCTGCTGCAGGCGCTCGATGTACTCGAAGCGCTCGGGGGAGAAGTCGTCGTCGCGCAGCGCCTTGATGAGGCGCGCCGCGAGCGCGTGGATGGTCACCGCGGTGTTCTCGAGCCCCCGGGAGAAGAGCGGGTCGATGAACCCGTTCGCGTGCAGCATCAGGCAGTAGCGGTCGCCGACGCAGGCGCTCGACGAGAATTGCAGGCGGTCGGTCTTGACCCAGTCGCGCACCGGCACGGCGTCCCGGAACTGCGCCCCGATGCTCGGGAACCGCGCGAGGAACGCGTCGAATTCCTGCTGCGCGGGGATGTCCGTTTTCGGGTAGATACGCGGGTCGAGCTGCAGGCCGACGCTCACCAGGTTGTTGGTCGACCGCGGGTGGTTGTTGAACGGAATCACCCAGAGCCAGCCACCCGCGAACATGTGGTGCAAGGTCCCCTCGTGCCAGCGCCAGCGCTGCCCCTTGACCTTGAAGATGTCGTCGAACGGCTTGACCCCGAGCATGTGCGTGTAGAGGCTGCGCGAGTGCGTCTTGAAGCGACACGGCTCTTCGCGGAGCTTGAACTTGGTCGCGAGCGGCGCGCGGGGTCCTCCGCAGTCGATCATGTACCGGCCAGTGAACCGTTCGCCCTGGGCGGTGGTCACCGCGACGCCGTCTTTGTCGGCGTGGTATTCGGTCACGTTCGTCTTCTGGCGGACCGTGCAGCCGTATTTAATGGCGGCTTGCAACAGGTAGGCGTCGACGTCTTGCCGGTAATAATGGCTCTCCGGCCCCCACGGCAGCTCGGGAATGACGCACTGCGTGAACTCCTTCGGGTCGTGCTCCCGGCCGGGCTTGTGGAACACGAAGCCGAAGTTGCGCTTGATGCCCGTGCTCGACGCGACGTAACGCTGCGTCGCGTAGAACGACGTGATGCGGTCGAGCTCCGGAATGCCGTAGCGATCGGCGATGATGCGGTTCATAAGAGACGTCTCGGGGATCGACGATTCGCCGATCGTGAACCGCGGGTGCGACGACTCCTCGATGATCAGCACGCGAAACTGTTGGTTGGCCAGGATGGCCCCCATCTGGGTGCCGGACATGCCCGAGCCGAGGATGATCACGTCGAAGTGGTTGCTGTCGCGCCCGTTCGCGGGGCTCTTCTGAGTCATGGGGCACACTCTCCTTGTGAGATGGAACACATGGCCGCGCGCGTCAGGCGTCAGGGCTCGTCGAGCGCCGCGCGGAGGCGGGACCGCGCGGCACGCGTGAGCGCGAGTAGATCGCCGAGCATGCTGGGCGCGTAGCCCCCGCTGCCGATCGTGGGGCCGCTTCGCCCGACTTCGTACGCCCGCTCCGCCAATTTGACGTGAGGCGCGCGAAAACGCAGCAGGATCTCGAAGACCCGGTCGAGGGCCGCCAGCCCGGCCCCGACGGGCTCGCCCCGCGCGCCGGCCGCTTGCGCCTCGTCGAGCACCCGATCGACGAGCGCCGGCTCCCCGGCGAACCGGGCGTAGATCGCCCTGAACGCGGGAAGCACGTAGGGCAGGTACGTCTCTTTGAATTCTCGATACGCGTGGTGGTTCGATTGCGAACCCCACAGTACGTGCTCCAGCACGAAGAGGGGCATTTCCACGGCACCGGGGCCGAGGTAGCTCTGGCCCCCGACCCGAATCGGTTCGTAGTAGGGGCGAAGCTCGTCGTAGAAGACCTGCACCGAGATATAGCGGTAGGCGTAAACGATCGATTCGACCATTTTGTGGAGATAGTCCGCCAGCTCGTCGCACCCTTCGGCGAACGCCGGCGACCGCAGGGGCACGTCGTACAGCTCGACGGTCATCTCGATGGCCGCCTCGAGGGCCGCCATCGAGATGCGCACGCTCTCGAGCAGGTGCGCTTCGTCGCGCAGCCCGGTGTAGCTCCGCTGCGCGTCGGCCGCCGCGGGGTTCCAGACTGTCACATGCAGGAGCGTCTCGCGCGGCGGCAGGTCGGTCGCGCGCGCCAAGTCGAGCAGCACCGGCTCGAGCCCGGGCACCACGTCCGCGGGCTCGTGTCCGTGCCGCTTGAGCGACCCCAGGAAGAACCCGATGTCCCGCATCGCGGCGGCGGCTTCGACGAAGCCCCAGCCGGAGGGCACGCCGCGCGCCGGGAGGAGCTCGCGCAACAGGCCAACGATGCCGGGCACGTCCTTTTTACGATTCAGGCCAGGCAGCTGCAGAACGAGCGCCCGCGCCTGCAGCGGATCGCAGGCCGCCACCGCAGCGTGCGTGGCCGCGAATGCACATACCCGGCCCAGGGCGCGCTCCACTACAGGATCTCCGGCGCCGCGAGCGTCGGCCCGGGCTGGCTGCGAGACAGCCCCGCGTCGCCCTCACGCAGCGACCGCAGGTAGTCGTAGTTCGTCGGCAGGCTCGTCCTCAGACGCTCGGCCTCGCGCCGGATGCGGGCGAACATCGCCTCGGCCTTATCGATCGACTCCGGCCGGTGCCGCAAGAGCGGCAGCGACCGGTCGGGCAGCATGCCCAAGCCGGCAAAGATGCAGTAGTAGTTTCCGTTCAACCAGAAGTTCTTGAATTCGTAGTCGAAGGTCTCGTAGTACGTGGAATCGTCGAACGACGTGGTGGTCAGCGGCAGCCCCGCCTTGTAGCGCTGAACCTTCTCCTTGATGGCGTCCGAGAGCCGGAGGTCGTGCCGGTTCGCGAGCCAGAACGGCGTGTCTTCGCGCGACGTGGCGAAATAGTGCGCCTGGACGAAATCCCGGCAGTCGTCGAACATGTGGACGATCTCGGCGTTGAACGCGTCGGTCAACCGCGGGTCGAACGAGGTATCGGGGAAGTGCTTCACGAGCTGGTAAAGCGCCGCGTAGATGAAGTAGATTCCCGTCGATTCCAGGGGCTCCAAAAAGCACGACGACAGCCCGATAGCGACGCAGTTGTTGACCCACGCCCGCCCGTTGCGCCCGACCCGGAACTTGATCTGATTGAGCGGCTGCTTGTCCGAGAGGCCCCAGAGGTCGAGGAAGTCGGCGGTGGCCTGGTCGCGCGAGGTGAACTTGCTCGAGAAGACGTAGCCGCTGCCGAACCGGCCCAGCATCGGAATCTTCCAGGTCCACCCCGAGTTCATGGCGATCGAGGAGGTGTACGGCTCGATCCCCACGCGCGCGTCGGCGTTGGGCACGGCGCTGGCGACCGCGCTGTCGCACAGCAGATAGTCGGACATGTCAATGAAGGGCTCCTTCAGGGCCTGGTTGATCAAGAGCCCCCGCATGCCGGAGCAGTCGATGAACAGGTCCGCCTCCAGCGTCCGCCCCTCCTTGGTGGACAGGCTGGAGATGTAGCCGCGGTCGTTCAGGTGAACCTCCACGACCTCGTCGACCACGCGGTTCACCCCGCGTTCGATGGCCCAGCGCTTCAAGAAGTCGGCCACCAGGTGCGCGTCGAAGTGCCACGCGTGGGACATTTGGCGGGTGCCGTCGGGCAGGCACGGTGCTAGCTTGCCGTCGAGCGCCTCAGGCTGCGGGTAGCAGGCGTACTCCATCGGCTGCTGGAAGCCCTGTTCGCGTTTGCGCAGCCAGTAATGGGTAAGCGGCACGCCGTCGCAGTTCGGCACGCTGCCGAACAAATGGTAGAAACAATCGTCGCGCGAGCGGCCGGGAGACTTCCTCCAGTTCACGAACTTGATGGCGGCCTTGAACGCGCCGTTCACCTGGGGCATCCACTCCCGCTCCGGTATCCCGAGGAAGTCGAAGAACACCTTCTGCAAACTCGGGATGGTCGCCTCGCCCACGCCGATCCGGGGGATCGCCGCAGACTCGATGAGCGTAATGTTCGCCTGCTGTTGGAGCGCCCGGACGAGGTACGAGGCGGCCATCCAGCCCGCGGTGCCGCCGCCCACGATGACGATATTCTTGATCGGGTTGCTCATGACACTCTTCTCATAGGATTTAAAACCTGAATGGATAGTGCCGCTTTATCGAGCTGAACTCGCAACTCGTCCGGTAACGCGTCATAACGTGTCTGGCTCATCACGACAAATGACACCGGGAAGGCATAGTGAATCGCAGCGAAGTTCGGCAACTCTCCGTGAAAAGACCTTCCAACCGCCCCATCGCCTGACGACAGCACACCGTCCAGCGCACCAGTCCGCAGCAGCGAACGCACTGCCCCCCCTGACAAAGCTGCCTTTCGGGCGCCAGCCACGTCTCCAGGGCAATGGAGAACGTCCTTCCACGCAATATCCGGACATCCTTGCCTGCATCCCCAGAGTTTGATCCGAGGCTGTTCCCCTCTCAATTCAAATAGAGGCACAATCGAACAATACGAGACGCCCATCGCATCGGCGGCACACCGCGCAAGGGATGCCGCGTCAACAGATTGACTTGCCGATATGGCAATCGCCATTAGTGCATCGAGATGCTCAGACAACACCATAGCAGTATTCACAATGGCACACCTCGCAAAATTTCATATCAATCTCAATTGACCCAGAGAAATACTCAATCCCAGCAAATATCGGCTAAATATTTTCCAACAAAAGATTTAATTTTTTAAAACAAAGAAATTCACTTTTTCATTGAGAGCGTGCGCGTCGACGAATTTTTTGTCTAAAAATGCGAAATGAACGACTGAACTCACTGGAAAGGAAATAAATTCATCATCATTTCTGAAACAAAGATGTCAACCTTGGCGCATTTCGGCGGTCTTGACCTGCTCCCCGCATTTAGTACGGTGACGGTGTAGAGTCCATTCCAGAGAGAAACGGCAATGAAAAAGCGATTCACCGAAGAGCAAATCATCGGCATTCTGAAGGAAGCCGAGGCTGGCCTGAAACCGGCGGAGCTGTGCCGCAAGTACGGCATCTCGGAAGCGACCTATTACAACTGGAAAGCGAAGTTCGGCGGGATGACGGTCCCCGAAGCGCAGCGCCTGAAGGAACTGGAGCAGGAAAACAACAAGCTCAATCGCCTGTTGGCCGAATCAATGCTCGACAACGCCGCGCTGAAGGATCTGCTGGCTTGAAAGTAGCAAGCCCGCAGGCCAAGCGCGAAGCGATCCGAATATTGATGACCGAACGCGCCATGGGTGTTACCCGGGCCTGCGGGCTGGTAGGGATTTCGCGCTCGCTGTTCCACTACGAATCACGCCGCCAAGTTGACGAGGAAGCGCTTGCCGGCCGGATGATGGCCATCGCCGCGCAGAAGCGCCGCTACGGCTATCGCCGGATTCACGTGCCGTTGCAGCGGGATGGCTGCTTCGCCAACCATAAGCGCATCTGGCGCCTGTACAGTAAGGCGGGACTGAGCGTGCGCAAGCGGCGACGCAAACGTATTGCGGCTGTCGAACGCACGCCGCTGCCGTTACCAACAGGCCCGAATCAGAGTTGGTCGATGGACTTCGTTTCTGACGGGCTGGCCTACGGTCGGCGGTTTCGATGCCTGAACGTGGTCGACGACTATGCGCGTTCATGCCGGGCCCGCTCCATTTGGGAAAGCAAAAATCAAATGAACGCCACTCATCCGAATTGATGCGGATTGACATCCATGCCGCATCGTCATTCCAGTCGATTGAAAGATATTTGCATTATTAAAATTAATAATTAAAATTATTCGAGTTCCACCTGCATTTAATTTTCAATCGCCATTCAAAAAATCCGCTGCAAGGTCGGCCCGGCCGTCTGAATTTTCCCAATCACGTTACAGGGCTGCGGGGCAAACCTGAATCCGAAAACCCACAGGATGGATGCCAGACGGCAACCGGCAAGTTCGTCATTCAGTCAAGCGCGGCACCGTGTATCCGGGCCGATGAACGAACAGGGAGATCGAGCGCACGCGGCGGCGGCGGCGGCGGCGGCGGCGGCGGCCTTCAAGATAGCCGCAAAATCGAATGGACAAACCGCCGCCGCTAAAACGTCCAACGCCGCCGTCCGGATCGTCAAACTCGCGTCGCCGACGGCATCCGTCGCAGCCGCCTCGGCAATGCGCGGCGCTTCATGCGTCCATGCGCCCCTCTACCCGACCATCGATACGCTTCCGCGAAATGCGCCGACGCGATCGCGGCGGCCGCTTCGGCGATCCATTCAAGCACATCGATTCATCGTCGCGGCCTCACTCGCTTCTCGTCCGCGCACACTTCCACTCACGCGCCGCGCCCGACTGCTTTTCGTTCATTCGACGACCGATATCCAATCTCCATTTACACCGGCATCAATCGAAATTTCTTTCAAATATTACGTCTTTGATCGAAATCAAAATCGCATTCCATTTCACACATTCACTCATATAGCCACAATAAAACACATTTCATTCGACATTCCCAAGGACGATCAAAATATAATTCGCCTCGATGCTCAAAGTGCCATCGATATCGATTCGATCACGTCAATTCCACTCCCGCCGGCAATCGCCCCCCCTATCCGACACCCTCTCCATCATCCTGATCTTCCGATTCACACAATGACGAGTGAGCAACAATCGATAACCATCACGCACCCGCCCGAACAGCGCCTGCCGGCCTTGCCTCGTCGCATCCTGGGCGCAATGCTGGTCGTCGCGACATCCGTCGCGGCGAGCGGCGCGCACGCAAACCCGGCGCCGCAGATTCAAGCGGCTTCGTGGCTCGTCGTCGATGCCGACTCCGGCAAGACGCTCGCCGAGCACAACGTGAACGCGCGCCGCGAGCCGGCGTCGCTGACCAAGCTGATGACCGCGTACCTCGCGCTCGATGCGCTGAAGCAAGGAACGCTGCACTGGGACGAGAAGGTCGAAATCGCCGCCGCCGATATCGCGTCCGTCGGCAACGACGAAGCGCGGATGTATCTCGCGCCGGGCCAGCTCGTCCAGGTGCGCGACCTCGTGCGCGGCCTGATCGTCGCGTCCGCCAACGATGCGGCGCTCGTGCTCGCGAAGCGGATAGGCGGCAGCCCCGCCGGCTTCGCGAAACGGATGAACGACGCGGCGCAGCAGCTCGGCATGCGCGATTCGCACTTCGTGTCGCCGTCCGGGATCACCACGCCCGATCACTATTCGACCGCGCACGACCTGTCGATTCTCGCCCGGCATCTGGACCAGGATTTTCCGGCGTTCTACGCGTTCTCGTCGCAGCCGCATTTCGAATACGGAAAATTCGCGAAGACGAACAAGAATCGCCTGCTCGGCACCGATCCGACCGTCGACGGCATGAAGACGGGCCATACGAATGCAGCCGGCTGGTGCATGGTCGTCACCGCGAAACGCCGCGTCGCCGGCGCGTCCGCGAAGCATCGCGTGATTGCCGTGCTGCTCGGCGAGCCGACGGAAAAGCAGCGGCTCGCCGATGCGAGAAGACTCCTCGACTGGGGCTTCGCGTCGCTCGGCGGCGAGCATCCGGCCGCGAACGGCGCGCGCCGGGCCGGCCCGCAGGCTGGCGAGCGCCGCTCGGCGGAATCGGCGCGCATGCTCTGACATTCGCGTAGCCGAACACCGCGCTTCATGCGTTTGCGCGGCGACGGCGGCGCAAACGCATGAGGCGCACGCCGCCGTCGATAGCACGCCGAAGCGGCGCGCGCCGCCCGGCCGATTCACCTTTCCCTTCATCGCTCGCCCGGCATCGCGCCGCGCGTGACGGCGTGCTTCGTCGCGTCCCGTTTCCGTGCGCGCTCGTCCGACAGCGAAGAACGCGCCGGCCGCCGGCCACGACGGCATTCCGACGTCACCAGCATTCCGGCCGCGCAGGCTTCGCCCCGGATGCCCTCCACCACGCTTCCGTCACCGCGAGGACGACTCGACATCCATCCGATCATGCTGAGATCCACTGCATCGCTTCACCGCGGCCCGCGCGGCCTGCCCCGATGGCGCTCGCGCTGTGTCCTCGGACTCCTCTGCGCCGGCTTCGCCGCACTCGCCGTGCGCGCACTCTGGGTCCAAGTCGTGCATAGCGATTTCTACATCCGGCAAGGCGTCAAACGCTACGAGCACACGTTCGAAGCCTCGCCGGCGCGCGGGCGCATCCTCGATCGCAACGGCGGCGTGCTCGCGATCGACAAGCCCGTTGCCGACGTGTGGATCGAGCCCGAAGCGTTCCGCCGCGCGACGCGCGCGCAAATGCATGCGCTCGCGTCGCTGCTTCGGCTGCCGGGCGACGCGCTTGCCGCCAAGGCGATCAGCAGCCGCCAGTTCCTGTACGTGAAACGATGGGTCGAAGCGGACCTGGCCGCGCGCATCGGGCAGCTCGCCGCGCCCGGCGTGCATCTCGGCCGCGCGACGCGGCGCTATTACCCAGGCGGCAGCGATTTCGCGCAACTCGTCGGCTTCGTCGGCGCGGACGGACACGGGCTCGAAGGCGTCGAACTCGCCGACGACGCCGCGCTGTCGGGCATCGGCGCGAAGCGCGACATGATCGTCGACCGGATGGGCCGTCCCGTCGACGTCGGCGATGTCGAGTCGGCGGGCCGGCCCGGCGCGGACATCCGGCTGTCGATCGACCGCCGGCTCCAGCATCTCGCGCGGCTCGCCGTCGAAGAGACCATCGCGCGCACCGCCGCGGCCGCCGGCTGCGCGATCGTCGTCGATGCGAAAACGGGTGAGATTCTCGCACTCGTCAATCTACCGTCCTTCGATCCGAACGGGCAGCCCGCCGCGTATGACGACCGCTTTCGCGATCGCGCGCTGACCGACGTCTTCGAGCCGGCGTCGACGCTCAAGCCGTTGACCGTCGCGCTCGCGCTGAGCGAAGGCGTCGTCACGCCGGACACGCGCTTCGACACGTCGCCCGGCGTGTTGCAAATCGACGGCGCGACGATTCACGATACCGGCGATTTCGGCGAACTCACTGTCACGCAGATCATCGCGAAATCGAGCAATGTCGGCATGGCGAAGATCGCCGAGCGGCTGCGCGCGCAGGACATGTGGCAGACGTTCGCGCGCGCGGGCATCGGCGAGCGCCCGCTCGCCGGGATGCCGGCGATCGCGCGCGGCACGCTGAGGCCGGCGCGCGGCTGGAAGCCGATCGAACGATTGACGATGTCGTACGGCTACGGGCTGTCGATGTCGCTCGCGCAGCTCGCCGACGTCTACACCGCGTTTGCCGGCGACGGCCGCCGGATACCGCTGTCGCTGACGCACGCGAGCGCGCCGCCGGAACGCGTGCCCGTCGTGCCGGCGGCGGTCGCGCGGCAGATCCGCGCGATGCTCGAGACGGACGGCGCCGAAGGCACCGCGCGCGTCGCCCGCCTGCCCGACTACCGGATCGGCGCGAAGACGGGCACCGCCCGCAAGCTGTCGGGCAAGCGCTATGCGCGCGGCAAGTATCGCGCGCTGTTCGTCGGCATGGCGCCGATGAGCGATCCCCGCCTGATCGTCGCCGTGATGATCGACGAGCCGTCGCGCGGCTCGTACTACGGCGGCCCCGCGGCCGGCCCCGCGTGGGCCGGGATCATGGAGAACGCGCTGCATCTGCTCGGCGTGCCGCCCGATCGATCGCCGACGCGGCATGCGTGACGCATGCCCCGGCCGCCTCGTCCATTCTCATCGCGCGCCGGTCGAGTCGCCGCAATCCGGCCCGCGCGCGAGCCATCCGTTCGGAATCTCGACATGTTGAAACTCAAGCATCGCTTCTTCCGCCGCGCATCGCGCGCGGCATCCGACACCCCGAACGAAGCCGGACACGCCGCCCCCGACGGCGATCGCCAACGCGAGCCGAACGCCGCGACGCGCGTGCGCGCCGGCGCGCGATCGAAACATCATGCCGCCCGCGAACGGGCGCTCGACTCAGGACGCGGCGTTGGCCGGCGTCTTGCCCGCGCAAAGGCCCGTTCCGGCCGACGGCCTGCCGCGCGCCGCCCACGAGACGCGCCTGCCGCGCCGGCGCGACTGCATCTGCCGCCACCGCCCGTACATCTGCTTCGGTCCGCGATAAGCGGTGTCCCGTGAGTCGGGCGCCGCCTCCGCTTCAATAAACGTCTCGCGCATAACGCTTGTCCTTTGCGAGCCGTGCGACGTAGTCCGCCGCCTGCTCGTCCGTCATCCCCCCATGCCGCGCGACGATCGTCTTCAACGCCGCGTCGACGTCCTTCGCCATGCGCGCCGCGTCGCCGCACACGTAGAAATGCGCGCCCTCCGCGAGCCACGCCCATAGCGCCGCGCCCTGTTCGAGCATCCGGTCCTGCACGTAGATCTTCTCTTTCTGGTCGCGCGAGAACGCGAGATCGAGCTGCGTCAGGAAACCGTCCGCCTGCATCTGCGTGAGCTCGTCGCGGTAGTAAAAATCGGTGTCCGCATGCTGCTCGCCGAAGAACAGCCAGTTGCGCCCCTTCGCGCCGCGCGCGCGGCGTTCGTGCAGAAAGCCGCGAAACGGCGCGATGCCCGTGCCCGGCCCGACCATCACGATCGGCGCGTCGCCGCTTGCGGGCGGCCGGAAATGCGCGGACTTCTGCACGAACACCGGCACGCCCGCGTCGGCCGCGCGATCCGCGAGGAACGTCGACGCGACGCCCTTGCGCTGTCGCCGCCCGTTGCTGTATCGGACCGCCGACACGGTCAGATGGATCTCGCCGCGGTGCGCGTTCGGGCTCGACGCGATCGAATAGAGGCGCGGCTGCAGGCGCTTCAGCATCCCGGCGAGCTCGGCCGCCGACAGCTCGACAGGAAACTCGTGCAGCACGTCGGCGAGCTGCTGCCCCCACAGCCAGTTTTTCAGGTCCGCCTTGCGGTCGTCGCCGAGCAGGCGCTTCAGCGCGCCGCCCGCGCGGCTGCGCGACGCGATGAACGCGAGCGCGTCCGGATGCGGCCGCGTGATGTCGAGGTGCTTGGCGAGCGCGTCGGCGACCCGCAGCTCGCCGACGCCCGCGACCGTCACCGGCGTGTCCGGCTTCAGGTGCGTGAGCGTCAGCAGCTCGTCGACGAGTTCAGGGCAGTTCGTCGGCCACACGCCGAGCGCGTCGCCCGTTTCGTACTCGATCGCCGCGCCATCCGTCGACAGCGACACGTAGCGCGTATCCTTCGCCGCGCCCGGCTCGTTGAGCCGCAGGTTCGCGACGAGCCGCGACGCGGCCGGGCGCGTCTTCGTCGGAATCGCGCCCGACGGGATCATCCCGTCCGCCGGCACCGCGTGCAGCGCCGCGTCCTCTTCCTTGATTCGCGCGATCACGCGGTCGAGCCACGCGTCGGCGGCCGGCTGGTATTCGGCGTCGCAATCGACGCGCTCGACGAGGCGCGCCGCGCCGCGCTCCGCGAGCCGCGCGTCGAGCCGGCGGCCGTGGCCGCAGAACAGGTCGTAGTTGCGGTCGCCGAACGCGAGCACCGCGTAGCGGACGCCGTCGAGCCGCGCGGCGTCCGCCGCATCGAGCGCCGTCCAGAATTCCTGGCCGTTGTCGGGCGCGTCGCCGTCGCCGAACGTGCTCGTCATCAGCAGCACGTACTGCGCTTTCGCGAGCGCGGCGGCCGGATAGTCGGCCATGCACGCGACGCGGATCTCGAAGCCCGAATCCATCAATTGCGTCGCGTAACGCTCGGTCAGCGATTCGACGTTGCCCGTCTGCGACGCCCACAGCAGCACGACCTTCGGCCGCGTGCGCACGATCCGCACGCCGCTCGGCGCGGGCGACGCATCGGCCGACGCGGGCGACGCGGACACCGTCGAGGCGGCGCGTGCGCAAGCCGCTGCCGAAGCCTCGCCGGACACGCGGCTGAACAGCCCGGCGAGCAGCCCGTCGACCCACAGACGCGTGTCGCCCGCAAGCGGCGCGCTCGCCGGCAGCACCGGCACGCCGCCCGGCCGCCCGCCTTCGGCGGCGCGCAGGCCGCTGACGAAGCCTGCGACGTAGACGCGCTCCGCGTCGGTGAGCCGCGGCGCGCTCGCCGCAGCCGGAACGCCCAGCAGCGCGGCGAAGGTGTCGATATCGGACATGTCCAGTTCCTTGGGCGCGGCGTCGGCGGCTTCGAACGACGCCCCGGACACCGCGCCGGCCCGCGCATTGCGCGATTCGGCGAGCGACGCGCGGCCGTCATCGCCCGCATCGTCGACCGCGTCGACGCGCGCGAGCGCGACCGCGCAGAATTTGAGTCCGGGTTGCAGCGACACCGGATCGACCGCGTCGTTCGTGACCGCGTTCACGCACAGGTCGTCGCCGTACACGTCGTTCCAGTGCATCGGCGCGAAGCACGCGCCCGGCTGCACGCGATCGGTGACGACGGCGGGCAGCACCGCGCGGCCGCGCGCCGAGCGGATCTCGACCGCGTCCTTCGCCGCGATCGACAGCGCGGCCGCGTCGTCCGGATGGATCTCGACGAACGGACGCGGATTCAGCTTGTTCAGCATCGCGACCTTGCCCGTCTTCGTCATCGTATGCCATTGATGCTGCAGGCGGCCCGTATTCAGCACGATCGGGAATTCGGGCGTCGGCGTCTCGGCCGCCGCGGCGTGCGGACGCGCGAAGAAGCGCGCCTTGCCGGTCGGCGTCGGGAACTCGAGCGCCGGCGCCGCGCCGTCGGGCAGCGTCGCGCGCGGCCGGCTCGCGCCGTCGTTCAGATAGCGGATCGGATGGCGGTCCTGCCCGTCGTCCGGCGGGCAAGGCCATTGCAGCGGCGTGTCGCGCAGCGCCGCGTGGCTCGCGCCGCGCAGGTCGTAGCCCGTCTTCGGATTCGCGAAGCGCTTGATCTCGTCGAACACATCGGAGGCCGAACGATAGTCGAACGCGTCGCCGTAGCCCATCTCGCGCGCGACCGCCGCGACGATCCGCCAGTCCGGCCACGCGCCGCCGGGCGGCTCGACCGCCTGCCGCATCAGCGTCAGGTTGCGCTCCGAGTTGATCATCACGCCTTCCGCTTCCGCCCACAGCGCGCCCGGCAGCAGGATGTCCGCGTAGCGGTTGGTTTCGGTGTCGAGGAACGCGTCCTGCACGATCACGACGTCCGCCGCCTGCAACCCCGCGATGACGTTCTTGCGGTTCGCGACGGTCGCCGCCGGATTCGTGCAGATGATCCAGCACGCCTTGACGTCGCCCGCGGCCATCTTCGCGAACAGGTCGACGGTGCCGCCGCCCGCATCCTTTCTGAGCGTGCCGGCCGGCAGGCTCCACACGTCCTCGACGAAGCGGCGGTCTTCGTCGTCGAGCGCCGAGCGCTGGCCGGGCAGCCCCGGCCCCATGTAGCCCATCTCGCGGCCACCCATCGCGTTCGGCTGGCCGGTCAGCGAGAACGGGCCGCTGCCCGGCCGGCAGATCCTGCCCGTCGCGAGATGCAGGTTGCAGATCGCGTTCGTGTTCCAGGTGCCGTGCGTGCTCTGGTTGAGCCCCATCGTCCAGCAGCTCGTCCACTCGCGCGCGTCGCCGATCCATTGCGCGGCGAGCCGGATGTCGGCTTCGGCGATGCCGGTGATCCCGGCGGCCTTGTCCGGCGCGTATGCGTCGAGAAAGCCGGGCATCGCGTCCCAGCCTTCGGTGTGCGCGGCGATGAAGTCCGCGTCGGTCTTGCCGTTCGCGTGCAGCAGATAGAGCAGGCCGTTCATCAGCGCGAGGTCGGCGCCCGGCTTGATCTGCAGGAAGAGATCCGCCTTGTCCGCGGTCGCGGTGCGGCGCGGATCGACGACGATCAGCTTCGCGCCCGCCTTCACGCGGTCCATCATCCGCAGGAAAAGGATCGGATGGCAGTCCGCCATGTTCGAGCCGATCACGAAGAACAGGTCCGCGCGATCGAAGTCCTGATACGAGCCGGGCGGGCCGTCCGCGCCGAGCGACAGCTTGTAGCCGCTCCCCGCGCTCGCCATGCAAAGCCGCGAGTTCGATTCGATGTGCGGCGTGCGCACGTAGCCTTTCGCGAGCTTGTTGACGAGATACTGCGCTTCGAGCGACATCTGGCCCGACACGTAGAACGCGAGCGCGTCGGGGCCGTGCGCGTCGAGCGCCGCGCGCAGCCGGCGCGCGGTCTCGGCGATCGCGTCGGCGATCGGCACGGGCGCCGGATCGCGGTCGCGCGCGTCGCGCACGAACGCGCGCTCCAGGCGGCCCGCGTTGCGCAGCGCGACGTGCGCCGACGAGCCCTTCGTGCACAGCCGCCCGAAGTTGGCCGGATGCTCGGTGTCGCCGGACACCTTGACCACCTCGCCGTCCTCGACGTGCAGCACCATCCCGCAGCCGACGCCGCAGTACGGGCACACCGTCTTCACGCTCGCGCTCGCCATGTTCGCTCGCCTCGCGATCAGTTCGCGCGCGTCACGCGGCGATCCACACGTAGCCGTCCTCGATGCGCGACGGATACGCGTTCACCGACTTGTCCGGCGCTTCGAGGCACTCGCCCGTGCGCAGGTCGAAGTGATGCTTGTAGAGCGGCGACGCGACGACGACCCGCTCGCCGAGGCTGCCGATCAGCCCGCGCGACAGCACGGCGGCCTGCGAATGCGGATCGACGTTGCCGATCGCGAACGCGCGGCCGCACCCGCCGCCGTCGTCGACGTGGAATACGGCGACCTGCTCGCCATTGACGAGCGCGCACACGCCCGTGTTCGGCACGATGTCGTCGAGCGCGCAGACGGGCGTCCACGCGGATGCGTCTCGATGGCTGCTCATGGTGTCCTCCTTGCTGTAACTGACGATGACGGGACGTTCAAGCCGTTTCGGTCGTGATTTCCGCCTCGGCCTCGCGCAGGCGGCTCGCGTCGGCCGCGTGCGCGTCGCGTTCGTCCAACGTCGCCGGGCGGATCTGGCCGCGCGCCTCGACGAACGCGATCGTCGAATCGGACGCGTCGCTGTTGACGAAATGGCGGAAGCGGCGGCGCGTCGCCGGATCGGTGACGGCTTTCTTCCATTCGCATTCGTACGTGTCGACGACGTGCTGCATCTCGGCCTCGAGCTCCGCCGCGAGCCCGAGCTTGTCGTGGACGACGACGTCGATCAGGTAGTCGAGCCCGCCTTCGAGGTTGTCGCGCCACACGCTCGTGCGCTGCAGCCGGTCGGCGGTGCGGACGTAGAACATCAGGAAGCGGTCGATGTAGCGAACGAGCGTGTCGCGGTCGAGGTCGGCGGCGAGCAGTTCCGCGTGGCGCGGCTTCATCCCGCCGTTGCCGCACACGTACAGGTTCCAGCCCTTCTCGGTCGCGATCACGCCGATGTCCTTGCCCTGCGCCTCCGCGCATTCGCGCGTGCAGCCGGATACGCCGAATTTCAGCTTGTGCGGCGCGCGCAGCCCCTTGTAGCGGTTCTCGAGCGCGATCGCGAGGCCGACCGAATCGCCGACGCCGTAGCGGCACCACGTCGAGCCGACGCACGATTTCACCGTGCGCACCGACTTGCCATATGCGTGGCCCGATTCGAAGCCGGCCGCGATCAACGCTTCCCAGATGAGCGGCAACTGCTCGACGCGCGCGCCGAACAGATCGACGCGCTGACCGCCCGTGATCTTCGTGTAGAGGCCGTATTTCTTCGCGACCTGGCCGACCGCGATCAGCCCTTCGGGCGTGACCTCGCCGCCCGGCATCCGCGGCACGACCGAATACGTGCCGTCGCGCTGGATGTTCGCGAGGAAGTAGTCGTTCGAATCCTGCAGGCCCGCGTGCTCCTTCTTCAGCACGAATTCGTTCCAGCACGATGCGAGGATGCCCGCGACGGCCGGCTTGCAGACGTCGCAGCCGAGGCCGCGGCCATGCTTCTTCAACAGCGCGCCGAACGTCTTGATCCGCTCGACGCGCACCAGGTGATAGAGCGCCTGCCGCGAATGCGGGAAGTGCTCGCACAGGTGGTTGTCGACGTCGAGGCCCTGCTTCTTCATCTCGGCCTTCATCACCTGCGTGACGAGCGGCACGCAGCCGCCGCACGACGTGCCCGCGCCGGTGCAGCGCTTCAGCGCGCCGATGCTCGCCGCGCCGCCCGCGACCGCTTCGCAGAGTTGCGCCTTCGTCACGTTGTTGCACGAGCAGATCTGCGCGGCGTCCGGCAGCGCGTCGACGCCGAGCGCCGGCTTCGCGCCGCCGGACGCCTGCGGCAGGATCAGGAATTCCGGCGCGTCCGGCAGCTCGATCCGGTTCAGCATCATCTGCAGCAGCGTGCCGTACTCGGCCGCGTCGCCGACCATCACCGCGCCGAGCAGTTCCTTGCCGCATTCGGACACGACGAGCTTCTTGTAGACTGCTTTGCGCTCGTCGGCGAACTGGTACGTGCGGCAGCCGGGCGTCTTGCCGTGCGCATCGCCGATGCTCGCGACGTCGACACCCATCAGCTTGAGCTTCGTGCTCATGTCCGCGCCGGTGAACGCGCCGTCGCCGCCCGCGAACTGCTGCGCGACGACGCGCGCCATGTCGTAGCCGGGCGCGACGAGACCGAAGGTCTGGCCGTTCCACGCCGCGCATTCGCCGATCGCGTAGATGTCCGCATCGCTCGTCCGGCAGTTGCTGTCGATCGCCACGCCGCCGCGCGTGCCGATCTCGAGCCCGCACTGCCGCGCGATCTCGTCGCGCGGCCGGATGCCCGCGGAGAACACGATCATGTCGGCGTCGAGATGCGTGCCGTCGGCGAATTCCATCCGGTGCGCGCCCGTCTCGCCGTCGACGATCGCGAGCGTGTTCTTGCCCACGTGCACCCTCACGCCGAGCGCCTCGATCTTGCCGCGCAGCATCCGGCCGCCGCCTTCGTCGACCTGCACCGCCATCAGGCGCGGCGCGAACTCGACGACGTGCGTCGCGAGCCCCATGTCGCGCAGCGCCTTCGCGCATTCGAGACCGAGAAGGCCCCCGCCGACGACGACACCCGACTTCGCGCGCACGCCGCACGCCTGCATCGCTTCGAGATCCTCGATCGTTCGGTACACGAAGCAATCGGCGCGCTCGCGGCCTGGCACGGGCGGCACGAACGGCGTCGAGCCGGTCGCGAGCACGAGCTTGTCGTATGCGAGCGTCTCGCCCGTCGACAGCGTGACCGTGTGCGCGTCGCGATCGATCGCGACCGCCTTCGTGTCGAGCAGCAGACGGAAGTTCGGATGACGCTCGAAGAAGCCCGGCTCGACGAGCGACAGATCGTCGGCCGACTTGCCCGCGAAGAATTCGGACAGATGGACGCGGTCGTACGCGGGACGCGGCTCCTCGCAGATCACCGCGACCTGCGGCGCGGCCGACGCGTCCCGCGCGCCGGCCGCGATGCATTCGAGCAGCTTGTGACCGACCATCCCGTGACCGATGACGACGATTTTCATGATGGATGCCCTCTGTTAATTCGTGAAGCCGTTCGCGGCGAGCGCGCGGTCGCGCAGCGCCGCCTCGCGAGCCTTGTGCTCGGCGCTGAACCGTACCGCGAGCGCGCAGAACGCGGAAACGGTGACGAATAGGCCTAGCAGCGTGAGCGTTTGTTGGATATCGCCGACGCCCTTCATCAGGAAGCCGGCCGCGACCGCGCCGACATTGCCGCCCGCGCCGACGATCCCCGCGACGCCGCCGAGCGCGCGGCGGTCGATGAACGGCACGAGCGCGTACGTCGCGCCGCACGCCATGTGCGTGAAGAGACCGAACGCGACCATCGCGGCGACGGCGATCGCGACGCTGCCCGCATGCGCGAACCACAGGAGCCCGAGCCCCTCGCCGACGATCAGCATGAACAGCAGCGTCGCGCGCACGTCGAGCCCCCGGCGCGCGGCGACGCGATCGGACAGCCAGCCGCCCAGCGCGCGCGCGAACAGCGCGAGAAGGCCGAAGATGCCGGCGGCGAGGCCCGCGTCCTTCAGCGACAGCTGGAAGTGATTGACGTAATAGAGCGCGGCGATGTTGTGCATGAACACCTCGACGCCGAAGCACGCGCCATAGGTGACGAACAGCATCCACACGCGGTAGTTCGCGCACGCGGCGGAAAAGCTCGCGAAGCCGCCCTTCTTGCCGCTGTCGATCGTCACGCCGCGCGCGCGCAGCGCGACGAAATCGCCCTGCGGGCAATCCTGCGTGCAGCGCCAGTAGACGACCGCCATCACGAGCATCGCGACGCCCGGCGCTGCGAGCGCGGCGCGCCAC
Organism: Burkholderia sp. BDU5; assembly: GCF_001522845.1. Lineage (NCBI taxonomy): Bacteria > Pseudomonadati > Pseudomonadota > Betaproteobacteria > Burkholderiales > Burkholderiaceae > Burkholderia > Burkholderia sp. BDU5. The sequence goes on along the minus strand of NZ_LOWC01000145.1, from coordinate 16,988 downwards.
GCGAACGCGTGGCCGAATCCGAGCATCAGCGCGGCGGCGATCAGGAGCGGCATCGCGGCCTGCGCGGCGCCCGCGCCCGCGTTGCCCCAGCCGGCGGCCGTCGCGTTCGCGGTGCCGACGACGTTCGGCGCGAACATCACCGACGTGTGGTACTGCGTGATCACGAAGCTCGCGCCGATCGCGCCGATGCCGAGGCGGCACAGCAGGAACGTCAGGTAGTCATGCGAGAACGACACCGCGAACACCGGAATCGCGCCGAGCGCGAGCAGCCCCGCATAAACGCGGCGCGGGCCGAAGCGGTCGCACAGCGGACCGACGACGAGCCGCACGGCGATCGTCGCCGCGACGGCCGCGATGTTGACGTTCGCGACCTGATCGGCGCTCAGCCCGAATTCGCGTGCGATGAGCGGCATCAGCGGCGCGCACGCGAACCACGCGAAGAAACACACGAAGAACGCCATCCACGTCAGATGAAAGGCGCGCATCGGCGCGGTGCGCCAGTCGAGAAGGTCGATGCGGGTGGCTTTGTCGGACATCTTGTCTCACCAAACGAAAACGGCGTCCTGCGAACCCGGTCGAGTGACCGGATGCGTAGGACGCCGTTGCCCAGGAAGCCCGTTGCCGGGCGGATCGATATTCGGTGCTGCGAAGCGAATCGTCATTGACTCGCCCGAAGATCGCTAGGCAAGCGGCGTGCCAGCAAGCCGAAAACGAGATGCGGCGCGGCATTGCGCCGACGTGCACGGTTTTCGCGCCGCGCGCCGACGATGCGCGGTGAGGCAGTGAAGCACAGATCTGGTGCGATGCAGCACTGTCCGCGTGCGACATGTCGGCGCGGGGGCGGGTGCGGCGGCGGGTTTTGGGCCGCGCGCCGCGCGTCGGCGGCGAGGCCGCGCGATCGATGGCGCGCGCGTCGTGCGGCGCGTGTGCCGACGCTTGCGCCACGGCTTCGCCCGCGCCGGCGAGGCGGCACCCGCGCGCCGACGCCGGTCTGAGCGCTCGCGCATCGCGCGCGACGCCTGCTCGCCCGCAACGCGCGCGAGCACGATCGCGCCATCTTCGCGCCATCTTCGCGCCGCTTCGGCGCGTGCGCGCCCGCCGCTGGCCCGGATATTGCTGGATGTGAAGCGTCATCGGCAACGACGCCGGTGCAGGATCGCGCAGCATCTCCGGATCGTCCGCCGACGGACGGTCCACTTGGACAACGGTGTCCTACGCATCCGGCCGCTTCGCCGACCGCGTGCGCAGGACGCCGTTCTTTTTTTGGCGAAGCGCATTCGCCGCAGACGCGCCGCCCGGGCGGCATGGGGAGACGAAGATGAACACGATGGGCAAAGTCACGCTGCTCGGCGCCGGCCCCGGCGATCTGGACCTTCTGACGCTCAAGGCCGCGAAGGCGCTCGCGGCCGCCGACGTGCTGCTGCTCGACGATCTCGTCAATCCGGACATCGCCGCGCTCGCGCCGCGCGCGCGCGTGATCCGCGTCGGCAAGCGCGGCGGCTGCCGGTCGACGCCGCAGGCGTTCATCGAGCGGCTGATGTGCCGCCACGCGCTGCGCGGCGCGCACGTCGTGCGCGCCAAGGGCGGCGACGTGCTGCTGTTCGGCCGCGCCGGCGAAGAGATCGCTGCGTTGCGCGCGGCGGGCGTGCAGTATGAGATCGTCAACGGGATCTCGTCGGGCTTCGCGGCCGCGGCGAGCCTCGGCGTGTCGCTCACGCATCGCGATCACTGCCAGGGCGTGACGTTCGTCACCGCGCACCTGCAGGATCACGGCGAGCCCGACTGGGCGAGCCTCGCCGCGGCCGGCACGACGCTCGCGATCTACATGGGAATGAGCCGCATCGACCGGATCGCCGCGGGGCTGCGCTCGGCGCTCGACGCCGCGACGCCCGCCGCCGTCGTCCAGTGGGCGGGCACGCCGGCCGAGCGGCGCTGGACCGGCACGCTCGGGCATCTCGCGTCCGGCGCAGCCGAAGCGGGGCTCGGCAGCCCGGCCGTGATCTTCGTCGGCCGCGCGATCGGCGAAGCGCTCGCGATCGACGGCGCGCACGCGACGCTGCATGCGAATGCGCGCGCGCTTTCGGGCGATGCGCACGCCGCGTTGCACGCGGCCGATCGCCGCCGAATCCCGCACGCGGCCTGAGCGGCGCGAGCGGCGCATGCCGGCGCTTGCCCGCCGCGTCCGCGCGCATATGGTAAAAAAACGCATGGGCGAGCGCCGCCGCGACGCGCCCGCCTCTTCCGCCTGACACATGGGATCGACCGACCAATCCTCCAAGCTGCGCGTGCTGCTCGTCACCGACACCGACAAGCCGATCGGCGAGCTGCGCGACACGCTCGCGCGCCTCGGCTACGAGATGCTCGACGAGGTCGCGACGCCCGCGCGGCTGCCCGCGGCCGTCGAGGAGCAGCGGCCGGACGTCGTGATCATCGACACCGAATCGCCGTCGCGCGACACGCTCGAGCAGCTCGCGGTGATGAACGCGACCGCGCCGCGCCCCGTGCTGATGTTCAGCCACGACGCCGACCAGCAGCTGATCCGCGCGGCGGTCGGCGCGGGCGTGAGCGCGTATCTGATCGAGGGTCTGTCCGCCGGGCGGCTCGCGCCGATCCTCGAAGTCGCGCTCGCGCGCTTCTCGCACGACGAGCAGTTGCGCCAGCGGCTCGCCGAAGTCGAGAGCGAGCTCGCCGACCGCAAGCTGATCGACCGCGCGAAGCGCATGCTGATGGACCGCCGCAAGCTGTCCGAACAGGACGCGTACGCGACGCTGCGCCGCAGCGCGATGGATCAGGGCATCCGGATCGTCGAGGCCGCCCGCCGGCTGCTCGCGGCGCACACGCAATCTTGATCGAAGGTGCAATACGCATGAACACAGCGCGCATCAATACAGCGACTCTCGACGCACCGGAACGCCGCCATCTGCGCATCGGCTTCGTCGCGCTGAGCGACGCCGCGCCGCTCGTCGCCGCGCAGCGGCTCGGGCTCGGCGAACGCCATGGCCTCACGCTCGAGCTGTGCCGGCAGCCGTCGTGGGCGAGCATCCGCGACAAGCTGCTGTCGGGCGAGCTCGACGCCGCGCACGCGCTGCATGGGCTCGTCTACGGCGTGCAGCTCGGCATCGGCGGGCCGCGCGCCGACATGGCGGTGCTGATGGTGCTGAACCGCAACGGCCAGGCGATCACGTTCTCGAGCCGGCTCGCCGACGCCTACCGCGCGTCGGGCGACCTGAAGGCCGCGCTCGCGACGCTCGGCCGGCGCCCCGTGTTCGCGCAGACGTTCCCGACCGGCACGCACGCGATGTGGCTGTATCACTGGCTCGCGGCGCGCGGCGTCGATCCGCTGCGCGACATCCGCAGCGTCGTGATTCCGCCGCCGGAGATGGTCGGCGCGCTCGCGGCAGGCGAGCTCGACGGGCTATGCGTCGGCGAGCCGTGGAACGCGGTCGCCGAGGCGCGCGGCGCGGGCAGGACGGTCGCGGCGACAAGCGAAGTCTGGCCCGATCATCCGGAAAAGGCGCTCGCGTGCCGGCGCGAGTTCGTCGCGCTGTATCCGAACACAGCGCGCCTGCTGGTGCGCACGTTGCTCGATGCGTGCGAATGGCTCGACGACTCGAACCACCGGGTGACGGCGGCCGCATGGCTGGCCGAGCCGGACGCGATCGGCGTGCCGGTCGGGCAGATTGCGCCGCGGCTGCTCGGCGACTACGGCGCAGGGCCGTTTGCGCAGCCGCCTGCGCCGATCAAGTTCCACGAGCACGGAACGGTGAATCGGCCGGCCGCGAGCGATGGGATGTGGTTCCTGTCACAGTACCGGCGCTGGGGGATGATGAGCGGGGACGTCGACGATGCGGCGGTGGCGGGCGGCATCGCGCAGACGGCGATCTATGACGAGGCGGCGGCGCTGGCGGGGGCGAAGCGCGTCGATTGACGCGCGGCTGTCGTCACGCGACCGATCGCACGATCACGCGACGGTTGCCCGGCGGCGCGCGCGAACCGATCGCCATGTCGACGATTCGCGCGCGCATCGAGGCGCGTCGCGAAGGGCCCTCGGCCCCTCGCGACGGCTCGGCCGTTCAGCCGTCCTCGCTCGTGCCGCAAGCGACCTTCGACGCGCTGATGCGCGGACTCCACGCCCAGGTGGCGTAAGCGCGGACAGCCAACCGGCGGCTTGGCGGGTGCAGGCGGGGCCTTCCCGTTAAAATCCCGCACTTTCCACCTGGACCGGCCCTTCCGCCATGCAACCCGCCCCCCTCGCCCAACCCGCTTCCCGCAGCGCCGACGACGCCGAATCCGCCCACGATCTCGTCTACGGCCCCGACGACCGGCCTGCCCCGATGGTCGCCATCGTCGCCGCCCTGCAACACTTGCTGGCGATCCTGGTGCCGATCGTCACGCCGGGCCTGCTGATCTGCCAGGCCTTGGGCGTGCCCAGTCGCGATACGACGCTGATCGTGTCGATGTCGCTGGTGATCTCAGGCATCGCGACGTTCGTCCAGTGCAGGCGCTTCGGCCCGCTGGGCGCCGGCCTGCTCATCGTCCAGGGCACCAGCTTCAACTTCGTCGGCCCGCTCATCGCCGGCGGCAGCCTGATGGTCAAGCAGGGCACGCCGGTCGAAACCGTGATGGCCGCGATCTTCGGCGTCGTCATCGCCGGCTCCTTCGTCGAGATGGGCGTTTCCCGCATCCTGCCCTTCGTCAAACGCCTCATCACCCCGCTCGTCACCGGCATCGTGGTCCTGCTGATCGGCCTCACCCTCATCAAGGTCGGCCTCATCAGCATGGGCGGCGGCTACAGCGCCATGTCCAAGGGCAGCTTCGCCAGCGCAGAAAACCTGACCCTCTCCGGCCTCGTCTTGGGCACCATCATCCTGCTCAACCGGGTGCCCGTCGTCTGGGTGCGCAGCACCGCGCTCGTCATCGCGCTCGCGATCGGCTATCTCGCGGCCGCCGCCATGGGCCGCCTCGACTTCACCGGCGCGCGCGAAGCCGCGCTGTTCCAGATCCCCACGCCGCTGCACTTCGGCCTGGGCTTCTCATGGACGCTGTTCGTGCCGATGCTGATCATCTACCTGGTTACTTCGCTCGAAGCCATCGGCGACGTCACCGCCACCAGCAAGATCTCCAGGCAGCCTGTCGAAGGCCCGCTGTGGATGCGGCGCATCAAGGGCGGCGTGCTGGTCAACGGAGCCAACTCGCTGCTGGCCGGCGTCTTCAACACCTTCCCCAGTTCCGTCTTCGCCCAGAACAACGGCGTGATCCAGCTCACCGGCATCGCCAGCCGCCATGTGGGCATCTGGATCGCGGGCATGCTCGTCCTGCTGGGCCTGTTTCCCTCCGTCGCAGGCGTCCTGCAAGCGGTGCCCGAGCCCGTGCTGGGCGGCGCCGCGATGGTGATGTTCGGCGCGGTGGCCGCTTCCGGCATCAACATCCTCGCCGGCATCCGGCTCGACCGCCGCGCACTGCTGATCATCGCCGTCTCCCTGGCGCTCGGCCTCGGCGTGTCCCAAGTGCCGGAGATCCTGACCAGCCTGCCGCACGCGCTCAAGAGCGTGCTGGAATCGGGCGTCGCCACGGGCGGCATCTGCGCGCTCGTGATGAACTGGTTCCTGCCGGAGAAGCAATGAAGCGCCGACGGGGCCGCCCGGCCAAAAAATGCCTGGCCGCGCTGTCGCATCGAACGGCCCGGATAAGCGAACGCCGCCGGTCCGTCTCGCTTGTCACGACGAGCGCCCGACACCTGGACGCGACGGGTAGCGGACAGGTGGCCAGATTGCATCGCAAGAATGTAGCCAACCATTGAAATATCGATACTCGCTAAAAGCAATCAGAGCAGTACGACATCCTCACGGAAACAGGAAGCCTCTTTTCGCGAATCGAGAGCGGACGACCCGATCGATTATTGAATCAGGATTATCAATTCAATTCTTCTCCGAGCCATTAACAAGAAGTCGTATCGACAACGCTCATGGCGATCTGCATTCCCGCCCCAATCGTGTGACGATTGATTTAGCATGCGATGGTGCTGACGTCCCACGCCTACGTGTGGAAGCGAGCGCGCAGCACGCGACGTAGCCGAAGTCCGAACGTTTCCGCCGAGGCGCGATAGGCTCGCGTCGCCCTCGGCCGGCTCGATGCGCATCCATGCGCCGAGCTCCATCCGCATCCCGCCCGGCTCGCGATCGGCGGCCGCAGATCGGCTCCGCCGGCCCGAGCGGCTCCGGCTACGCGCGCCATGCGCGCACGGCAACCGCACGTTGCAGCGTCCGCACGCATTCCGCAGCCGGCACGACAGCGCGAGCATCCGGCCGTCTCGCACAAGGCATCCCGATTGAAGCGTCATTCAGCAGTGCTTTCGCGTGTCCGGCGACGCCCGGTCATCGGACATATCGACACAATTTCACTTGCCCACGAGCAAATGGAGGGGATATGCAGGCGCGTCTCGATACGAGGAAGGTCTTCACCTGTTTGTTTGTATTTTTCATTGCTTTTCTGGCGAGCTGCTCCGATCACGACGACATTTCGGGCGGCGGCGGCGATCCGCCAGCGTCCGCGCTCGCGTTCAGGCTCGACCGCGGCGGGCAGATCAATGCGTTCTACCGGCAGGACAAGATCGCCGCACATCTGCTGATGCGCTCGTCGACGAAACCGCGCCTCCTCGTCGTCTTTCCGGCGGGCAACAGCGGCACGGGCCTCTGGTTCGGCGACACGTCGCAGCCCGTCAACTGGAGCCAGGACACGCCGATCGCGCCCGTCATGACGCAGGACGCGGCGGGCCGGCCGCTGTACGGGATCGGCGTCGACGTGTCGGCCGACGTGAACAGCCTGTCGATCAAGCAGGCGCTGCTGAGCTCCGTGCGCTTCCTGCGCGACTACAACGGCGGCGCGACCGTGCCGTCCGACATCGTCGTGCAGCCGTCCGTGTCGGACAACGTCGCGACGTGGCAGCGCAATCGCGTCGACGGCGCGCCGGGCTACGCGTTGCGCGTCACGGTGATCGGCGGCGGCACGGTGGCCGCCGACGGCACCGGCAAGCTCGTGCTGCAATCGCCGTCCGGCGCGCCGACGCTGCGCCTGCGCATCGAGGCGTTTAGCGGCGAGACGCCGCTGCAGCCGATCACGCACACGAATCTGTTCACGTCGGCGGTGAACCCCGATCCGCTGAGCCAGGATGTATTCGAATTCCTGAGCTTCCACGACAAGCTGCTCGCCGGCTCCTGGCAGTACGACACCTACTTCGGCCGCGACACGCTGATCTCGGTGCGGATGCTGATGCCCGTGCTGCAGCCGGACGTGATCGAAGCCGGCCTCGGCTCGGTGCTGAGCCGCCTGTCGCCGGACGGCAAGGTCGCGCACGAGGAAGGCATCGGCGAATTCGCGCTGATCGACAACCTCAAGCACGGCCGCCCGAACGATCCGACGCCGACCTACGACTACAAGATGATCGATGGCGACTACATGCTCGCGCCGATCATGGAAGACTGGCTGATCGAAGATCCGCGCGGCCAGGCGCGCGCCGCCGCGTACCTCGCGCAGGCCGGCAGCGACGGCGTCGCGAACGGCAGCCGCTTCGTCAGCAATCTGGTGCGCGTCGTCCAGACCGCGCAGCCGTTCACGCAGCAGGCGCTCGCGGCGAACCTGATCCGGCTGCGTCCCGGCGAGATCGTCGGCAACTGGCGCGACAGCACCGACGGCATCGGCGGCGGCGTCTATCCGTACGACGTCAACGTCGCGCTCGTGCCGGCCGCGTTGCGCGCGACGAGCAACTTTCTCGCGCGCGGTCTGCTCGATCCGTACCTGAGCGCCGATCAGCGCGCCGTCCTCGCGAACGCGGGCGCCGCGGCAGCCGTTTGGGAGCGCGCCGCCCCGCCGTACTTCCAGGTCGCCGTCACGCCGAACGACGCGCGCGCGAAGCTCGCCGCCTACGCGCCGCAGGCGGGCGTGCCGGCCGGCACGGCGCCGAACGCCGCGCTGCAGTTCGACGCAATCGCGCTCGACGCGCGCGGCTACCCGATCCCGATCATGCACTCGGACGGCGGCTTCGTCTTGCTGTTCGGCAATCCGCCGCCGGACCTGCTCGCCCGCATCGTCACCGACGTGATGCGGCCGTTCCCGGTCGGGCTCGTGACCGACGCCGGCATGCTGATCGCGAATCCGGCCTACGCGGACCCGACGCTGTGGCCGCGCTTCACGAACTCCGCGTATCACGGCACGGTAATCTGGTCGTGGCAGCAGGCAATGTGGGTCGCGGGCCTCGACCGGCAGCTCGCGCGCACCGATTTGCCGGGCGACGTGCGCACGCTGCTCACGCAGGCGCGGCAGCAGATCTGGCAGGTGATCGCGAACGCGAAGGACATGCGCCTGACCGAGATGTGGTCGTGGTCCTACGCGAACGGGCAATACCAGACCGAAGCGTTCGGCACGCGCAGCACCGACGTGACCGAGGCGAACGCCGCGCAATTGTGGAGTACGACGTATCTGGCGATCCGGGATCCGAAGCTGCGGGCGGGCAAGTACTGGTGGGAAGCCCGCGCGGCCGACGGCGTGACGCCGCGGAACGGCTCGACGGAAGCGGCGGCTTCTCGCGGAACGGGCGGCGCGCGCGGCGCGGCTTCGTGATCGGTCGACGCCCTGAAAATCGGATAGTTGGAAGGCGAGTCGAGCGCAGCGACGCATGATGCGAGATCGACTCGCCGCGCCGGTTCGATCGGATCGGCGCGGCGTCGATCCCGACGTCGGCCGGTTCGGCATTCACCGTGGTGCGCGCCGGCGCGCCCGCACGGCCATCGCGCGCCGCGCGCCGCACACCCATCGCCAATCGCTGATCGCCGCCGCCCGGCGCGCTCGCGCTATCGCGACGCGCCGCGCCGGGCCCTCATCGACGAAGCGTCGACCTCGTGCCGACGCTTCCACACGAAAGCGCGGCGTAAAAAGAGAAAAGCCGCGCGAGCGATCGCGCGGCAAAATCCGCCTGCATCCAAGGGCCACCACCAGATGGCGGGCGGCGCACTAGCATCAGCCACTAGTGCCGAACCAACGAAATCGAACCAACGTCAGGGCGACGGCTGCGCCGCCCGGCCGTCCCGGCGGACGCGCTCAGCGCGCCGCCTGATAACGCCGAAAAAACGCCGCTGCGTTCTGTGCGAGCGCATCGAGGTGATAGCCGCCCTCCTGCACGATCAGCGTCGGCAAACGCAACGCGCCGACGATCGCGCCGAGCCGGCCGAAGCCTTCCGTCGTCACCGCGACCTTCGACTGCGGATCGTCCTGGTACACGTCGAAGCCGAGCGCGAACACCAGCACGTCGGGCGCGAAACGCTCGACGATCGCCTTCGCGCGCTCGAGCTGCGCGAAGAACACCGATTCGTCCGAGCCGTGCGGCATCGGCAGATTCACGTTGCAGCCCTCGCCCCGCCCCGTGCCGCGCTCCTCCTCGTAGCCGGCGACGGCCGGATAGAAGTTCGTCGGATCGCCGTGAATCGACACGTACAGTATGTCGTCGCGGTCGTAGAACAGCTCCTGGATGCCCTGACCGTGATGCATGTCGGTATCGAGGATCGCGACGCGCGCGTAGCGGGCGCGCAGCGCCTGCGCGGCGATCGCCGCATTGTTCAGATAGCAGAAGCCGCCTGCGGCCTCGCGGCGCGCATGATGGCCGGGCGGGCGGCAGAGCGCGTATACGTCGCGCACGCCGTCGGCGAGCGCGGCCGCGCCGGCCAGCGCGTCCTGCGCGGACCAGTACGCGGCCCGATACGTGTGCTCGCCGATCGGGCAGCTGCCGTCCGCGAGATAGCGCGCCGCCTGCGCGAGCACGCCGCGCAGCGGATTCGGCTCGCGCACGTAGACGTTCGACATCACCTCGGGCCCCCAGTCCTCCGGGATGCGCAGCCACTCACGGTGCGCGTCGGCGAGAAAGCGCAGATACCGCTCGCCGTGCACCGCCGCAAGCGGCGCCGTGCCGAAGTCCGCGGGTGGGCGCACGTCGAAGCCGAGCGACTTCGCCGCGTCGACGAGCCGCGCGGCCCGTTCGGGCACTTCGTGCGGCGCGCGCATCTTGCCCCGCGACAGATAGGTGAGCGGACTGTGCTTCAACTGGTCCGGATGAAAATAAGTCAGCATGCGGGCTCGGCTCTCCGATCGATCGTCAATGCGGTTGCGACGCGATTTCGGCGGCGTGAGCGTGCGCCGGTTGCTCGTGCACGCCGGCGCGCGCGAGCACCGCGCCGAGCAGCACGTTCGCGCCCGCCGCGACATGCTCGGGCAGCGCGCGCTCGGCCGCGTTGTGCGACAGCCCGTCGACGCACGGGATGAACACCATCGCGGTCGGCACGCAGCGGGCGAGGTGGATCGCGTCGTGCCCCGCGCCGCTCACGATCCGCGCGTGCGTGTAGCCGCAGCGCTGCGCGGCCGTCTCGACGAGCGCGATGCATGCGGGGTCGAACGGCGTCGCGGGACTCGACCAATGCGTGCCGACGTCGACCGTCACGCCGCGGCGTGCGGCGATTTGCGCGCACGCGTCGCGCAGTTCGCGCTCGATCGCGTCGAGCCGCGCATCATCCGGATGACGAAGATCGACGCTGAACACGACACGCTCCGCGATCGTGTTGCGCGACGCGTTCTCGACCGTGCTCTGCCCGATCGTCGCGAGCGCATCCGGCGCGTGGCGCGCGACGAGCGCTTCGAGCGCGAGCGCGATCTCGGCGCTCGCGAACAGCGCGTCCTTCCGATACGGCATCGGCGTCGTGCCCGCGTGCGCGGCGACGCCCGTCACGGTCGCGTCGAGCCAGCGGATCGCCTGCCCGCCCGTCACGACGCCGATCGTCTTGCCGCGCCGCTCGAGCACCGGGCCCTGCTCGATGTGCGCTTCGAAGTATGCGTCGACGCGCTCGCGCAGCATCGCGCGCACCTGCTCCGGATCGCACGACGCATGCTGGCCGCGCGCCCAGGCCGCGCGCAGCGGATCGCGATATCCGCACGCATCGAGCGCGTCGGCCAGCGCGACGCCGTCGGCATCGCGCGCCGCGAGCGCCGCATCCAGCGACATCGCGCCCGAAAACACCGCCGAGCCGAGCATCGCCGGCGTGAAGCGCGCCCCCTCCTCGTTGGTCCACGACACGAGCTCGAGCGGCTTGTCGGTGACGATCCCGCGGTCGTTCAGCGTGCGCACGAGCTCGAGCCCGGCGAGCACGCCGTACGCGCCGTCGAAGCGCCCGCCTTCGGGCTGCGTGTCGAGATGGCTGCCGATCAGCACGGCCGGATGCGCGTCATCCGCACCGGCGCGCCGCGCGAAAAGATTGCCGATCGCATCGACGCGCACCGTCATCCCGGCGTCGCCGCACCATTGCGCGAAGCGCTCGCGGCCGCGCCGATCGGCATCGGTCAGCGCGAGCCGACGCACGCCGCCCCGCGCGGTGCCGCCGATTTGCGCGAGCGCCATCAAACTGTCCCAGAGTCGCATACCGTCGATTTGCCACATCGAAGCCTTCCTCCTTCGCGAATCAGCGCGTGAGCACGGCGTCGGCGACGTCGGCCCGCTGATGCCTGCGCGCGTCGAGCGCGATCACACCGAGCAGCGACAACGCCGCAAGGCACGTATAGAACACCGCGAGCGGCCACCATTGCCCGACGAACCGATGCGCGAGCCACGTGCCGGCGAGGGGCGTCAGGCCGCCCGCGATCGCGCCGCACATCTGGTACGAGATCGAGATCGCCGAATAGCGGACGCGCGTCGGAAACGCGCCGCTCACGAAACCCGCGATCACCGAATAGAAGCCGGCGAGGAACACGGTCGCGAGCGCGATGCCGATCACCATCGGCACGAGGCGTCCCGTCTGCACGAGCATGAACATCGGATACGGCGACGCCATCGCGAAAAGCGCGGCGAGCTTGAGAAACCGCGCGTCGCCGAGCTTGCCGCCGAGCCACGCGGCGATCGGCTGCGACACGAACTGGATGATCGCGACGATGAACAGGCAATCGAGGATCAGCGATTTCGTCACGCCGACGTGCTGCGTCGTGAACGCGATCATGAACGTGTTCGTGAAATACAGCCCGGCGATGCCGATCGTGTTCGCGCAGATGCAGAACAGCACCATCGCGCGCGACGAGCGCAACACCTCGGCGATCGGCCGCGCGACGGTGCGCGCCATCGCCTTCTCGTGAATGAACTCGGGCGACTCGTCGACCTTCAGCCGAACGAACACGCCGACCGCGAGCAGCACGATGCTGGCGAGAAACGGCAGACGCCAGCCCCACGACATGAACGCATCGTGCTCCATCGAGGTGACCGCGCGAAACGCGACGAGCGACAGGATGAGCCCCGCCGGACTGCCGAGCTGCGCGAACGACGCGAAGAACGTGCGCCGCCCGTGCGGCGCGTGCTCGCCCGCCATCAGCACCGCGCCGCCCCACTCGCCGCCGACCGCGACGCCCTGCACGATCCGCAGCAGCACGAGCAGCACGGGCGCGAGCATGCCGACGCGCTCGTAGCTCGGCAAGAGGCCGACGCAGACGGTCGCGACGCCCATCATCACGAGCGTCGTCATCAGCGCCTTCTTGCGCCCGATCCGATCGCCGAGATGGCCGAAGAACAGTCCGCCGACCGGCCGCGCGAAAAAGCCGACCGCGAACGTCGCGAACGACGCCATCGTGCTCGTGAACGGATCGCGCGACGGGAAATACAGCTCGCCGAATACGAGCGCGGCCGCGTTCGCGTAAATGTAGAAGTCGTACCACTCGATCATCGTGCCGACGAATGCGGCGCCGGCCGCGCGGCGCGGCTGGCGCGCCGGCAGGTTCGATGGGATGCCCCGGTCCAATGCGATCTCCTCGCTGAAATGTCCGCCTCGGCCGAACGAATCGGGTTCGGCAAATGGGCGATTTATCGCGCAGCGGGATTAATCGGTCAAATTCTAAGTTATTATCTTAAGAATAAATCCCGCTAATCTAGTTTTACGATGCAAAATCGTTTCCCGGGAGTAAAAATAAGTGTCGAATATTCGAACCCATGTCGCACGCGTGCTGATGGACCGCCTCGATTGGAATCTATTGCGAACGTATCTGGCGATCATGCAGGAGCGCAGCATCAGCCGCGCGGCCGCGCGGCTGCACCTGACGCAGCCGGCCGTGAGCCAGGCGCTCAAGCGGCTCGAGGATTCGCTCGGCCGCACGCTGATCCAGCGGCGCGGCGCGCAGTTCCTGCCGACGCGCGCGGGCGAAGAGGTCTACCGGATCGCAGCCGACATCTACGGCCACATGTCGCGGCTCGACAACGAGCTCGACGACCGCGGCGGCGAACTGACCGGATCGGTGCGCCTGCTGTGCGTGAGCCGCGTCGAATCGCCCGTCTACGACGAGTTTCTCGCCGAATTTCGCCGCACCTATCCGCGCGTCGATCTGCATATCGAAGTCATGCGTTCGGCGGATATTCTTTCTTCTTTATTGCAAAAAACAGCGACTTGCGGGCTCGCATTATGTCGAACGCCGGTCGATAAAATCGAATTACGCAGTTTTTTGCGACAACGCTATGCAATGTTTTGCGGACGTCACCACCGCTTATTCGGTCGGCAGGCGTTGAAAATCGAAGATCTGCTCGCCGAGAATTTCGTTTCGTTCACCAGCGACCAGATCGGCGACGCGCTCGCGCCGCTCACCGTGTTTCGCGATCAGCGCGGCTTCACTGGGCGAATCGTCGCGACGTCGGCGAGTCTCGACGAAATCCGCCGCCTCGTGTTCGCGGGCTATGGAATCGGCTGCCTGCCCGAGCACATCGTGCGCGACGACCTCGCGCGGCAGCGGCTCTGGCGGCTGCCGCCGGAGGAAGGCCTGCTCGATGTCGAGATCTTTCTGATGTGGAACCGCGAGCGCCGGATGAACGCGGCCGAGAACGTGTTCATCGAGGCGTTTCAGTGCTACGTGCAGCGGCATCCGATGGCGGAGCGGCTGGGAATGCTGCATTGAGCGGCTCGTCGCCGGCCGATCGAAGCGGCACATCCGGCTCGCACCGGCCCGCGGCCCACGCGCCACCGGGATGTTCAACACCGCATTGAAACTGAAATCGCGCCCGCCGGCTGTGACGCTCACGCCGGGCGCCGCATCGTCGCCACCGGCGCCGGCCAAGCGCATCCGGAAGGACTGCCGGTGATCACCGACGATCGCCGACGATGACCGCGAATGCCTCGCGCCGCTGACCGGCACAGTGCACCGCGGCGCGCGCCCCCGTTTCGCCCCCGTTTCGCCCCCGTTTCGCCCCCGTTTCGCATCCGTTTCGCGCGACGGCCCGCGCGCCTCTATTCCATGTTGTGGATTCGAACCGACATGAAAGCCATCGCCTTCTGCCAGAATCTCCCGATCGACGCCGACGATTCCCAGTTCAACCCGCCGATCAATCCAATCGCTTTCATCGAGTGTCTCGCGGTGGTGGCGATATGAGCGATGAATCTGGCGAGGCCGCGGCCGACGCGACAGAGACCGTTCCGCCGCCTTGGACTGAGCCGTCGACGGCCGGGGCGCGGCGGGATCTGCTGGGCAGTCCGCGCAGTCGATGGATGGGCGGCGGCGGCAGGCTTGCGGCGCACGGACTGGCCGGCGACTCGTGCAAACCGGCCGCGGACGCGGCGCTCAGGCGTTCAGGCGTTCAGGCGTTCACGTTCGCACGACGCTCGACGATCACCACTTGCGCGCACTGCCGCGCGAAATGACGCGCGGCCGCCAAACCGATTCCCGTGCCGCCGCCGCTGACTACGACTATCCGGCTCATATGTGCGCTCCCGTGTGAACGTGATGAATGCGCCGGCGCGCGCCCGCTACCACCCGGCGGGTGACGAACCGAGCGCGCTCGCCGGATGTGGCCAGCGCACCGGGGCGCCGTCGACCGCCACGGGCGCGCGCACGCGCCGCGCCGGCCCCCAGCTCGTCTCCTCGACCCACTCGGCCAGATCGTCGGGCGTTTCGGGCGCGATCGGCCGCCGGCCCTTCTCCTGCAGTCCATCCGACGCGAGCAGCACCGCCGTTCTCGCGAGCGACGCGCGCGTTCTCGTCCCGACGCCCGTCGCGAGCCGGCGCGCGAGGCCGCGAATCGCGGCGGTCGCGAGGAAATAGCCGACGCCGTGATCGAGCGCCTGGACGGGCAGCGGCACGGGACGCTCGCCGCGTGTTTCGCGCATGCCCGTCTCGACGATGCCGGCGCTCGTCTGCACGAGGCTGTCGAAACCCCTGCGTCCGCGCCACGGCCCGCTCCAGCCATAGGCGTCGAGCGACACGTCGACGAGGCCCGGATTGATCCGGCGCCGCTCGTCGGCGTCGAAGCCGAGCCGCTCAAGCGCGTCGGGCCGGTAGCCGTGGACCATCACGTCGGCCTCGCCGATCAGGCGCCGCAGCAGTGCACACCCCTCTCCGGACTTCAGGTCGACGCGCGCGCAGCGCTTGCCGAGCACGACTTCCGGCACCGTGTTCGGCTCGTCCCAGCCGATCGGATCAATGCGCAGCACCTGCGCGCCGAAGCCCGCAAGAAAGCGCGTGGCGACGGGGCCCGCGAGGATGCGCGTCAGGTCGAGCACGCGCACGCCGTGCAGCGGACGTTCGGCGGGCGCCGACCATGCCGGGCGCTTGCCCTCGACCGCCACGTCGTCGTGAATCAGCAGCGGCTCCGCGCGCACCGCGCGCCCTTGCGGATGACGCGCCCACTCGTCCTGCGTGTGCATCGCGGCCGCGCAACCGCCCTGTGCGATGACGGCGGACTCGAGCGCGTCGCCACGCCACCGCTCGGCCGCGCGCGCGACGGCTGCCTTGTCGAGCGGCGCGCCGAGCACCGCGAGCGCGGCGTCGCGATGATGCGGCGCGTTCGTGTGCAGCCTGATCCAACCGTCGGCGGTACGATAGTCGCCCGCGATCACGTCCCACGGCGGCGGCACTTGCCAGCCGCGCGGACGCAGCGACGCGCCGAACCACAGCGACGCGCGGCGGCGATCCACGTGAACGCCGGGCAGCTTGCCGGTCGCGCGATGCACGAGCTCGGCGACCGCGGCGCTCGCCGCGCCGATCGCGGCCGACGCGAAATCGGTGACTGGAAAAACCGACGGCAGGACGCCCACGCCGCTGAAGCGCAACGTGCGCAGATAGTCGGGATCGCCGTTCGCGGCCCGCCAGATTTCGTGCAGATACGCGGCGGTGCGAGCGCGGCCGGATTGTTCGGATTGCGATAAAGAAGCGAGATCGGACATGGATATTCTCGATTTGTCGATATCGCAGCAAGATTATTGTCGGCAAACTTCGGCTGTCAACGTTGATTCCGACAATCAAGTTATTTTTATTTTATCCGGCCGTATGCTTTTGCATGCTGATTCGAATGAACGCTGTCCGACGGATCGGACCGCGCGCGTCACATGCAAGTGGCTTTCGATTTCCGGCGCGGCACCCGGGTTCCTGTTGCAACGGAGCGCGGTTGGTCGCTTGCCGAGACGAAGCCCGCTCTGCAACGCGGATGATTCGACGCATCGCGTATTTTCAGCCGCGCGATATCGAAACACGTCATGAATTCCGATTCGCGCCATTAGCCGGTATTTTCTAAATAACGAGAAATTCGACGTTGATTTCAAGAATCAAGATTTGAATGCCAATCAGGCGGTTTTATTATTGCCGCTGGACCCGCGGACATCTCGTCGCCATTTCGGCGCACCCACGGCAGAGAAACCGGAAACGTGCGAGCAGGCGTCTTCTGCCTGCACTTCCTGCCATCCGCCACGAAACGGCGTCACGGAGCCTGCCGTCCGCCGAGATGCCCAGATAGATGCCGAGATACGTCCGCGCCCTGCCGCCATTCCGCCGGCGGCGCGACTTCCGCTTGCCATGTCGAACGACGCCGGATCGCCGCGCTCGGCCGCCTTGCGCGAACCGGCGCGCGCTACGCTTCGAACGAAATCCCGCAGACCGCGCCGCCGCCCGCCGCGACCTCCCGCGCCGCTTTCGCCCCTTCGATCTGCAGGATCGTCGGC